>DASXKQ010000068.1:0-17885 GCA_036496745.1 Polyangiaceae bacterium
GGCGTTGCCGAGCTTTGCCAAGCTCACCACCAACTATAAGCTTCCCGATCCTTTCATGTCGCTCGACAACACGCGGATCACCCAGCAATCTCAGTGGGCGTGTCGTCGCGAGGAAATCGCGGCGGAGCTTCAAGAATACGAGCTCGGCCCGCTGCCTGCGAAATCCGGCACCGTGACGGGCGCGATGAACGCCGGTTCGATCACCGTCACCGTGCAAGACGGCGCGAATTCGATCTCGTTCGACGCGGCGATCACGTTGCCCACGGGCGGTTCGGCGCCGTATCCCGCGTTGATCGGCATCGGCGGCACGTCGCTCGATAAAACAGTGCTCTCTGCGCTGGGCGTGGCCGTGATCACGTTCGACAACGACGACATGGCCGTGCAGACGCCCACCTCGCGCGGCATGGGCAAGTTCTACACGATGTTCGGCGCGGATCACCCGGCCGGCGCGATGATCGCTTGGACCTGGGGCGTGAGCCGCTTGATCGACGCGCTCGAGACGACGCCCGACGCGCAGATCGACACCACGCACCTGGCCGTCTCGGGTTGCTCGCGCAACGGCAAAGGCGCGCTGGTCGTCGGCGCGTTCGAGGATCGCTTCGTGCTGGTGATTCCGCAGGAATCGGGCACGGGCGGCGTCGGCAGCTGGCGGGTGGCGGACATGCAGGCGATCAAGATGACCGTGCAGACGGCGGCCGAGATCGTCAGCGAAGCGCCCTGGTTTCGCAGCTCGTTCGGCATGTTCAACGCGAGCGTGGCCCGGCTGCCCTACGATCACCACATGCTGATGGCGATGGTCGCGCCGCGCGCGATGCTGGCGATCGAGAACACCACGCAGGAATGGCTCGGCAACATCAGCACCTATACGGATGCCGTCGAGGCGCACACGGTTTGGGAAGCGCTCGGGATCCCCGACAAAATGGGATTTTCGCAGATCGGCAACCACGATCACTGCGCGTTCCCGGCATCGCAGCAGCCAGAGGTGAGCGCGTACGTTCAACGCTTCTTGTTCGACGACGATACGCAGAACACGACGATCATGAAGACCGACGGCGGTTACACGGTCGACATGGCCACTTGGGTCGACTGGACCACGCCGACCTTGCAGTAGCAGTTCGGCCTTCCGCGCGCGCGGCGCCTGCCACTAACGACGCGCGGGTTCCAGAGCCGAGCTCACTCGGCGGGAGCCATCGCTACCGCGCGCGCCTTCAAGCGCAGGCGGATCACGGTCGCGACGTAGAACGTGACGGGCAGCACGATCAACGTGAGCAAGGCTGCGGATATCGTGCCGCCCACGACCACGACGGCGATCGGCCGTTGCGTCTCGCTGCCGATCGCGTGCGAGAGCGCGGCCGGTAGTAACCCGAGTGAGGCGAGCAAAGCCGTCATCAGTACTGCGCGTAAGCGATCGCGCGTACCCGTGATCACGGCGTCTTCCATCGGCATGTGTTCGGCGATGCGCGCGCGAATGGCCGCGACGACCAGTACGCCGTTGAGCACCGCTTGGCCGAGCAGCGCGATGAAGCCGACCGCGGCCGACACGCTGAGCGGCATGTTGGCGGCCGCCAACGCGAACACGCCGCCGACGAGCGCGAAGGGCACGTTGATCATGATCAGCGACGCGTCGAAAATCGAGTCGAAAGCCGAAAATAGCAGCAAAAATGTGATCACGAGCGCCAGCGGGATCACGACCTTCAGCCGCGCCATGGCGCGCTCCTGGTTTTCGAACTCGCCGCCCCAGATCGATTCGTAGCCGGCGGGCAGCGGCACCGCGGCGGCGACTTTTTGCTGAGCCTCCGCCACGAACGAGCCGAGATCGCGCCCGCGCACGTTCATGCGCACGCCGATGTAGCGTTGACCACCCTCGCGGGTGATCGCGGCGCGACCCGTGGCCATGCCGACGTCTGCGATCGCGGACAGCGGCAACAGGGTGCCGTTCTTGAGCGGCAGCATCAGTTTGCGAATGGCGCCGATGTCTTCACGCGACGCCGTCGGCAGGCGCACCGTGACGTCGAAGCGCTTCTCGCCGTCCCAGAATTCGCTGGCGACGTGGCCGCCCATCGCGGTCTCGATGTAGTCCTGCACGTCGCCCAGATCCAGATCGAAGCGCGCCAGGGCTTGGCGATCCAAGTGCACGGCGATCTGCGGCGTGCTGCCGGATTTGGTGATGCCGACGTCGACCGCGCCGGGCACCTTCGCGATCGTATCGCGCGCTTTTTCTGCGGCGTCCGAGAGCTTGTCCAGATCTTCGCCGTAGAACTTGAGCGCGACCTGACCCTTTTGGCCGGAGATGTTCTCCTCCACGTTGTCGCGGATCGGTTGCGAAAAGTTGTAGTCGATGCCGGGGATCTGCTCGAGGTTGTAAGTCATCTCCTCGATCAGATCCTCGAGCGTGTGCTTGTCCGGGCGCCAAGCCTCCATCGGCTTGAGCTTGATGAACACTTCGAGGTTGTTGGGCAGCTTGGTGTCGGTGCCGTCCTCGGGGCGGCCGAGCTGGGAGAGCACACCCACGACCTCGGGCGTCCTTTTCAGGATGCCCTCGAGGCGCGGCGTGAGCGCGCGGCCGTCGGTGAGCGAGATGTTGCCGGGTAAGAGGAACGTGACGTACAGCGCGCCCTCGTTGAGCGCCGGCAAGAACTCGCTGCCGATGCGCGGCAAGAGCGCAGCGGCGCCGCCGAGCACACCGCAGGCGAGGATCATCACGACCAGCACGTTCTTCATCGCGTACTTGATCGCGGGGTCGAACAGCCGCTGCGCGCCGATTAATAACGGTGAGTCGCGCATCACGGCCGGATTTTTCAGCGCGATCATGCACAGCACCGGCACCAGCGTGAAGCTCATCAGCAGCGCGCCGACCAGCGCGCTCACCACCGTGTAGGCGAGCGGCGAGAAGATACGGCCCTCCACGCGCTGCAGTGAGAAGATCGGGATGTAGGCGGCGATGATGATCAGCAGCGAAAAAAGCGTGGGTCGCGCCACTTGTTTGGCCGCGCCGAAAATTCGGCTGGCGAGCGGCTCCGCCGGATCGACCAAGGGCGGCCCGTGTGACGACGGTGACAGCTTGTGAAACAAATGCTCGACCAGGATCACCGCGCCGTCCACGATGATGCCGAAGTCGACCGCGCCCATCGACAGCAAGTTGGCGGACATGCCGCGCGTATGCAGGAACGCGAAGGACGCCGCCAGCGAGAGCGGGATCACCGCGGCCGCGATCAAGGACGCACGCAGCGAGAGCATGAACGCGAACAGCACCAGCGTGACGAGCGTGGCGCCCTCGGCCAGGTTGCGGAACACGGTCTTGAGCGTGGTGTTGACGAGCTCCGTGCGGTCGTAAAACGGTACGATTTTCACGTCGGACGGCAGGATGCCGTGCGAGAGCTTGCTCACGCGCGCGCGCAGCGCGTCGAGCACGACGGACGGGTTTTCGCCGCGCCGCATGAGCACGATGCCCTCGACCGCGTCCTGGTTTTGGTCGCGCGTGACGATGCCTTGGCGAGGCGCGTAGCCCTCGGTGACCTTGGCTACGTCGTGCAGCGCGACCGGCGCGCTCTTGTTGTAACCGACGCGAATGTTCGCGAGGTCCTCGAGCTTCTCGAAGATGCCGAGGCTGCGGATGACGAACATCTCCGAGCCGCGCTCGACGTAGCCGCCCGTCGCGTTCGCGCTCGCCTTTTTCAGGGCGTCGAACACGTCGTTCAGGTTGACGCCGAGATCGACCATCTTGCTCACGTCCGGCTCGACGTGGACCTCGCGTACGAGCCCGCCGTAGGACACGACGTCGGCTACGCCGGGCACCTGCAGGAGTCGCGGCTCGACGACCCAGTCTTGCAGCGTGCGTAGCGTCATTGGGTCGGAGCTCGGGCTCTCCAACGTGTAGCGATAAATTTCGCCGATCGGCGTGGCGTACGGTCCGAGTGACGGGTGCACGTTGTCGGGCAGATCCGCGTTGGCCATCCGCTCGGTCACCTGCTGGCGCGCGCGCATCGGATCCGTCGCGTCGTCGAAGGTGAGCGTCACGAACGACAAACCGAAGAGCGAGATGCTGCGCAGGCTCACGAGTCCGGGGGTGCCGTTCAACGAACGCTCGAGCGGCAGCGAGATGCGCCGCTCCACCTCCTCGGTCGGCTGACCGTTGAAAAGCGTGATGACCTGTACTTGTGTGTCGGTCGGATCTGGAAACGCCTCGATCGTCAGGTTGTTGAACGCGAACAAGCCCCAGCCGAGCAGCACGGCCGTCAGTACGAAGGCGGAAATTCGATTGAGGAGAGAGAATTGGAGCAGGCGCTCGAGCATCGGGACTCCGCCCATCGCACGACCCGTGCCAGCCGGACAGCCCTAAAAAGCCGCTGCATGTTCTGCGGCTGATCCCCCGACCGTCGGTGCGGGGCCTTATTCCACGGGGCGAAATGCCCGCAAGCTCCGATCAGCGGGCCGGGCTAGCACGCGGAAAGGCCGGCGCGGCAGTCAGGCAGCATGGGTCGGCAGAGGCCAGCGTCCCCCGCGCGTTTGGCCGAGCGGCACTGCGCTCGGCCGGCGCTCAGCCAGCATAGTTCACGCGTAGCTCGCAAGCGCCCGGCGCCGCGATCACGACGCGCAGCGCTCTCGAAGAGTCGTGCGAGAAGGGCAACTCTTTGCCGTCTACGGTCACGCTCTTCGGTCGCTGCTCGGAGAAGAGCAGACAGGATCCGCCGTCACACAGCGTCACGACGTAGCTGTCTCCTTTCCAACCCTTGTGGGTGATGGCGCCCGCGCTGTTGAATTTGTCGGTGAGGCCGATGGCCGCGACGCCCTGATAGAGGGCGACGATCGTGAAAACCTCGGCCTTGCCTTCGGCGAGCGTGAGCGGGATCCGCTCGTCCTTCCGCGCGCGGCGCAGCGCTTGCTCGTGGTGCGAGTAGACCGCAAACTCCGAACCAGCGAGCCCGTGCACGTCGGAGGGCGAAACGTGGCCCGAGATGTCGCGCGGCGTGACCGGCGTGTGGCGCGCGTTGAAGACGCCGATCAGGCCTGCGTCGAGATTGAAATTGAAGACCTTCAGCAGCACGTCTTCTTGGGTGGGATCGCGAAAGAGGCAATCGAGCGTCGGGCGACCGACGTGGCGCGCGCGCAACACGCGACCGTCGGAGGTGACGAGCTTCTTCAGTAGCTCGAAGTCGTGTTGACCTGGTTTGTCGGATACGTAGACGGGCGAGCCGCTGACGGCGCGGCCTGCCGCGTGCAGCGGTCCCATCGCGTGCGCGGAGTGAAACATGTCCCAATCCGGGTGCACGAATTCCCCGAACCAGACGCCGAATTGCGCGTTCGTATACAGGTGGACGCCGTGGGTTTCCGGGCGAGTCGGCCAAAAATCGATCGACGAGCGCACGAGCGTAGAATCGCGCGCCGCGTACAGCATCTCGTTCGAGTTCGACATGCAATTGATCAGGTTGCCGTGAAAGTGACGGAGCACGCTCGCCTCGAGCGCCTTGCGGTAGGCGTGCATCAACACCACGCGACCGCCGAGGCCGCCCGCGATGCCTTCGGTGGCCGCCTGATTGTCTACCTTGACGCCATCCACGCCCTGCGCGGCTAGATGACGATGATAGTCGTCGAAGAAGCGAGCGATCGCGCCCGGCGGGACCACGCCGACCAGCGCTCCCCACCACTCTTCGTTGAAGGTCGGCACCGAGCGCAGAATGCCGGGAGCGTAGGCGCGCCGCGCTTCGCGCACGTCGTAGCCGGGCAGCTTTTCACCGTCGACGCCGGACCAGTAGCCGTGCATGGCGTGCCAAACCCAAAAATGCTCGATGCCGAACTCTTCCTTGGCCATCGTCACGGTCGGCCGGAGATCGCCGGGAAACTTCGCGTTGGCGGCGAAAGCCGTCAGGCGATGCTCGCCGCTCGGCATTTCGTGCTCGGATTGCCAGCCGTCGTCGAGGATGATCGCGCGCGGTGAGATACCGCCTTTCTTGAACGCGCTCAGTCCTTCAAGCACTTTGTCGTGGCTCACGGCCTGATAGAAGGCGTCCCACGTGCACCAACCGAATACGTCGCAGAACGCAGGCAGCGGCTTGTCCTGCCGGAGCCTGCCCGTACCGAGCCGCTCGCCGACTGCGCGCGCCGCGCGCGGGATGAGCTCGTACGGGTCTTTGCCGACCGCGATGAACAAGCACAAGGCGGATTCACCCCGCACCTGCGGATCACCGCTCTCGACACTGAGTTCGAGCGCGCTCTCGACGCCGACCAGCGTGTCCAGGCCGAGTGTCGTGTAGCCGCGCAGCGCTGACCGAAACGGCGACTCCACGAGCGGGACGAAGAGCGCGATCCGTTCGTCATCGAGCTCGAAGAGAACCGATTGGGTCTCCGCGGGCAGCTCGGCTGCCTTCGTGCCCACCTTGGGCAGCATCCAGAACGGCTCGTAGCGGTGGCAAGCCGTAAAGCGGCGCCAGCCGACAGGCCTGCCGAGCGCGAGCGCGCAGCGCGAGCCGGGCCGCGGGAATTTCACCCGTAGGAAGAGGCCATCCTCGAACGTCTGCTGCGCGTCCGCCGTGAGCGCTGCGTGGAGCCCTTCGAGCAGCGGCGCTCCGTCCAGGAGCAGCTTGTCGTCGACGATCTCGAATTTGGGCATTTTGCTAGCCTGCTTTGGCGGAGCGCGGGGTACGTTGCAGGGGCAGCGTGCGTCCGCGCTCGCTCATCACGAGTCAGATGCCCGTCAGCGATAGCCGAGAACGTCGGGGAGGTCCAAGCTGGCGCGCTGGTCTCGGTGCGTCGCTGGTGGCTCTCGCGCTCTCGGTCCATGCGGGCGTCGCTTGGGCACAAGAGCCCGCGCCCGCGGCCGCGTCAAAACCAACGATCGTACTACCGGTCCCGATCTCCGATCTCACGGCGCGCTATCCGGAGGGCGCGAAGGGCGACGCGGTCGTCGTGCTCACGCTGGTGATCGGTCCCGACGGTAGCGTGAAGTCCGCCGCGCCGAACGAGCGCAACGAGCCGTTCTCGAACCAGGCGGTCGTAAGCTCGCTCGACTGGCGTTTCCAACCCGCGACGCGCGACGGCGTGCCCATGACCGTGCGCATCCGGGTCGAGGTGCGCTTCGTACAACCGGAGCCTCCGCCCGAGCCGCCGCCGGAACCCGCGGCGACCAAGCCGGAGGAGCCCGGGCAGAAGGCGACCCAGAGCGCGCATGCGAAGACGCCCCGGCCGAAGCAAATCGAGATTGACGTGTACGGCGTGAAGCCCGAGCCGTCGCGGACGGCGACGCTCTCGCGCGCGGAAGTGCGTCAGATCCCGGGCACGTTCGGCGATCCGTTCCGTGCGATCGAGGTCATGCCCGGCGTGACGCCGATCATCTCGGGTCTGCCGTTTTTCTTCGTGCGCGGCGCGCCCCCCGGCGACGTCGGCTATTTCGTGGACGGCATTCGTATTCCGGTGCTCTATCACGTGGGCGCGGGGCCGGCGGTGATTCACCCCGCGCTGATCGATCGCGTCGATCTGTATCCGGGCGGTTATCCGGCGCGCTTCGGTCGCTTCAGCGGCGGCATCGTGGACGGCGAGACCGCGCCGCCCGCGAGCGATCTGCACGGCGAGTACAACGTGCGCATCTTCGACGCCGGCGCGCTGGTGGAGACGCCGTTCGACGATCATCGCGGCAGTGTGCTGCTCGCCGGGCGCTACTCGTACACGGCCGAGCTACTCACGCTGCTCCAATCGAACGTGGTGCTCAACTATTGGGACTACCAAGCGCGCGTCGGCTATGCGCTCACACCCAAGGATACGGTCAGCACGTTCGTCTTCGGTTCGGATGATTTTCTCGGGCAGCGCGGCGCGACCGGCGTCGTCCCCGTGTTCGGCTCCGAGTTTCACCGCGCGGACGTGCGCTACGATCATCGCCTCGAGCACGACGGCAATCTGCGTTTCGCGACGACGCTGGGCGAGGACTTGTCGGAGCTGCCGGATACGCGTTTCATACGCGATCGTCTGCTCGGGACGCGCGTCGAGCTCGCGCAACGCATCGCGCCGGGCGCTCTGTTTCGGCTGGGCACCGACGTGCAGCTCGACACCTACGACGTCAAGGTGAATCTGGGCGATTTCAATGCGACCCAGGCCGCCGCGGCCGCGCTGTTTCCGACGCGTTCGGATCTCGCCGCCGGCGTGCGCAGCGACGTCGTGCTCGACCTCGGTCCGCGACTGACGGTCACCCCAGGCATCCGCGTCGACTACTTTACCTCGGAAGGCGCGAGCGCCATCGGCGTCGATCCACGCTTTGCCACGCGGCTCGCGGTGAACAAGCAATTGGCGCTGCTCTCGACGTTCGGGCTCGCCCATCAGCCGCCCGCGTTCATCGTGCCTTTGCCCGGCTTTCAACCCGGAGGGTTACGCGGCGGCTTGCAGTTGGCCGTGCAAGAGAGCGCGGGCATCGAGTACGACTTCGGCCACGCCACCAAGTTCACCGCGACCGTGTTCCACAACGGTTTCTTCAATATGAGCGACCCGCTCAGCGTGACGCAGCGCGAGGCCTCCGGCTGTCTGCCGGGCCAGTTCCCAGCGGATACTCTCGGTGGCGACTTCGGTGGGGAGCCGCGCGGGCGCGCGCCGTGCGGGCTGAACAATAGGACGCCGGGTCAGACGGGCGCCGACAACAGCGGCGGTGGCGGCGGTGGCGCCAACAACACACTCAAAGAGCTGGCCGTGCGCAGCAACGGCGCAGCCTACGGGCTCGAACTCTACCTGAAGAAGGATCTCACGAGCCGGCTCGGCGGCTTCGCCTCGTACACGCTGTCGCGCTCGGTGCGCACGCTCGGCAATCAGGAGTTCATTGCCATGTTCGATCGCACGCATGTCATCAACGGCGCGCTCGCGTACAACCTGGGCCGCAACTGGCGCGCCGGCACGCGCGTCACGTTTTATACCGGGCTGCCCAAGGCGCCCGACCCAACGGATCCGACGTCGACGCGCTTGCCGCCGTTCTTCCGCCTGGATCTGCGGCTCGAGAAGCGCTGGCAGTTCAGCAAAAAGGTGTGGCTGTCGTTCGTGGCAGAGTGGCTGAACGCAACGCTCAGCAAGGAAGCCGTGAGCACTACCTGTAACATCAATGGCTGTCAGACTCAAACGGTCGGCCCCATCACCATCCCGAGCCTCGGGATCGAAGGAGGGTTCTAGTGTCATGAGCAATCGGTCATTCGGTTTTGGTCTCGCTCCAACGATTCGAGTGCGCGCCCTGTGCGCCGCGCTGCTGCTGTGTGTAGGCTGCGGCAATGGCGCCAAGTCGACGCCTCCTCCCGTGTGCGGCCAAGCGTGTCAAGACGGCGTCGCCCTGCGCGGACTGCGCACCATGATCAAGATCGCGTACGACAGCCTCGTGCAGGGCAATCCCGTCGGAGCGCAAGACGTGATGCATTCATGCGTCTATCAGGGCACGGTGCACATACACGGCCTGGCCACGGTGAATGCCTTGCAAGGCGACACGTTCCTCGGTGACTCGCAAGCCGTGCCGCCCGTACCCTTCACGTACGACTTCGTCGACTGCCGTTGGATTGAGCCGCAGCAAGCCACCGCCGAGGAAAACTTCGATCTGACGCTGAATGGCTCGGTCGGAGAGCTCGGGACGCTTGCGCAGCAACCGACGGCCAACACCGTGCTCGCGTTCACGGCCGGCGGTCTTCACCTGGCCGGCACCGTCTACGATGCACCGATCCACTACGACCAATTTTGGAACGTCAAAGCGGGCCAAGAGGGTAACGCCATGAGCGCGTGCATCTGCACACCCGAGGCGGACGGCGGCACCGATGCGGGGGCCACGGGCGATGCCGGGGTCTCGTGCGGTGTCGACTCCGGGTTCGACTGCCGCACGGCGAGCTTTACCTTCAACGATTAGCGCGCGTTGCGCGTGCCGCGCCGCGTCCAATCGTTTTGCGTGCGGCGTCGACTCGCATCACACACGTACCGCTGATGTCCTACCAATCGACGTGTGAACGCGTGACCTTGCCCAAACAATCTGGCCCAATACGGAGCCATGGGCGAAAAGAAACGATTCACCGCCGTCGCGTTGTGCTTCGCGGTCTGCGCGTTGACCGCGTGCGGAAGCAGCAATGGAACTGCCGCCGCGCCAAGCGGCAATGCGGGCAGTGGCAACGCGGGCGCTGGCAACACCGGCAACACTGGCAGCGGCGGCAAGGCGGGCAACTCGAGCGGCGGCGGCAGCAGCGGTACCGGCACCGGTGGCCTTCAGCCGGGCATGGGCGTGTTCCCCGCGAGTGCGCCGTTCTATCAAGACATCTCGCAGGCCGCGCTCGACGCGCAATCCGCGACGATCATGGGCGGCCTGCAAACGGCCGGCTGGGGCGACTCCGGCACGCGCACCACGATCGGTATCGATTTTTCGTTCAACATCAATACGGCAGACGCGAGCGTGGTGCCGCGCCCGTTCACACCGTCGCCGGATTTCTATTCACCGGACTGCGACACCGCGCCCGTACCGCTGCCGCCGGGTGGCAAGGGCGAGGGCGTCGACAACTACGACTGCACCGGTGGCGATTGTCACTTGTTCGTCTATCAGGGCACGCGCTACTACGAGCTCTATCAGTCGGACGTCACGGGCGGCCTGGCGACGGGCGGCACGTTCACCGCGACGTGTCTCGCGCTCTGGGATCTGACACGCGACTACTGGGTGCCGATGGCTCCGCCCAACTACAGCCGTGGTGACGGCTGCACCGGCGGCGACGCCGCGGATCTGCCGATGGCGCCGCTGATCCTCACGAAAGAAGACATCGCATCGGGTAGCATCAAGCACGCGCTTCGCTTCACGATCGAAAATGATCACATCGCTGCCGACGTCTACGTGCGGCCCGCGACGCACCTCGGCGGTCCGAGCGGCGGCGCCACCATGCCGCCCTACGGCGCGCGTTTGCGCCTGAAAGGCGACTTCGATCTGTCGACGCTGCCCAGCGACGACGCGCGCACCGTGGCCAAGGCTCTGCAAACCTACGGCATGTTCTTGGCCGACGGCGGCAACATCTACATTTCGGCCACCATCGACGCTTCGGATATCATCGACAATTCGATCCTCGGTTCACTACAGCCGAAAGACTTCGAAATGGTCGACGGCGGCACGCGCATCAACTCGGCCGATCAGAACTGCTCTCACGTTCCGATCACGAAATAACCATGCGCCGGCTCGAGCTCCCGTGCACTCTGTTCTTTCTCGCGGCCTGCGGGCTAGCCGCGTGCAGCGTGGATGGGTCCAAGGACGGCGCGGCGCCGCCTGGCAATGCCAACGGTGGGAGCACCATGGGCGGTAGCAGTAGCGCGCTCGGCGGCAGCGGCACGAGCAACGGCGGCAGCGGCATGAGTGCGAGCGGCTCGGGTGCGAGCGGCTCGGGTGCGAGTGGCGCCGGCGCGAGCGGTTCGGGTGGAGCGAGCAACGGTGGCACGAACGCGAGCGGTGGCAGCAGCACCGCCGGTTCGAACAGTAGCGGCAGCGGCGGCAGCAACGCGGGCGGAACCGGAACGGGTGGCAATGCGGGCTCGTCGAAGGGAGGCGCAGGTGGCAGCGCGGGCTCGTCGAAGGGAGGCGCAGGTGGCAGTGCGGGCTCGTCGAAAGGAGGCGCAGGCGGCGCCGCGGGCAGTGCAGGGAGCAGCGCGGGTGCCGCTGGAGCAGCTGGTTCGGGGCAGACCGGTATGGGCCCCTTCCCGTCGAGTGCGCCGTTTTACCAGGACATTTCCAACGCGCCGCTCGACTCACAATCCGCGACGGTCATGGACGCACTCAACACCGTCGGTTGGGGCGACGCCCCGAAGCCCACGACGCTGGGCATCGATTTCTCGTTCAACATCAATACGGCAGACGCGACCATCACTCCGCGCCCGTTCACACCGTCGCCGGACTTTTACTCGCCGGATTGTGACACCGCGCCCGTGCCTCTGCCTCCGGGAGGCAAAGGTGAGGGTGTCGACAACTACGCGTGCGGCGGCGGCGAAGATTGCCATCTGTTCGTTTACCAGGGCCAGCGCCTGTATGAGCTCTATCAGTCGAACATCACCGGTGGCATGGCGACGGGCGGCTCGTTCACGGCGACTTGCCTCGTGGTTTGGGATCTGACGGTAGACTACTGGGTCCCGAAAAATCCGCCGAATTTCAGCCGCGGCGACGGGTGCACCGGCGCGGACGCGGCGGGTTTGCCGATGACGCCGCTCATGCTCACGAAGGAAGACATCGCATCCGGCAACATCACGCATGCCCTCCGCTTCACGATCAACAACAATCGCATTGCAGCCGGTGTCTACTTTCATCCGGCCACGCACGTGGGCAGTCCGACCGGTGGTGCGGACATGCCGCCCTACGGTGCTCGCTTGCGCCTACGAGGCGACTACCCTCTCAACTCATTGCCGAACGCCGACGCGCGCACGGTGGCCAAGGCGCTCCAAACCTACGGCATGTACCTCGCCGACGGCGGAAATATCTATATCTCCGCCACGATCGATGCGTCGGATCTGATCAACAATTCGATCTTGGGCGCGCTCACGCCGAATGATTTCGAGATGGTCGACGAAGGCGCGCGCATCGACGCGAATCAAGACTGCAAGCACGTGCCGATCACGCAATAGCGTTTTCGAGTCTGCAGCGCCTTGCGCGAGCCGTAGGGAAGATGAGCTTCACGCGACCGAGCGTGCCTTTGGATGCCGTCGAAGCGGCCCAGGTTCGAAGCGTCTTGGAAGCGCGGCAATCCGGGACAGCGTGTAGCAATTCGCTGCGATTTTGTGGGCATTTTATCGCTATTTTTGCCAAAATAATCGTGGCCCCAAACGCGCTTCGTGTGCAGGCTTGAGGCATGCGATATGCGCAAGCGCTCGCCGTGCTGCTCTGGTCAATTGGCGCGTTCTCGGTCTTCGCCTGCAGCGGTGATCAGAGTGAGCCGCCTGCGATTCCCTCACCCACCGGCTCGGGCGTTATGGGCGGCGGAACGCCCACCCCCGGTAGCGGCGCGACGGCGGGCGACACGGGCGTGGCTGGTACGAGCGGCCAGGACTCCGGTATCGCCGGTGACTCCAGCAGCTTTGGCGGCACGGGCTTCGGCGGCACGGGTGTCGGCGGTACGAGTCCGTTTGGGGTCGGCGGTGACACCGGCGTCGGCGGCTTCAGTGTCGGCGCGACGGGCGGTACGTTCTAATTCGAGGCTGGTTAGTGCTGCCCAGCGCCGCTCATCACGGCCGCCTTCACGCCTTCGACCGGATCGAGCGTGTACGGGTAGGGCGGCTTGAACACGCCGGTGCCGTGGTTGTCGTGAGTGCCGGTGATGTTTTCGTACGCGTCCCCGTGCGATTCGAGCACGCTGTTCGAGTTGGCGTGTGAGGCGTTGGTCGGGTTTTTGACGCCGGAAAATAGGTTATTTTCGGTGAGGATGCTGGCGTCCACGCCGAGGCCCACGCAGTAGTCGTCGCCGCTCGCGGTGTACAGGTTGTCGAACAGGTGCACTTGCCCGAAGCGTACGCGCGGCATGCGCTCCGAGACGTTGTCGGCCCACCAGTCGTGATGAAAAGTGACGTGAATGTGCCCGGCGTCCGTGAGCGCCGCGTCGGAGTTGCCGAGCAGGTTCGCGAAGCGGTGTCCGCCCGGGCGCGCCGACGAATACCAGAACTTCGTCCACGAGACGGTGATGTAGTCGGCCGCTTCGGTGATGTCCATGTTGCCGTCGGAGCCGTCGGAGATATCACAATGATCGAACCAGATGTGGTGCGCTTCACTGCTCAGCGTGATGGCGTCGCTGCCGTTTTTGCACATGGGCGCGTCGGTGCAGTTCATGCCGACGATCTTCACGTTCTTCACGATCACGTTCGAGCAACCGTCGAGCTCGAGGTGCCCTTTGATCGAGGCGTGCGGGCCGCCTTCGATCGTGGTGTTCGAACCGATGTCGAACGAACCTCGGAACGCGGTGTCGAAATGCACGACCTTGGGAGTCGCATTGTGCAGGGCTTTCTCGAACTCTTCTTCCGTCGTCACGACGATCGGTTCGGCGTCGAGACCGCCGCAGGTGTAGCCTTGATCCAGCGCGTCGACGGCGGCAAATCCGATCGGCCCACCTTGTTCGGGAGCGGGCGTACCCGACGGGCAAGGGTTCTCGGCGTCCTCAGCGGCGGCTTTGTCGTTGTCGCCGCGGGCGTTCTGCGGGCCCCAGCTCTGCTTGAAGCACGCGCCGAGCGAAAGCAGAACGACGGGACCAAACAGGAAACGAGCGGCGTAGGTCATGGCTCTAGATCGTGGGCGCACCTAATGCGGCGGATCCGTCAAACGATCACGCTCTTTCCGTGGCGAATTTCCACGACGGCGACAAAGACTCGATCTTTTGCCCGATACCTATGTGAAGAGTCCGACCGCGCTTGCTCGTGTAAGCGGCGGGTTTTCAAGGCCGCGGCCCGCCTTCGCTCAATAGATGCTCGCCAACAGCAGCAGGCCGGCGCTGAACGACGGGCGATCGAGCGCGCTGAGATCATTGCCGGCGATGCGCACGCGCGGTGCGTCGAGCGCGAGACGCGTGCCGAGATCGACTGCCGCCGCCCACGAGTCGCTGAACCAATAGGCCGAGCTCACGCCCAGCGCGCAGAAGGCGCTGTGAGGTCTCAGGTGTTGGCCGAGGTAGCCGGGTTCGCCCGCTCCGGCGATGTCGTACCAAGCGTAGCCGCCGGCGACGCGCGGTAAGAGCTCCACGTGACGAGCGATCATCAGTCGCGCGCCGAGCGCGAGCGCCGCCGCTTTGGATGCGATGCGCGCGTTGCCCGCGGCAGCCGCGAGTTCGAGCCGCGTGAATGACGACTCGAACGACGCGCTCACGAAACCCCAGCTCGGCCCGCCCAACACGCCGAGCTGACCGCTCGGGTACGCCCGCGCGTTGGGCTCGAGCGAGAGCCCGGCTCCGAGCCAGCCGATCAGTCGATGTTCGACGGCTCCGCGCGCCTGCGTTGCTCGGGGTTTGCTGATCGGCGCGCGCGCGTTGGGCGGCGTGCCTTTCGGCTCGGGCCGTTTCGTGGGCATAGGCTCCGCTGGCGCGGGCTTGGCTTCGGGTTCGGCCGCCGTGTGCGTGAAGTTTCGCACGGCCTCGGGCAGATCGCTCGGTTCGTTGCTCGCTTCCTGAACCATCGCCGCGCGCAGGGTCTCGACCGCGCGCACGGCGAGCACTTCTGCGTTCACGGCGGAGCTCTGGGTGTCGACGCTTTCGGTGATGGGCGTATGCGCAGCTGGGCCGAACGCGTGGATCAGAATCACCGGGCCGAGTTGCTCGAAGGCGAGCACGCCGTACACGCCGGCGTCAGGCTTGTACTCGCTCGGGTCGCTGCTCTTGCGCTCACGCAGCTCGGCTTGCAGCCCAGCCGCCGACAGCTCGCCGCGCACGCGAATCAACGCGTCGCTCAAGACAGGCATCGGCGTCGGGTCCGTGATCACGACCACGCGCGGTAGGTCGCCTTGCTCCGCACGCGCTGCGCGTGCCCAAGGCAACAGAGCACCCCAGCACAGCAAGTACGACAGCCAGCGAATCGCCGAGCGAAACCGATCAGTGTTCGTCGAGGATCGCACGGGCGGTCTGAGCGTAGGCGCCTCCCGGGAAGCGATCCAGATACTCGCGCGCTTGCTGTGTTGCGCCGGATTTTCCGCGTAGACGTTCGAGCAGGCTCAAGCGACGACCGAGGGCCTCCGCCGCGTATACGCCGCCCGGCGCCTCGCTGCTGTAGGTGCTGAGCCACTTGAGCGCGGCCGCCAGGTTGCCCTGATCTTCGTAAATGCGCCCGAGGAAAAAGCTGCTGGGTTGAGCGAGCGCCGAGCGGGCAAAACGCTCGCGCAGCGCGGACCAAGCGCGCAGCGACAGATCCGCGCGGCCCGTGTAGTGCGCCGCTTGTGCGAATGCCTTGAGATCCGCCGGACCGCGCGTCACGAGCGCTTGCTCGACTCCCAACGCTTCCGCGAGGCTGACGACCTCCGCAAAGGAGCCCTTGGCGACGAGCGCGTCCCAGCTCACTGGCAAGTTGGCGGTGGCCGCGCGCGGCGCCATGACCGCGAGCGATTTGGGCGCGGTGACCGCGTTCGGGTGAACCGAGTCGAGCGGCGCGTTCGCGGCGGCCGGAGCGCGGGCCGCGGCAGCGAGCGGCGCGGGGGCCTCCGGCGCAGGCAGACTGAAGCTCTCGCCCGCCTTGAGCGCGCGCACAGTGCCGTCCGGCGCGAGCACGCACACAGCGCCCTTCTTCATGCTGATCGACAAGCGCGCGGGCGTCGGATCCCAGCTCAAGTCGAACTCGGTGCCGATCACGCGCACCTCGTAAGGGCCGGCGAAAAAGCTCCAGTTGGTGTCGTCGGCGTGATGCACGGAGACTTGCAGGGCGCCCTTGATCAGGCGTGCGCGTGCGGCGTGGCGCCCAGCAATCTCGACGCTGAATGACGTGTCGGGCAAGGCGACGAGCCGGCTCTGGTCGGAGAAGTCCGCTTCGCCGTCGTGGTCGTGCGTGGCGAGCAAGCCGTGCTCGTTTTGCAAGCCTCGGAGCGTATAGCTGAGCCCGCTGTGCGCGCGCGCGAGCAGCAACGCGGTGGCGGCCGCACCGAGCAGCAAGCCCATGCCCGCGGCGCGCAGTCGCCAACCGAAACGCGGCTCGGCAGCGACCGGATTCGCGAGCTCCACGCGCCGCCAGGAGACGCGAGCGTCGCTCGCCAGGCGCTCGGCCGCGTGCTCGTCGCAGAGCGCGCGAAACGCGTTTGCGACCTGCTCGGCGCTGAGCTCGCGCTGGCGCGTCATGTGGAGCGCTCCGATTTCGTTTGGATGTAGTCGGAGAGCAGCGCGTTGCGACCCACGCGCTTCAGCACGTGCTCGTTGGCGCGGCGCACGCGGCGCTTGGCCGTCGATTCGGACACGTGCAAGGCGCCCGCGATTTCCGCGATCTGCATGCGCTCGAGATTGTGCAGCACGAAAGCTGCGCGATCATCGGGGCCGAGGCCGTCCAAGATGCGGCTCAGTTGGATCAGGGCGGCCTTGGCCTTGGGATCGTCGGAACCCGGCTCGTGCTCGAAATCACCCGTGCCGCCGTCGAAACGATGGAAGAGCTCGCGGCGCTTGCGGCGGCGCATGTCGCGCCGCGCGATGTTCATGGTGATCGAAATCAGGTAACTGCGAATCGTGACCGCGGCGCGGATGCGCTGCGCGTTCGCGAAGAACGTGACGAACACATCGCCGGCGAGATCGCTGATCTCCGCGCGCGGTCCGAGTGACTTGAGCAGCAGGCCATGCACGAGTCGGTAGTAGCGATCGAAGCTCGAGCGCTGCCAGCCCGGCGCGTTGGCGACAATCGCCGCGTACAAATCCTCCTCGGGATCGAGGCGCGCCGTGCCCGGCCTGGAAGGAAGCACCCTGGTCGTCACTGGCAGTCAGTGTAACAACAAACCCATCGACTTGCCCCGCGCCTTCTACCGCACCGAGATTTCTCGTGTATCTTTGCAGGGTCTCGCCGTGGCAACCTTCTGGATCACCAGCAGCATTTCGCGGAGGACCTCGTGGCTCGTGCTTCCGCTGCTTTGGGCGTGCGGCTCGAGCCCCGCGGATGCCGTGATTGCGATCGACGCCGGCGCGCCGGACGGGCCGAGCTGCGACGCGTCGACGGCGGGAAACGTGCTCTTGATCTCGCGGGTTACGGGCACTTGTCTCAGTCAAGGCGCGCCCACGACCGTGTTCGGCATGCCGGCTTTCGAAACGGCCTTTTCCAGCGACTGCACGATTCCAGAAGTCGAATGGCAGCTCGTTGCGACGACGACGCCGAATGTTTTCAGTGTGCTGCACGTGGCCACCGGAGACGTCTTGGACGTGCGTTTGGCACAGACGACCGCGGGTACGCCGCTCATCTTGTATCCGCCGACGCAGCTATCGAATCAGCGCTTT
>DASXKQ010000069.1:0-36648 GCA_036496745.1 Polyangiaceae bacterium
GACCGAACCGAGGTCGTACTCGAGCGCTTCTTCCACGGAGGTCGCCGTGCAGGTCTCGTAACCGGCGCGACTCAATAGATCGCGCAGCACGTCCACCGTGTCGGCGTGATCTTCCACCAACAGAATGCGGAGCCTCTTGGGCGGAGGCGGCGTGGACCGGCGGTCGGGGGTCAATTGGGCCGGCTCTTCGACAGTCGTGAGATCGACGACGAAGCGCGCGCCCTGATGCGGGCCACGGCTGTGCGCGCTGATCTGACCGCCGTGCAGATCCATGATGCCTCGACAAATGGTGAGGCCGAGACCAAGGCCACCGCGCGGGCTCGAGGAATCGTCGATGAGCTGCGAAAACGGCGCGAACAAGCGCGGCACGTCCCCTGCGGCGATGCCGCAACCCATGTCGCTCACCTCGAGCGCGATGTGTCCGTCTCGGTTCCAGGAACGAATCGTGATTTTTTGACGCTTGTCGCTGAACTTGATGGCGTTGCGTACGATATTCCAAAACACTTGGCGGAGCCGAGCTGAATCCCCAGCGACCCAACGCTCGTCGGCATCCAGCTCGTATTCTATGTCGAGTTCCTTGGCTTGGATCTCGGCGTGCAGTGTCTCGACCGTGTCGTGAACCGCTCGATGCACATCCATCGGCCGCTTCTCGATGCTCAGCTTGCCGTGGGCAATGCGCGTGACGTCCAGCAGATCGTCGATCAAGCGGGCCTCCGCGTTGACGTTGCGCTGCAGCATCGCAAAGGTGGCGCGCAAATCCGCGGGCGTGTCTTCTTTTTCCGACAGCGCGGAAATAGCCGCCAAGACCGGCGTGAGCGGTGTGCGCAGCTCATGACTCAAGACGGCGATGAACTGATCCTTCGCGTCATTGGCAGCCTGCAAATCCCGCGCGCCTTTAGCGAGCTGGCGGCTCTCCTCCTCCGCCCGCACGCGCTCGCGTAAATCGATGGCCGCACAGACGTAGCTGGGCGAGCCGGATTCGAGCACTTGGCGGCTGATCAGGCGAACCAGGTTCGGTTGCTCGTCCCCGCCCGTGGTCACACGGAGCTCGCAGGAGGCGAGGCCCGCGGAGCACGACAGCAAATGGTCCTGCAAGAGCGAGCGGTCATTGGACATGACGAAGCGCCTGAGCGGCATGCCGAGGATTTGTCGCCGATCGTGAGCGAACAGGCGTGTGGCCTGCAGGTTCAGCGACCTGATGTTGCCGGCGTGGTCGAGGGTGAACGACGCGAGCGGCGCGAAATCATATAGATCCGCGTAATAGTCGCGCGTCTGTTCGAGGACGCGTTGCGACTCGAGCAGGTACTCGTTCTCGACGCGCAGCTGCTCGATGAGCTCGCGTTGCCGATGGAGCTCCTTGATGAGCTCCGTGAGATCACGCGCGTCGTCGGCGGTCGCGTTACTGTGCACGGTCGAGCTCCCGACGCATCAAGAGCAGGATCACTGCGCCCTTGGCCTTACCCGCGCCGACCCGGCGAGCATCCAGCACATAGCGCCGCTTTTCGTGGTCGCCCACGACGCACTCGAGCGAGAAGTTTTCGAAATTTTCGCGCTCCGGTAAGACGCGCTCGATCAGCCGGCGGAGCTCCAGGTTGTCCCAGCGACCGCCCTGGACTTGATAGATCGGCTTGCCCTCGACGTCCGGGGCCGACCCTGAAAATTCCCGGTAAAATGCCGGATTCGCGCGCAGCACCTCCAGATTCGCGGCGAGCAGCACGATCGGCTCGGGCACGCTGGACATGGTCGCCTCGCCCGTTTCCTCGGCGACCGAAATCAGGTCGCGCAGGGTGGGGATATCGACCAGCGCGAGCACGGCGCCGTCGATGCGATCCTCCACGCTCTTGTAGGGGCGAATGCGCAACGAATAGGGGCGGCCGTCGCGGTCTTGCACCTCTTGTTCCCGCGCGGTCCCGTTCGCGATCACGTTGCTGATCAAGCGGTCGAGCTCGGGGCAGGAGATGTTCGGGTTGATGTGGTTGATGGGGCGACCGACGTCCGAGGGAATCAGGTTCAACACCTTCTCGGCCGCCGGCGTAAAACGGCGGATGCGCAGATCACTCGTCACCATCACGATCGGGATCTGCACGCTGGCCAGCAGATTGCCGAGGTCGGCGTTGGCCAGCGTCAGCTCTTCATTCCGACAGTGGAGCTCTTCATTCAGGGTGCTGAGCTCTTCGTTGGTCGATTGCAGCTCTTCCTTGGCGGTGTCGAGCTCTTCGTTGGTCGACTGCAGTTCCTCGTTGCTCGAGAGGATCTCTTCGTTGGCCGACTGTAGTTCTTCGTTGGCCGCCGCCAGATCGTCGAGCTTGGCGCGCAACTGCTCACGGGTGCCGGCGAGATCACGCCGGAGTTGCTCGAGCGCTTCATCGCGCTTTTTGCTCGCATCTGCGCTGCTCTGCACCGTGGGTTCTGGACGCGTGCTCGGTTCGGCCTCGAACAGCACCAGATAGTGAGGGTCCTCCGGGTCACCGAACGGCGTGATGTCGATCGTCGTCGCTGAACGGCCGTCACTCGCGTCGAGGCCCTCCTTGCGTACGGCGGCTTTGCTCGCGCGCGCCTCTTGCAATCCGCTCTGCAGCGCGGAATGCAGCGATTCGCGCACCATTTTCAGCGCGTCCAGACTGACGTCGCCCGAGGGCAGCTCGAGGAACGCGGAGGTGCGGCCGCGTACGCGCGTGATTTGAAATTCACTGTCGAGCACGATCCCGGGCGGAGCAAAACGGTCCAGCAAAAGCCGATTGGCTTCGGCCTGTACGTCCCAGGCGCGCGGCGGGGTCAACAGATGAGGTCGCCTCGTTAGCGACGGGGTGACCACGTTCGGCGCGGTGCTGCTGAAATCGATATTTGCGAGCAACGCGCCCGCCTTCTTTTGGTAGATCCTGAAGCGCTTGTCGACGACGGAAAAAAGTTCCGCGCTCGCGCCCGTGGTCTCTGCGCGGCCCAGCATCAGGAGCCCGTTCGACTTGAGGGCGTAGTGCAAGACTCCGATCACCTTGAGCTGCGTCGGCTGATTGAGATAGATCAGCATGTTGCGGCACAGGATCAGATCCAGGCGTGAAAACGGCGGATCGCGCGTCACGTCTTGGCGCGCGAACACGCAACGCTCTCGCACCAGTTTGGTGATGCGATAGCCGTCGTCCACGCGCGTGAAGAAGCGGCGCAGGCGCTCGGGACCGACGTCGGCGGCGATCTGCTCCGAATACAGGCCAGCGCGCGCCTTGTTGATGGATCGCTCACTCACGTCCGTTCCGAAAACTTGCACGGGGAACGAGTGCAAGTCTTCGCCGAGTACCTCAAACAGGCTGATCGCGAGCGAATAGACTTCTTCACCGGTCGAACACCCCGGCACCCAGAGGCGCAGACCGCCTTCGGTGTCGCGCTGCTTGATCAGCGATGGGAACACGCTCTCTGCGAGCGCGCTGAACGACTGCGGGTCGCGAAAGAAGCTCGTGACGTGGATCAGAATATCTTCACACAAATTCTCGACTTCAGCCGGATCTTGCTGGAGCAAATTGACGTAGTCGCCGAGATTCTCGAGCCGGCGAAGCGCCATGCGGCGCGCTACGCGGCGCGAGATCGTCGGCCGCTTGTATTGCGAAAAATCGACGCCGCCGGCGCGGCGCAGCAGCGTCATGACCGCGCGCAGCTCTCGGTCGCTCTCGGCTTGCGGCGGCTCGAGATCGGCGCGCTGCCACGACGGCGCTGCGTCGGACCCCTTGAACAGCGGGAGCTGAGCGAGGCGCACGAGTTCCGCCGCGATCTGTTCGACGGGCAGGACGACGTCGACGACGCCCGCCGCGATGGCAGCCCGTGGCATGCTGTCGATGCGAGCCTCGTCCGGGAGCTGAGCTATCGTGATGCCGCCCGCCGCCTTGATCTCGCGTAGGCCCGCCGTGCCGTCCGTGGCTCCGCCCGACAGCACGATGCCCACGGCCTTGTCTCGATAATAATGAGCAAGGGAACGAAACATCGTATCTATCTGTGAGGTTCCGGACCCGAGCGGGCGCGGCAGGACGCGCAAGCGCCCGTCGATCGCCGTCATGTGCGTACCGGCCGAGATGATGTAGACATGGCCCGGCTCGATCGGCATGTCCGCTCGCCCCTCGATCACCGTCAAGGCGCTGCGCTTGCCCAGGATCTCCGGCAACAGGCTGTGCTGATCGCGCGCCATGTGCTGCACCAGCATCAGCGCGAGCGGCGCGTCCGCCGGGATGCCGCGCACGAGCGTGGAGAATGCCTCGAGCCCGCCCGCGGAGGCGCCGACCGCGGCCACCAGGAATGGCGGAGTTTTGTAGTCGTCCGCAGCGCCGTCACTGCCGTCGCCGTCCAGGAGCGGACCGGCAGCTGCTTCCGGCGCGGCGTCAGACACGGGTCCCTGGGTCTCTCGCGGGCATTGCTGAGGAGCGCGGTTATATCATCGCGGGGCCTATGAACGAATCCAAAGATTGGCCGCGATCGCAGGAGCGGATTCGGCGGGCGCCAATCTGCCACACTGCGCGCGTGGCTGATCAGAAGCGTATCAGTGCGAGACTACGACTTGGCATGCGTTCTGCTCGCATGAAGCCATGCAAACCGTCGAACGAATGCTGTCCAAGAACCCCAATCACCTCTCGGTCGATCTGAGCGCGCTCGCCAAGTGCGTGAATGCCTGTGCCGCATGCGGCTTGGTCTGTACGGAGTGCGCAGACGCCTGTGACGGTGAGCGCCCCGAGCTCGCCGCGCTCCGACGCTGTGTGCGCCTAAACCTCGATTGTGCCGCGATTTGTGGCGCAACCGCCAACGTGCTCTCGCGCCAGCTCTTGCCCGATGGCGCCTTGCTGCGCGCGCAGCTCGAGGCTTGCGCGGTTGCCTGCGCGGTGTGTGGTGACGAGTGCGAAAACCACGCGGAGGCGCACGAGCATTGCCGAGTGTGCGCTGAAGCTTGCGGACGCTGTGAGGAACTTTGCCGCACAGTACTGCGCAATCTTTCAGCGGGCTAGGTCGCCAAAGCAACAGCTCTTGCGTCCGCCCTCGCGCTCGGCGACGCCGCCGTCTCAGCTGGCTGGGCTGGCCGCGGCGACGCCCAGGTTCGCGATCGTCGAGAGCAGGTCGTCGAGTTTGACTGGTTTGCCGAGGTGGGTCGTGAAGCCCGCGGCGAGAGCCTTGTCTCGGTCGTGCGCGCTGGCGTAGGCGGTGAGCGCGATCGAGGGAACGCCGCCGCCTTCCGCCATGGCCAGCGCACGCACGCGCCGGATCAACGAGTAACCGTCCTCGCCGGCCATGCCGATGTCACTCACCAGTACGTGCGGCTGGAAGCGAACCAGCTTGCGAAAGCCGCGCTCCGCGGAGTTGGCGGTTTCGACCAAGGCGCGCGCGCGCTTCAAGACGGCTACCAAGAGATCACGTGTGTCGGCGTCGTCTTCCACCACCAGCACGCGAACCCCGCTCAGCTCGTCGCCGATCGCGGCCGAGCCTTCCGGCGTGGGCGCCAGCAAGATTGCCGTGGGTTCTTCTTGCACGACCGCGCGCAGCGGCAGGACGAGATTGAAGGTGGAGCCCTTGCCCGGACCATCACTTTCGACGGACACCGAGCCACCGTGGAGCTCAACGATGTGGCGCACGAGCGCGAGCCCTAGGCCGAGGCCTCCGACGCGGCGAGTCGTGGATGCGTCAGCCTGTTTGAAGCGATCGAACACGTACGGGAGAAAATCCAGATCGATACCGCGACCGCTGTCGCTCACCGAGACCAGCAGATGCGACGCCTCTTGGCGGATGCCGATTCGGATCCTGCCTTGCGGGTCCGTGAATTTTACGGCGTTCGAGAGCAGGTTCCAGATGACCTGCTGCAGTCGCTCGGCATCGGCGATCAAGAACTGACTCGGCTTGCTCGACTCGAGCTCGACCGAGATCTCCTTGGCCATGGCCGAGGTGCGGATGACCTCGATGGCCTGGCGAGCGACCGCGACCAGATCCGTCGGCTTCGGCTCCAGCCGCAGCTTGCCGGTGATGATGCGCGAGACGTCCAAGATGTCTTCGATGATCTTGACCTGTGCCTGCGCATTGCGGTCGATCACCTCGACCGCTTTTGCTATCTGCGGCGCGAGGCGCTGCTGTCGGAGCAGGCTCGCCCAGCCGACGATGGCATTGAGCGGCGTGCGGAGTTCATGCGACACGGTAGCCAGAAACTCGTCCTTGATGCGGTTTGCGTGCTCGGCCTTGCTGGCGACTGCCTCCGCCGCGGCGCGCGCGGCCTGCTCCTGCCAGAGACGGTGTTGTGTCTCCTCTGCTTGACGGCGTTCGGTCAGATCGCGCGTGACCTTGGCGTAGCCCACCAGCGCTCCTTCGGAGTTGCGCAGCGCGGAGATCGTGACGTTGGCCCAGAAGCGCGAGCCGTCCTTGCGGATTCTCCAGCCCTCGTCCTCGGTGCGCCCCGTTTCGCGAACCTCCGCTAGCTCTCGCTCGGGTTTGCCGGCCGCGATGTCTTCCGCGGGATAAAACTTCGAAAAATGCTGGCCGATGATTTCGCTCGCCGCATAGCCCTTGATCTTGGCGGCGCCCAGATTCCACGTCGCGACGTGACCCGTCGCGTCGAGCATGAAGATCGCGTAGTCAGACACGCTCTCCACCAGATGTCGGAAGCTGTCCCACGACAAGCTGCCGGCTGCGGTCAGATCAGCGGTTATCTCGGAATCGGTCATTCACTCAGTGCTCGTTCACGCAGATGATTCTTGGCACTTACAGTGCCTCCCTGCAATACGCTCGCACGTCAAACAATAGACCACGACGCTCGTCGTCAGAGCACATTTCAGCAGGGCGACGCAGTTTGGCCCGAGGCAATCTGCCTCGGCGGCTCGAGCTCATGTCTGCGCCGCAACGAAAGCTTGGCCGACCGAAATGCCGCCATCGTTGGCGGGTACCCGCTGCGGCGCGTACACGCTGAAGCCTTCTTGCGCCAAACGCTGCTCCAAGCCCTCGAGCAGCAAGCGATTCTGAAAACAGCCGCCGGAAAGCACGACGCGAGGGAGCCCCGCGCGCTGCGCGATCGCGACGCCGAGCTCGATCAACGTGTCGTGGAAGCGCCGCGCGATGCGCGCGACCGGGACGTCGGCGGCGATATCCGCCAAAATGCCGGCGAGCAGCAGCCGGCCGTCGGCCGAAGCGGGCGCGTCTTGGCTGAGCGGGCACGGGTAGACCGTGTCGCGCTCACACTCCGCGGCCAGGGACTCGAGCGCGATCGCCGCCTGACCCTCGAACGTGACGAGCTCGCACACGCCGAGCAGGGCGGCCACTGCGTCGAACAAGCGCCCAGCGCTCGAGCAGAACGGCGAGTTGAGTCCGCGCTCGAGCGCGGCGATCTGCAGGCCGAGCTTGGCACCGAACCAGCGCCGCCCGTAGAGCTCTAGCTGGTCGGGGGCGAGCTCGAACAGCGCGCCGAGCGCGGCGCGCTCGGGCTCGCGCGACGCGCGATCACCGCCTGGCAGTGGGAAGCTCGGCAACTGGGCAAAGCGTCGAAACGACGCGCCCTCGCAGACCAACGCCTCGCCACCCCAGATGGTGCCATCGCTGCCGAGACCTACGCCGTCCCAGGCCAGCCCGAGCACCGCGCCGTCGAGCGCGTGCTCCGCCATGCAGGCGGCAATGTGCGCGTGGTGGTGCTGCACGCGGATGAGCGGGACCTGCCACTCCGCCGCCAAGCGCTCAGCGAGCCGCGAGGACGCGTATTCCGGATGCAGATCACAAGCGATCCGCTCGGGCCGCGCGTCCAAGAACGCACACAGATCCTGCAGAGTGCGTTCGAACAACGCGCGCGTCTCGGGTGACTCGAGATCTCCGAGATGTTGACTCGGAATCAACGCGCCGCGATGGGCGATCGTGAGGGTGCTCTTCATGTGCGCGCCGACGGCCAACACGTCGAGCTCGCTCTGGATGCGCGCGACCGTGCGCGGCGCGAAGCCGCGCGCTCGCCGGAGCACGACGGGTCCACGTCGAGACAGTTGAACGACCGAGTCGTCGAGCGGGCGCACGATCGGGCGATTGTGCGTCAGAAATCCGTCCGCGATATCGCTGAGGCGCGCTTGGGCTTGCGCGATCGTGATGCAAATCGGTTCGTTCGAGAGATTGCCGCTCGTGCACACCAGCGGGCGGCCGACTTCGGCGAGCAGCAGCCCGTGCAGCGGCGAATACGGCAAGAGCGCGCCGACGTATGGACTTTGCGCGCACACGCCGCTGCACAGCGGACCCGTGTCGTGACGCCGCACGAGCACGATCGGCGCTTCTGTGCCGCGCAACGCGGCGAGCTCCGCGTCGGTCACGCGCGCGCTCTCGGCGAGCGCCCGCTCGTCGCGGAACATCACGGCAAACGGCTTGTGCGGCCTATGCTTGCGCGTGCGCAAACGCGCGACGGCCGCGGCGTTGGTGGCGTCGACCAGCAGCTGAAAGCCGCCGATGCCGCGCAGCGCGACGATTTGCCCGGAAGCGAGCGCGTGCGCCGCGCGCGCGAGCGCATGCTTGCCGCGCGCGGGCTCGCTCTTGCGAGAAATCCAGCTCAGTTCGGGCCCGCAGCGCGGGCAGGCGATCGGCTGGGCGTGATGGCGGCGGTCGGCGATATTTTCGTACTCGGCCGCGCAGTCCTTGCACATCTCGAACACGCGCATGGACGTGTTCTCGCGGTCGTACGGCAAGGCTTCGGCGATCGAGTAGCGAGGTCCACAGCGCGCGCAATTCGTGAACGGGTAGCGGTGGCGTCGGTCACCGGGCGTCTCGACTTCGCGCCAACAATCGGCGCACAGGGCGAGGTCCGGCGGCAGCAGCGAATCGACCGGCGCGTCGGCGTCGCTCGCCATGATGCGAAAGCCGATTTCCTCGCGCTCCGGCACATGCTCGCACGACAGCTCGGAGATCTCCGCCGGCGGCGGCAACTCGAACGCCAGCGCGCGCTCGAACGACGCCACTTGTTCGCTGCCACCCTGCACCTCGAGCCGCACGGCGTCGCGGCCGTTCTTCACCCAGCCGCTGAGCCCGTAGCGCGCGGCCGCCTGATGCACGAACGGTCTAAACCCGACCCCCTGCACAGTACCGCGCACGACGATGGCGAGCCGCACTAGGTGCTCCTTTCAGGGCGGAGGGAACTGCGGTCCCTTGCGATTTTGAGCGCGACGCGCGCGCGGATCGATACCCGTAGAGCGACGCGCCTCCTCGTGCTCGGTGCCGCCGTCGAGGCGATTGCCTTGCGGTACGCCCCGTACGTGAGCCGGCGCGGTCACTTTCACGTCGGGCCGCCCAACCGTCAAATTGTCCTTTTGCTTGGCCATGATCATCGCTCCTTGGGGTTCACACCGAACATCGGCGCGTGCACTTGCTCGAGCACGCGCCCGTTGCCGAGGTACATGTGCACGCCGCACGGCAAACACGGATCGAAGCTCCGTACTGTGCGCATGATGTCGATGCCCTTGAAATTGGCCTGCGAATTTTCCTCGAAGAACGGCATGCCTTGCACCGCGTCCTCGTACGGGCCGGGCGTGCCGTAGCTGTCGCGCGGGCTCGCGTTCCAGGGCGTGGGCGGGTAGGGGTGATAGTTGGCGATCTTGCCGTCACGGATCACCAGGTGATGTGAGAGCACGCCGCGCACCGCCTCGTGGAAGCCGCAGCCGATCGCGCTGTCGGGCACCGAGAACTCCTGAAATACTTTGGTTTCACCGGCGTGCAAGAGCTCCTGTGCCTGTTCGACGAAGTAGACGGCGAGCGCCGCCGCGTAGGCGATGAAGTACGCGCGGGCGCGGTCGCGCTCGAGCGTGTTTGCGTACTTGGGTATTTTCCACTCCAGATCTTGTTCGGGAAAGGACGCGGTTTTCGGTAGATGAATCTGCACGCCGCTGCCGGTCGACTTGACGTACGGCGTGTTCACGAGCTTGGCGAGCGCGGTGACCCACAGGCGCGCGAGCGGTCCGCCTCCGGTGTCGAGGGCGAGGTGCGCGCCCGTCTTCTCCTGGTACCAGCGCGGGCTCATCACCCAGCTGTACGGTCCCTGCTCCAGGTTCCGCTTTTGCGGTTTGGGCAAGGTGGTCTGGTTCCAGGGGTGGCGCGGATCGACGGCATTTCCCAGCGGATCGTGCTTCACGAACGGCTGTTCGTTGACCCAATCGTCGTAGTACGAGTTGCCGAGCAGGATGCGGATGCCGAGGTTGATCTCGACCAGATCCGTCGTGATGAGCTCCCCGTCGACGACGATCCCTGGGCTCACGTACATCGCGCGGCCCCAGCGCGTCATGTTCTCGTAGCGGTAGTCGACCTCGCTCGGATCCTGAAACGAGCCCCAGGACGCCAGCAAGATGCGTCGATTGCCGACCTGCTCGTAGCCCGGCATGGCCTCGTAGAAGAAATCGAAGATATCGTCGTTCAGCGGTACGAGGCGCTTGGCGAAATCGATGAACCTTATCAGACGCGTGAGGTAGTCGCTGAAGAGCTGCGGCGTCGGCACGGTACCCACACCCCCGGGATAAAGTGTGGACGGGTGCACGTGGCGCCCCTCCATCAAGCAGAACATTTCACGCGTCAGGCGGCTCATCTGCAACGCCTCACGGTACATGCTGCCCGTGAACGGATTGAACGCGCGCATGATGTCGGCGATCGTGCGATGTCCGTGGATGTTCGCGTGCGGCGCCGGCGTGTTCTCCGCGCGGGCGAGCAGCGTGGGGTTGGTCTCCTTCACCATCTGCTCGCAGAAATCGACGAACACGAGATTGTCCTGAAAAATCGCGTGATCGAACATGTACTCGGCGGCTTCACCGAGGTTGTAGATCCACTCGGCCATCGGCGGCATTTTGATGCCGTACGCCATATTTTGGGCGTAGACCGAACAAGTGGCGTGGTTGTCGCCGCAGATCCCGCAGATGCGGCTGGTGATGAAATGCGAGTCGCGCGGGTCTTTGCCGCGCATGAACACGCTGTAGCCGCGAAACAGCGAAGACGTACTCCGGCACTCGACGACCTCGCGGTTGGCGAAATCGATCTTGGTGTGAATACCGAGGTTGCCGACGATGCGCGTGATCGGATCCCACGACATGTTGACGAGACGCCGCGCGGCACTGGGTGGAGCAACGGGGTTGGTTGACATGGCCATCAGCAGGTCTCCTGGTCGAGCGTCAGCGACGGAAGTGGGGGTCGTATCCGGAGGTGAGTTCGGGCCGGTTGTGGCGCCACTTGGATTCGTGGTTGGCGGTGCGGTTGGTCATCGCGCGCAGACGCCGGACGAGCTTGCCGTAGGGCGCGATGATCGTGGACGACAGAGACGCGCCGGGCGGCTGGTCCATGAAGGGCATGAATTTGTCGGGGAAGCCCGGCATGGTGCAGCCGATGCAGATGCCGCCGACGTTCGGGCAGCCGCCGATGCCGGCCATCCAACCGCGCTTGGGCACGTTGCAGTTCACGACCGGACCCCAGCAGCCGATTTTCACCTGGCAGCGCGGCGAGTCGTAGTTGGGCGCGAAGTCGCCTTGCTCGTAGTAGCCGGCGCGATCGCAGCCCTCGTGCACGGTTTTGCCGAACAACCAGGTCGGCCGAAGCTGCTCGTCGAGCGGGATCATCGGCGCCTTGCCGGCTGCTTGGCGCAAGAGCCAGAGCACCGTCTCCATGAAGTTGTCGGGTTGCACGGGGCAGCCCGGCACGTTCACGATCGGCAAGCCGGCGGCCGAACGAAAGCTCCAGCCGAGGTAATCGGCCAGACCCATGCAACCGGTGGGGTTGCCGGCCATCGCGTGGATGCCGCCGAAGCTCGCGCACGTGCCGATCGCGATCACCGCGAAAGCTTTGGGCGCGAGCCAATCGAGCCAGTCGTTCATCGGGATCGGCTGGCCTGTTTCGGGATCGCTGCCAAACGACGTCCAGAACCCCTCGCCGTTGATCTTTTCGTTCGGAATCGAGCCTTCGACGACCAGCACGAACGGCGCGAGTTCGCCCTGCGCCGCCTTGCGAAACGGCGCCAGAAAGTCTTCGCCTGTTTCATAGGCGAGCACCTTGTTGTGAAGGTGCACCTTGGGCAGGCCCGGGATCAGGCCGAGCACGATGTCTTCCAAGCTCGGCTGTGAGGCGGCCGTGATCGACACGGTGTCGCCATCGCAACTCAAGCCCTCCGAAATCCAGAGGATGTGCACCTCGTCTACGCCTGTTTTCGCATCGGCCATGGCGGGGCTCCTTTCAACAAATGCGAGGCAGTGGTTCGGTCAGCGGAAGGTCGAGTACGCGGCTCTCGCCGTAGCGACCGCGCAGCGTGACGAGCCACGGCCGGCGATCGCTCACGCTGCCGACGCGCGCGGCTTGCCGTCCGAGCGGGTGCGCGCGCAGCGCCGCCAGAGCGCGCTCGGCAAAGACCTCGGGCACGAACGCGACGAGCTTGCCCTCGTTGGCGACCAGGAGTGGATCGATCCCGAACAGCTCGCACGCGCCACGCACGGGATCGCTGATTGGGATCGCGCTCTCGTCGAGCTCGATGCCGAGGTTTCGCCGCGTGGCGATTTCCGTCAAGACGGCCGCCAGGCCGCCGCGCGTCGGATCGCGCATAGCGTGTATTTCCGGGCAGGCCTCGAGCAGCGCCCCGCACAACTCGTGGAGCGGCGCCGTGTCGCTCTGCAAATCGCCGCCGAGCTCCAGCCCTTCGCGCTGCGACAGGATGGCCATGCCGTGGTCGCCGAGCGTGCCCGACACGATCACCGCGTCGCCGCTCTCGATCCGTGCCGAGCCGAGCGTGACCCCGGCGGGCACGAGCCCGATGCCCGCGGTATTGATGAACACGCCGTCGCCGTTGCCCTTGCCCACGACCTTGGTGTCGCCGGTGACGATCGGTACCTGGGCGCGCTCGGCGGCCGCGCTGAGGGACGCCACTACCCGGCGCAGCTCGAGCATCGGGAAGCCCTCTTCCAGAATCAATGACAGCGAAAGCGCGAGCGGCTTGGCCCCTCCGACCGCAAGATCGTTGATCGTTCCGTTCACGGCCAGCTCGCCGATGTCACCGCCGGGAAAAAAGAGCGGCGTGACGACGTACGAATCGGTCGTAAAGGCGAGCCGTTGTCCGCCCGCGAGCGGCAGCACGGCTTGATCGTCCAGCGCCTCGAGGGCGGGGTTGCGAAACGCGGGCAACAGCAGCTGCTCGATCAAGCGGGCGCTCAGTTGCCCGCCGCTGCCGTGTCCGAGCAGGACGCAGTCACGCTCGCCGATCGGCGCGGGGCAAGCGGCGGCCAACACGGCTTCCGCCACGCTCAGGCGATTCGGGAGAGGCCGCGCGCTCGCGTTGCTAAAGGACATCCTGCTCCCCTTGCGCGACGTGCAGCGAGTCCCAAAGCAGATGCAGGAGCATCGTGTGCACCTCCTGAATGCGGTGGGTCGACCAACTCGGGACGACGAATGCGTGCTCGCAGAAAGCCGTCATCGCGCCGCCGTCGCGGCCGCTGAAGCCGATCGTGAGCAGCCCGAGCTCGCGCCCGCGTCGCAAACCCCGGTTTACGTTCGACGACGCGCCTGAGGTGGAGATACCGAGCAGCGCGTCGTGCGGGCGAGCGAGTAGCTCGATTTCTTCCACGAATACGCGCGAAAAGTCGCCGTCGTTACCGATCGCGGAGATCAGGGCCACGCTGTCGCCCAGCGCGTACGCCGGCAGCGCGCGGCGCTTTTCCACGATCGGGTGGCTGAACTCGACCGCGACGTGGCGCGCATCACAAGCGGAGCCGCCGTTGCCCATCGTCAGCAAGCGGCCGCCGCGCTCGAAGCGCTCGGCCAGTGCTCGTACGCAAGCTTCGAGCGCGCCGGCGTGGCTCTCGAAGAAGGCCAGCGACAGCTCAGCGCTCTCGCGCGCCTTGCGCAAGACGCCCTCTTTTATCATGTGCGCGCTCCTTCTCGAACGAGTGAGTCGCGAGCGTGAACGTAGTACGCGCGACAGGCCCCCTCTGACGACACCATCGTCGCGCCGAGCGGTGATTCGGGCGTGCAGGTCTTGGCGAAGGCCGGGCACTGGTGGGGTTTTTTCTGGCCGCGCAGCACGAGGCCGCTGATGCACTCGCAGGGCTCGCTGGTCACGACGTCCTCGACGTCGAACAACCGCACGGCGTCGTGTTTTCTGTACTCGTGCCGCAGACGCAGGCCGGATTTCGGGATGCTGCCGATGCCGCGCCACTTGCGGTCGGTCACTTCGAACACCTCGTCGATCAGCGCCTTGGCAGGCGCGCTGCCGTTGCGCGTCACGCCTCGCGCGTACTGGTTTTCCACCACGGCCGTGCCCGCTTCGAGCTGCGTCACGCAGCGCAGTACGCCGGCCAACAGATCGAGCGGTTCGAAGCCGCTCACCACGATCGGGACGTGGTAGCGCGTGGAGAGCGACTCGTACTCGCGATAGCCCACCACCGAGCAGACGTGCCCTGGTCCCAAAAGGGCCTGCACGCGGTTGTCCGCGGACTGCAAAATTGCCGCAATCACCGGTGGCACGAGCACGTGCGACACCAGCACCGAGAAATTCTCGAGACCGCGCCGCGCTGCCTGATGGACGCACAGTGCGTTCGCCGGCGCGGTGGTCTCGAAACCGATCGCAAAGAACACGACCGAGCGCGTCGGGTTCTCCTCCGCGATTTTCAGGGCATCCAGCGGCGAATACACGACGCGAACGTCGGCGCCCTGAGCCCGCCGGCTCAGCAAGTCTCCGCGCGAGCCGGGCACCCGCAACATGTCGCCGAACGAGGCGAAGATGACGTCTGGCTCGGACGCGATCGCGTGGGCGCGGTCGATCATTTCGAGGGAGGTGACGCAGACCGGGCAGCCTGGGCCATGCACGAGCTCGACCTTGTCCGGCAGCAACCGCTGCAGGCCATAGCGCATGATGGCGTGAGTCTGACCGCCGCACACCTCCATGATCGTCCACGGCCGCGTGACGACGGCACGAATGCGCTTGGCGAGTGCCTGAGCTAGCGCCGGGTCGCGGTACTCGTCTAAATACTTGAGCTGAGTCACGCTTGCTCCTGAATGCTCAGCGCTTCTTCGTCGCCGAGCTCGAGTAACAGACGCCACGTGCGGTCGGCCTCCTCGCGATCGATCTTTTTGATCGCGAAGCCGACGTGTACCAACACGTAGTCCCCAGCCTGTGTAGAAGGTTCGGCGTGCAGGCAGACCTCGCGTGTCACGCCAGCAAAGCGCGCCTCGGCGAAAAGAACGCCGTGCTTCTCGTAGGTGCGGATCACTTGTCCAGGAATGGCGAGGCACATGAGCGGCGGGTAGCGCGACAGTTCTCGCGTTTGGCGCATGAAGGCGAACCGTGTGCCAAGGTCTGATTCAAGATCAGCCGAGAGCTCGTGTTGCTCGCGGTCGCGCAGTCCTGTGGGTTTCGCGCGGGCGCTGGGGGTGGGCGAGGGGAGATGACACAGGACAAGACGAGCCTCGAGCACGCGCAGGATTGACGCGGTGGGGCGTTCTTGCGGCTACCGAGAGCCACGCGTCGCGCGAGTTCTCGCCTCTTCAGCGGGCAAACGCGGGGAGGTAACTTTGGTTCGAGCTTTGCTTCCCGCGAGGGACTCGCATGCACGAGCTTTCGCTGATGGATGACCTGGTGCGCGTGATCACCGAAGAAATGGCGGAGGTCGAGGTGCACGTCGTCCGGCTCGAGCTCGGCGAGTCCGCGGGCGTGATGGCGGCGTCGCTCCGCTTCTGCTTCGACGTGTGCATCCAGGGCACGGCTTTGGAAGGCGCGAGGCTCGAGATCGTCCCCACCAATGGCAACTCACTGAACCTGAAGGAAGTCGAGGTAGCGTAAATGTGCAGAGTATGCGGTTGCGACGACGCGACGAACACGACACACGAGGTGCACTCCGCGCACGGCCATCGGCATGAAAGCGGGCACGAGCATCCCCTCGACGCGCATTCACACGATGGGCATGCCCACGCGCATGGCGTTGCTGGGCATAGCCATGCACACGAGGCACACGAGTCCGCTCACGGAACAGACGATCAGCCGCTCGCGCGCGTCGCAAAAAAGCCGCGCCACAGCCGGAAATCGGGGCCCAAAAAGGCAGTCCGAGCGACCCTCGCTCCGGAGCGCGAAGCGCCGTCGCGGGTGGTCCAGCTCGAACGCGACCTGTTGGTCAAGAACGACGGCCTAGCGCGCAAGAATCGGGATTTTCTGCGCGAGCGGCGGATCGCCATGCTGAACCTGATCGGTTCGCCGGGCGCCGGTAAGACTGCGCTCTTGGAGGCGACGATTCGCACGCTCCGCGATGAGCTCGACCTGGCGGTGCTGGAAGGCGACCAAGCGACCGAGCTCGATGCGGCGCGCATCGCGCGCGCGGGCGCACCGGTGGTGCAAATCACGACGGGTGCCGGCTGTCACCTCGACGCGCAGATGGTCGCCGACTCGATCGCGGCGTTGGATCCCCAGCGCGGCAGCCTGTTGTTCGTCGAAAACGTCGGGAATTTGGTGTGTCCCGCGCTATTCGATCTGGGCGAGCGCGCGAAGGTCGTGGTGATGTCGGTCACGGAGGGCGAAGACAAGCCGCTCAAGTATCCGCACGTGTTTCGCGCGGCCAGCCTGCTCGTGCTGACCAAGCTGGATCTGGTGCGGCACTTGGACTTCGACGTCGAGCGCTGCATCGACTACGCGCGCACCTCCAATCCTCGGCTCGAGGTGATTTGTCTGTCCGCGCAGCAAGGCGCCGGGCTCGACGTGTGGTGTGATTGGGTGCGGAAACAACAGCCGGACGGCGCTCGTGCGGTGACGCTATGAGCACCGGCACGAGCGGCGCCGCGCCAGAAGGGGTGTCGGACGAACAACAGCTCGCGGCGGAAGGTGATTACCTGGAGCGCCTGCTGGGCGACATTCAGGGGACGGTCGGCCCCAGCGCGTGGCCGAAAATCGAGGCGCTGGTTCGCTCACTGATGGAGCTATACGGGGCGGCGCTCGAGCGCCTACTCGACTCCGCGCGGCAAACGAGCGCGCTCGAGCACGAACTGAACGAACGCGTAATCAGTGACTCGCTGCTGTCGAGTCTACTCGCGCTCCACGGCTTGCACCCGCTGACGCTCGAACAGCGTATCGAGCGGAGCCTCGGGCGTATTTCGAACCTGCCACAGAGCGCGCAAGGCCGGGTCGAGCTGGCGAGCCTAGAGCGAAATCGCGCGACGCTGCGCGTGGTCGGCGTGCCGGACCCGGTGCTGGCCAAGGGCCTGGCGCAGCTCGCGGCGCGCGAGATCGACTGTGTCGCGCCGGAGCTCGAGCAGATCGAGCTGGAAAATAGCATGCCCGCGCCGTCTCAGCTGATCAGCGTCGAGCGCTTGGTGGCGGGAGGTCGCGCGTGAGCGCGCTGCGCGCGTTGGAGCGCTTCGCGCGGGCCGCGAGCGAAGAGCAGCGCTCGGACCACGCCGAGCGTTGCGAGGTTTGCGCCGCGTACCGACTCGCGAGCCACAGCCACGTCGTCGACCGCAGCGCGCACAAGCTCTGCTGCGTGTGCGGTCCGTGCTCGGTCGCCTTCCAGGGGACGCTCGCGGGTCGCTACGTCAGCGTCCCGACGCGCGTCGCGGTAGACCCGACTTTCTGCCTGACCAACGCGCAGTGGGAGACCTTGCAGATCCCGGTGCGCCTGGCCTTCGTGCTGCGCCAATCCGGTCAGGAGCGCTGGGTGGCGTTTTTCCCGAGCCCGGCCGGCGCGACCGAGGCCGAGCTTTCACAGTCGGCCTGGCTCGCGCTCACGCGCGACAGCACGCTCGTGCGCTTGGTGCGCGACGACGTGGAGGCGCTGCTGATGCGTGGTAACCCGAGCGGCACTTTCGACTGCTTCATCACGCCGATCGATCTCTGTTACGAACTGGTCGGGATCGTGCGCAAGCACTGGCGGGGCTTCAGCGGCGGCGAGCAAGTACAGCGCGAGCTCGACCGTTTTTTCAACCAACTCAACGCGCGCAGCGAAATCGTGTTCGACAAGCGCGCCTCGTATCGGTCGCGCATCGGCGGCAAGAGCGGCAGCAGGCCATGAGCTTCAAGCGCGCCGAGAAACTCGCCGATGCCGTGCTTTTGGAGGGGTACGCGCTCTATCCGTACCGCGCGTCGTCGACCAAGAATCAGTATCGCTGGACGTTCGGTGTGCTCGCACCACGCGCCTTCAGCGAGGCGCAGGGCTCGGACCGCTGGTGGCTCCGCGCGGAGTGCTTGCTCGAAGGCACCTCGACGACGGAGGTCGGCGGCCGCTTGCGTTTCATGCACGTGCAAACGCGCGAGGTGGAGCGCTTCGACAACCCGCACTTCGTAGCTTGCACGGCGCTCGACACCGCCGCCGGCCCGCTCGTCCCCTGGGAAGAAGGGGAGCTGCGTGAAATCGGCTTTCGGACGTTGCTCCATACGGAACACACGCTCGAATTTTGCATTCCCATGTCACGGCGCGTGGAGAGCGTACTGGGTTCGAGCGGCGCGCTCGCCGGCCGAGTCGTTCGGACCTGCAAGGCGCTGAAAGGTATCATTCACGTGCGCAGCGAGCCCGTCGTGTGCAGTGACGGCCGGGAGCTCACTCGGCTCAGCGTTCGAGTCGAGAACGCGAGCGCTGGGGTCCGGGAGGACGCTGCGCGGGCGCACGCGATGCGCTCGGCGTTCGCCTCGGCTCACGTGTTGCTGGAGCTCAAGCGGGGCGCGTTCATCTCGCTATTCGAGCCGCCCGCCGGCGCCCAGGGCGCGGCCGCCAGTTGCCACAGTGAAGGCACGTATCCGGTCCTGGTGGGTGAGCCCGGCACAGCCGACCTCGTGCTCTGCTCGCCGATCGCGCTCTACGACTATCCTGAAATCGCGCCGGAGAGCCCAGGGGACTTCTTCGATTCGGGCGAAATCGACGAGCTGCTCGCCCTGCGCACACTCACGCTCACCCCCGAGGAAAAAGAGCTCGCGCGCGCGACCGACCCGCGCACGCGCGCGCTGCTCGAGCGGGTCGAAGCGATGACGCCGGAGTCATTGGCCAGGCTGCATGGAGCGATTCGCGCCCCGCTCGCTGAAACCCGCTATCGCCCCGGCATGCGAGTACGGCTGCGCTCGAGCGGCCGCCGCACCGACGCGCAAGACATCTTGTATGAAGGGCGCACCGCGACGATCGAGGAGCTGCGCAAGGACGTCGACGGCACCGAGATGGTGGCGGTGACACTCGACGACGATCCGGCCGCGGAGATGCACCGCTGGTACGGTCGCTATCACTACTATCGGCTGGACGAGCTCGAACCCGCGCACGAGGGCAGATGCGAGACAAAGTCCTGATCGCGGGGATAGGCAACATCTTCTTCGGCGACGACGGGTTTGGCGTCGAGGTCGCCCGAGAGCTCGCTCACTTGGTGCTGCCGACCGGCATCAAGGTCGTCGATTTCGGTATTCGCAGCATGCACTTGGCCTTCGAGCTGCTCACGCCGCCCGAGCTCCTGATCTTGGTGGACGTTGCGCGCCGTGGTGGGCCGCCGGGAACCCTGTACGTGATCGAGCCCCAGAGCGAGCTCGAAGCCGCGCACCACGCGATCACCGGCGACGCGCACGGCATGAATTTGCATTCGCTCTTCACGTCGCTCGAGGCGATGGGCGGCCACATGCCGCGCACGCGGATCCTAGGCTGCGAACCCGGGTCCTTCAGCGAAGGTATGCAGCTCAGTCCGCAGGTGCGGCGTGCCGTTCGTCCCGCGATCGATCTGATTCGCCGGCTGATTGCCAGAGAGGTACCCGACTATGAATGCGCCTGACCCGTCTCACACGTTCGCAGTTGCCGTCTCCTGGGCGCTCGGCGTCGTCATCGCGCTGCTCATTTTGCGCGTCCTGTATCACGAGCTGCCGTCCATGCGACGCTACTTGCGCATCAAACGCATGTGAAGCGTGGCGCTCAGTCAGTCACCCTCTCGGCCTCATCTCAACCTGTGGTCTTAGCTCAACCTGACCCAGCACCCTCCTGGGGGAGCAGGGGCAAAGCCCGCTACACGGCATTTCAATTTCGGATCAACGGATCACGGAGCGGAACTGCGGCCTAGACCCAACGCGAGCCGGCGTACCCGGCGCATGCTTCCCCGCCGGTAGGAGAAGTCGCCCGGCATTTCCGGTCGGAACTCAAAGAAAATCCAAGCAGCCGCGCGGCGCTTCCGGTCAGAACTCAACAAAAATCCAACCAGTCGCCCGGCGTTCCCGGTCAGAACTCGACAAAACAAACTAAACACGAGCGCGTGTCTGATCCACGCTGATCGGTCCGGCGCCGAAATGCATGAGCAGGAACGTGCCGCCGAGCATGGTGATGTTCTTCATGAACATGATGCGTTGAAGCATCGCCTGCGCCGGATCGGCGATCATCCAGAAGCGATGCATCGCAAACGTGACCGGTACCAAAAAGATGGCGAGAAGGAGCGCGCCCCAGCGCGCGTAGACGCCAAGCAACACGCTCAAGCCGCCGACCAGCGCCAATAGCCCGGACAGCGGGACGAGCACGCTCGCGAACGGCACGCCTTGGGCGGCGGCGTAGTTGGCGCCGGCTGACGAAAAATGCATCGGCACGGACTCCAGGAAAATCAGGACGAACAGCAGTCGCCCGAGTGGCACGAGGAAGCGGGTCGCGCTCGCCGTGTTGGTTTCGTCGTTCATGCCATGGATGTGAATGGATTGTGTCGTCATGCGCTTTCTCCCGCCGGAGTGCGTGCAAGCGCCATTCCCGAAGAGTGCGGGACGCGTGAGCGCTCCTGCTCGGCTTTGCGAGCATCGCGCAGCCGGCCGCGGATCTGCGCCGTGACGATTTGCCTCGCGTGGGTCTCTTGAGCACTCTGCGGACTGCAAATCGCTCTGCGCGCGCGCATGAGCGTGACGGGGCCAGGGCAAAAGCGCGGGCCGCGCGGCGCGTCGCACGTGTGGCACGACAAGTGCCTCGAACTGGCGGCAATGGGCAGTCCGATCGCTCCTGACCCGCCGCAACAAGCGCCACGCGTGCCGGGCCGCCCGGGGGTCGAACCTCCTGTGGGCGGGGAACCGCGCGCCAGTTGGCGAGGTTGGCTGGTGCTCGGCCTGTTATTGCTGTCGTTTTGGAGCTGGAGTCACTACGCGGGGCTCGGCGACGCGCGCGCGGTCGTCTCCTACAGTGATTTCTACAAGGCCCTCGATGAAGAGCACGTCGAGAGCGTCACGCTGAAGGGACAGAGCGTGAGCGGGCAATTCAAGGGCTCGCTCAAGATCGGTGATCGCTCCCTGCACGCGTTCACGACCTTGCTTCCCACGCAGAACGACCCCGAGTTCGTGCCCTTGTTGCGAAAAAAAGGCGTGCGCGTGGACGTCAAGAGCGAGGAGCAGCCGGTGATCCTGCAGCTCTTGATCTCGGTGCTCCCGTTCGTCTTGATCATCGGAGCGTGGACTTGGCTCTCGCGCCGCGCGCAAGCCATGATGGGTTCGGGCGGCCCGCTCGGCATGATCCGCGGGCGCTCTCGACGCTTCGAGAAAGAGGCGGAGGTGTCGGTGCGCTTCGATGACGTCGCTGGCCTCAAGGCCGCCAAACAGGACTTGCAGGAGATCGTGCAATTCTTGAAGGAGCCTGAGCGCTTCCGTCGTTTGGGCGGCAAGGCGCCGCGCGGCGTGCTCTTGGTCGGTCCTCCGGGCACCGGCAAGACGCTACTCGCGCGCGCGGTCGCGGGTGAAGCGGGCGTGCCGTTCTTTTCAATCAACGGCTCCGAGTTCATCGAACTGTTCGTGGGTGTCGGCGCCTCGCGCGTACGCGAGCTGTTCGCCGAAACGAAGAAGGTCGCTCCGGCCATCATTTTCATCGATGAGATCGACGCTGTGGGTCGCTCACGCGGAGCGGGCCTGGGCGGGGGCCACGACGAGCGCGAGCAAACCCTGAATCAACTACTGTCGGAGATGGACGGCTTCACGCGCAACGATCTGACGGTCGTGCTCGCCGCCACGAACCGCCCCGACGTGCTCGACCCTGCGCTGCTTCGCCCTGGTCGCTTCGATCGCCGCGTGATCATCGATCGCCCGGAGCTCGCCGCGCGGCGTGCCATCCTGGAAGTGCACACGCGTGGCAAGCCGCTCGCAACCGACGTCGATTTGGGCGAAGTCGCGGGGAATACGCCCGGATTCTCCGGCGCCGATCTGGCGAACCTCGTCAACGAAGCGGCGCTCAACGCCGTTCGGCGCGAGGCCGAACAGATCGCCAAACAAGACTTCACGGCGGCGCACGACAAGATCGTGCTCGGCGACCCGCGAGAAACGAAGCTCGACGCCGAAGAGAAGCGGCGCGTGGCGATTCACGAGAGCGGGCACGCGGTGATCGCGCACTTTTCGCCGCACGGCGAGCCGCTGCACCGGGTCACGATCATTCCGCGTGGCATGGCGCTCGGCGTGACGCAACAGACTCCCGGCGCCGACAAACACATTCTCACCGAGCTCGAACTCGACGACAACTTGAGGGTCATGCTCGGCGGCTTGGCCGCGGAGCGCGTCGTGCTCGGCGATACGTCGTCCGGCGCGGAAAGCGATCTGAAGCGGGCGAGCGAACTCGCATTCAAGATGGTCGCGCACTGGGGCATGAGCGAGAAAATCGGCCCCGTGTACTACGAACACCGCAGCGAGCATCCGTTTCTCGGCCAAGTCCTGGCGACCGAGGGAGGCACGAGCGACGCGACCGTGCACCTGATCGAGCGTGAAACGCGCGAGATTCTGTATGCGGCGCGGGAAGCCGCGCTGAGGCTGATCCGCGAGCATCGCGACGCGCTCGATCGCTTGATCGACGCGCTGCTCGAACACGAGACGATAGAGCAACCCGAGCTCGAGCACCTGCTCGGCCCCCATGCAGCCGAGCCGAGCCGCGACGCGACACGCCAGAGTTCCGATGCCGTGCATTGAGCTTGAAGATACGATGCTTCAACACATTTTCCCGGGTCGGAGCGAGATGGCGCGCCGCATGCGGGCGCTCGACTGGTCGAAGACTGCGCTTGGTCCAGTCGAGGGCTGGCCGCAATCCCTCCGTACGTCGGTCAGTACGTGCTTGAGCTGCGCGTTTCCGATAGTCGTCTGGTGGGGGCCTGAGCTCGCGATTCTGTACAACGACGAGTATCGGCAGATCCTCGGCCCCAGCAAGCACCCGGCGGCCCTCGGGGAGCGCGGCGCCAAGGTGTGGGCGGAGATTTGGAACGTGATAGGTCCCATGCTGTCTCAGGTGAAGGAGCGGGCGGAAGCGACGCGCTCGCGCGATCTCCTCCTGCACATCGATCGCCAGGGGTTTCCGGAAGAGGCGTACTTCTCTTTCTCGTACGCGCCGATCCATGACGAGAGCGGCAAGATCGGCGGCATCTTTTGTCCGGTGATCGAGACGACCGAGCGAGTGATCGGCGAGCGACGGCTCCACACGCTGCGCGACCTGGCGGCCAAGTGCAAAGGCGCGGAGAGCGAGGCAGCGGCCAACGAGTGCGCCGCGGAGGTGCTCGCGAGCAATCCGCATGACGTGCCGTTCGCGCTGATCTATCGCGTCGATGAGGACCGAGCGACGGCGCGGCTCGATGCCACGGTCGGCATCCAGGCCGGCTCCGCCGCGGCGCCTTTGAGCGTGGCCCTCGATTCGGACAGCGCGGGGCCGTGGGGTCTCAATATCGTCGCCCGCTCGGGCGCAGCCACCGTGGTGACCAACCTGGCCAACCAGTTCGAGGGCCTACCGAGCGGGGCGTGGGCGATCCCCGCGCACAGCGCGATCGTGCTCCCGGTCTTGCTTCCCGGACAGGAACGCCCGCGCGCGATGCTGGTCGCCGCGCTGAGCCCGATGCTCGCGCTCGGCGACGACTACCGCACCTTTTTCGGCCTGATCGCTACGCAGCTCGCGGCGGGCCTCGCCGACGCGCAAGCCCTGGAGGCAGAACGCCGCCGCGCCGCGGCCCTCGCGGAAATCGACCGCGCAAAGACCGCGTTCTTCTCGAACGTCAGCCACGAGTTCCGCACGCCACTCACGCTGATGCTCGGCCCGCTGGAGGACACGCTGTCGAACGCGCACGGCGTCCTACCCGCGGAAGCCGCGGCGACGCTGCGCGTCGCGCATCGCAACAGCCTGCGGCTGCTGCGGCTGGTCAATACGCTGCTCGATTTTTCGCGGATCGAGGCAGGCCGCGTGGAAGCGAACTTCGAGCCGACGGATCTGCCGAGGCTGACCGCGGAGCTCGCCAGCGTCTTTCGCTCGGCGATCGAGAAAGCCGGCTTACGGCTCGTGATCGATTGCTCGCCCCTGTCGCAGCCGGCGTACGTGGACCACGACATGTGGGAGAAGGTCGTGCTCAACCTGCTCTCCAACGCCTTCAAGTTCACGTTCGAAGGCGTGATCACGGTCTTACTGCGCGCGCGGGGCGAGCGCATCGAGCTGTCGGTGTCCGATACGGGGGTCGGCATTTCGTCCGCGGATCTCGCCAAGATGTTCCAACGATTTCAACGCGTCAGGAATGCGCGTTCGCGCACGCACGAGGGCACCGGTATTGGGCTGGCGTTCGTGCGGGAGCTGGCGAGGCTGCACGGCGGCGACATCTCGGTCGTGAGCACCGAGGGCCGAGGGACGACCTTCACGGTCTGGATCCCGACGGGCAACGCTCACTTGCCGGTCGATCGCATTTCCGCTGCGCGAGAGCCGGTTTCGAACTCGAGCGCGAACTCCTTCATTGAAGAGGCGTTGCGATGGCTGCCGGCAGAACCGAACAAGACACGCACGGAGCGCTCCCTACTCGGGGAGCTTTCCGACGCTCCCGCGCTACATCGCCAAACCGGCGTCGGAGCTCGCGCGCGCGTGCTCTTGGCGGACGACAACGCCGATGTGCGCGACTACTTGGGTCGCTTGCTCGATCGGAAGTACGAGCTGATTGCCGTCGCGGACGGGCAAGCCGCGCTCGACAAGATTCGAGCCGACCCGCCCGATCTGGTCCTCGCCGACGTGATGATGCCACGCCTCGACGGTTTTGGCTTGTTGGCAGCCATTCGCGCCGACGAGCGCACGCGCACCTTACCGGTGATCATGTTGTCTGCACGCGCCGGGGAAGAGGCGCGCATCGACGGGCTCTCCGCCGGGGCGGACGACTACCTGATCAAGCCCTTCAGCGCTCGCGAGCTGCTCGCCCGAATCAGCTCGCAGCTGGAGCTCGCGCGGCTGCGCCGTGAAGCGGCGGAAGCCCTGCGTCATCGCGGGGAGCAATTCGAGACGCTGTTGAACCAGGCGCCGCTCGGCGTGTATCTCGTCGACGCCGACTTTCGTATGCGCGAGGTCAATCCGATCGCGCAAGCAGCATTTGGCGATATTCCGGGCGGCATCGTCGGCCGAAATTTCGAAGAGATAGTGCGTATCTTATGGGACGTACCGTACGCTGCCGAGCTCGTGCGCTTGTTTCGGCACACGCTCGCAACCGGCGAGCCGCAGATCGCCGCCGAACGCGCCGAATTTCGCGTCGATCGCGGCGTCATCGAGTATCACGAGTGGCGGCTCAACCGCATCACCTTGCCGGACGGCCGCTACGGCCTCGTCTGCTACTTCCGTGACATCTCCGCCCAGGTATTGGCGCGCAAAGCGATCGAGGAGAGTCGCGCCGCGCTCGAACAAGCCGACCGCAGCAAGGACGAGTTCTTGGCCACGCTCGCCCATGAGCTGCGCAACCCTCTCGCCCCGATCCGCAACTCCGTGCACGTGTTGCGTTTGGCTGGCAACCGCGACGCGGTGAAGCACATCCACGAAATGATGGAGCGTCAGGTCAATCACATGATCCGTTTGGTGGACGACCTGATGGAGGTTTCGCGCATTACGCGCGGCAAGATCGAGCTGCGCAGAGAGCGCGTCGATCTCGTCTCCGTCGTGCACAGTGCGGTCGAAACCAGTAGGCCTCTGATTGACGCGGCCGAACATCGGCTCACCATCACGATCCCGGGCGAGCCGCTGGTCCTGGACGCCGACCCGATCCGCCTGGCCCAAGTGCTCTCGAATCTGCTGAATAACGCGGCAAAGTACACCGAGGACGGCGGGCAAATCTGGATCAGCGCGTCGCGCGTCGGAGCAGAGGCCGTGGTGTCCGTGCGCGACAACGGCGCGGGCATCTCAGCCGACGTACTGCCCAAAGTCTTCGATCTGTTCATGCAGGTGGAAAACAGCTACGCGCGCTCTCAGGGTGGTCTCGGCATCGGTTTGACGCTGGTGCGCAGCTTGGTGAACTTGCACGGGGGGAGCGTCGAAGCCAAGAGCGAGGGCGTGGGCCAAGGGAGTGAGTTTTTGGTTCGCTTGCCTCTGGCCGGCAAGCCCCCCGCGAGAGACGTGGGGCGTGAAAAAAATCCGCCGCGAGCCTTCGCCACCAAGCGCATCCTCGTCGTGGATGACAACCTGGATTCTGCCGAGAGCCTGAGTCTCTTGCTGGAGTTTCTCGGGGCGGAGGTGCAAACAGCGAACGACGGGTCGGCCGCGCTGGCAGCCATCCGGAGCTACAGGCCGTCCGTCGTGCTGCTGGACATCGGTTTGCCGGGTATGGACGGCTACGAGGTCGCGCGCCTGGCTCGCGAGCTCCCGGAAGGTCGAGGCGCAACCTTGATCGCACTGACCGGTTGGGGCCAAGAGGATGACCGCCGCAGGTCCAAAGAGGCGGGCATCGATCATCACCTGGTCAAGCCCGTCGATCTCAGCGCGCTCGAGGGCGTGCTCGGGGCGTTGAGGTGACTAAGCCGCGGGGACTCGTGGCCGCGGCGCGAGTGACGGCATAGTCAGCATCGCGAGCAGATACGTCTCGGAAAGGTTCAGACCCACGCTCTGGCGACGGATGTTGAAGCGATCGATCGCGCCGTTGACGATGTTGGAGCCGGTGGCGTTGCTGAGGCCAATTTCGTAGCCGGCTTTCTCGAGTGCGCTGCGAATCGGCGAGCTCGGTTGGATTGGAGTGCCGACGGGGTAGGCGAGAGCGCGCGGCGCTTCCCCGAGTTCACGCTGTAGGTCTGCGCGCGAGCCGGCGAGTTCATCGACGAGCTCGTCGTCAGGGAGCGTCTGCAAGACGCGATGCGTGCGCGTATGCGACTGGACGTCCATGCCCGCTTGTCGCAGTGTGCGCACGTGATCCCAGTTCATGAGCAAACGATCCGCGAAGGCTCGCTCGGTCTGCCGCGACCACGGCACGCGCGCCGCGCGCGCGAGTTCGTCCAGGAAGCGCTGTAGGTCGAGGGATTGTTGGGTCTTGACGAGGCGCAGGGCCTGGTTGACCGCTAGCCTGCGCTGGGCGAGCGGGATATCGATGCGAAACGGGTAGTCGAGCCGGATGCTGCTCAGCGTCGAGCACTTGATGATGTACGCGACGCGATCCCACCAATACAGGCGACGTTCGGCGATGTAGGCCGTGGACAGGAAGAAGATCGCTTTGGCGTCGTGGCGCTTGAGAATCGGCAGGGCCCGCAGGTAGTTGTCCAGGTAGCCGTCGTCGAACGTAATCGCGACGGCATTGGCCGGCAGCCGTTTGCCCGCCGCGAACGCGCAGAGCTCGTCGCTGCCCACGAGCGTGAAATGACGCTTCAAACAGCGTACTTGGCGGTCGAACATCTCCGGCGTCACGTCCACCACATCGTCGTCGAACGGCTCGTCTCCGGTCGGATCTGGAAAGCGATGGTAAGTGAGAATCGTGAGCCACTGCGTCGGAACACTGGCGCGAAGCGCGAGGGCCGCGTGCACGACGCCCGTTTGGTGAAGCAGGCTGGCGAGACGTTGTCGTCTTGACATTGCAAGCCCTAGTCGCGAATTGGGCAGTCCCTGATCGCGCTCTGTTCTTCCAAGACTAACCAAGTCCTAGCGGCCAGATTGCAAGTTTCAGACCGCGGATTTCACGACAATGTCACCGCGCGTGACGCGCTCGAGGCGCTCTGCCCCGTGGCGATTTTGCGGTTTGATACCGTATCGCGCGGCGTTCGAAGATCGCACACGACGGATTCATTGGGCTCTGTTGGCGAATCGCTGCCGGCGAAGCGTTGAGAATGATTCTGGCATGCGTCGGTTCGCGCAGATGAGTGAGGCCCTTTCTAGCTTCGTGCAAACTGACCCAGCGGGCGCGCACGTGCACGAGCAGGTCGAGGCGCGCGCGGCGGCCGAGCCCGCGCAGATCGCGCTGGAATTTTGCGGGCAATGCTTGAGCTATCGCGAGCTCAACCGCCGAGCCAATCAGCTCGCTCATAAGCTCGTTGCGCTCGGCGTCGGCGCGGGGTGTCCGGTGGTGGTGTGCCTCGAACCCGCGTTCGAAGTCGTGATCGCGCTGCTCGCTATCCTCAAAGCAGGGGCCGTGTACGTTCCGCTCGACCCGAGCTACCCGGAGGCTCGCATCCGCACGATCTTGGACGATACGCGTCCCAAGCTCGTCGTCACGCAAGAGCATCTGTCGAGAAAGCTCGGGCAGGAGCACGCGACGCTCACGCTCGACGCGCCTCCGCCGGGCTACGACCAGCTGCCCGATACAGACCCGGCGCGCCCGGTTCGACCCGAGCAGACGGCTTACGTCTTCTACACGTCAGGCACCACGGGCGCGCCCAAGGGCGTGATGGCGAGCTACGCGAACCTACGCCACTACCTGCGCGTCGCGCAGGAACGATACGCCGTCGAGAGCCAGGACGTATTGCCTGCGCTCGCGCGCTTCAGCTTCAGCATCAGCTTGTTCGAGCTCTTGCTGCCGCTCGTTGCCGGCGGCAAACTCGTCATTCTCGAGCGAGAACACGTCCTCGATCCGGCGAGACTCGCGCGCACGCTCGAGCAGGTGACTCTCTTTCACGCGGGTCCGAGTTTGCTGAAGGGGGTCGTCGCCTACGTTCGCCGTCACTACGCGGGCTTTGCGGCCTTTGCGCGCGTGCGTCACGCATCCTCGGGTGGCGACATGGTCCCCCCCGAGCTCTTGGAGGATCTGAAGGAGATCTTCGCGAACGCCGAAGTGTTCGTGATCTACGGCTCGAGCGAGATCAGCTGTATGGGCTGCACGTATCCGGTGCCGCGCGATCGTCGCGTGACGAAGACCTATGTGGGGCGAGCGTTCGACAACGTGATCGTGCGCGTGCTGGACGACGCCGGCAATCCGTTGCCCGCGGGCATCGTCGGCGAGATCCAGTTTGCTGGTAGCGGCGTCACGCAAGGTTACCTGAATCGCCCCGAGCTCACGGCGGAGAAGTTCGTCGTACGTGACGGAGCGCGTTTTTATCGCACCGGCGATCGCGGACGCCTGAGCGAAGACGGCTGGCTGGAGATGCTCGGGCGCACTGACTTTCAAGTGAAGCTGCGCGGCATGCGCGTCGAGCTCGCGGAAGTGGAGCACGCGCTGCGTCGCGCGCCCGGGGTGCGCGACGCGGTAGCGAGCGCGAAGGATGCAGCAGACGGTGAGAAAATTCTGGTTGCGTACGTAGTCACGGAGCGCGAGGGCGACGCTCAGGACGAGAAATCGGCGCGCATGACCGCCATTCGTCGCTATCTGAGTGAACAGCTGCCGGACTACATGGTGCCCGCGGCCTACGTGGAGCTCGCCGCGCTGCCGCTCAACCACAACCTGAAGATCGATCGACGCGCGCTACCTGAGCCGCAAGAGTCGGATTTTCGTGCGCTCTCGGGTAAGAGCGTGCGCGAGCCGCGCACGTTGACCGAGAGCACGCTGGCGTACATGTGGCGAAAGCTCCTGGGTGTGGAGCGAGTCGGGCTCGACGACAATTTCTTCGAGCTCGGTGGGCATTCGATGCTCGCGGTGATGTTGAGCCTCGAGGTCGAGGAGGCCTTCGGTTTCCGACTGGAGGGCATGGATATCCTGCGCGAGCCGCTGGAGATCCTAGCGAGCATCTGCGACCGACGACTGGGGAGCCCGAGGCCGAGCGAGAGCGCGAGCGGTGCCAGTAGCACGCGCGAGTCCATTGCGTCGGCGGAGCGGGTCGAGATTTTCTATTTTGGGCGCGCGGCGAGTTTGTACGGCGTGATGCACGGTCAAGTCGAGGCCGCGACGCGGACAGCGGTGCTCATCTGCGGGCCCGTCGGGCAAGAGCAGGTCCGCGCGCGCTTCGTGCTCAGCCAACTGGCGAAGCGGCTTGCTCTGAGCGGGATCCCGAGCTTGATCTTCGACTACTTCGGCTGCGGTGATTCACTGGGCGACAGCCACGAAGTCGAACGCGGGCGCTGGCAAGCCGACATCGTGGAGGCGTATGCGGAGCTCGCTCGGCGCGTGGCGGGCGCGCGGGTCAGGGCGGTCGGCGTTCGGCTCGGCGCGCTACTCCTCGGCCAGGTCGCGCCCGAACTCGAGCTGGACAAATTGGTTTTCTGGGATCCAGTTCGCGACGGCGCCCAATATTTCGAAGAACTGCGACAAATGCAGAATCGCTATCTGCGCGGTACGGCGGAGCTCGGGCTCTGGCGGCGCTGGCGCGACCCTCCGCCCAGCAACGAGCTCTTGGGTACGCGTTATGCGAGGCTGGTGTGGAGCGAGCTCTCGTCCCTCGCGCTCCCGGACTTGCTTGCACGGGGAAAAACGGCGAGCGAGTGCCTCGAACTCGATTGTGGTTGGCATGACGTGGCTCGTCTCGAAGACGTGATTCCCGACGTGCGGATTTCGAGCCAGCTCGCGAGCCTCGTCTTGGAGGAACCGTGAGCGAGTCGTGTCATCGATTCGGAGCCGAGCAGCACTTGGCGGGCATCATCAGCGAACCGAGCGGGCGAGCGCGCTTTGGCTTGATCTTGATCAGCGCGGGCCTCTTGCCGAAATCCGGGCCGTACCGGCTGTATACCGAGCTTGCGCGACGAGTGGCCGAAGAGGGGGTCGTGACGTTGCGCTTCGACTTGGGCGGCATCGGCGACAGTACGCTGGTCTATCGGAGCCTGCCGCTGCGCGAACGTACCGAGCTCGAGGTGCGCGCCGCGCTCGACTATTTGCACGAACGCTATCAACTGCGCGGGCTCGCTCTCGGCGGGTTGTGCTCCGGAGCGGAGGACGCCTTTCGAGGCGCGGCGGGTGACTCCCGCGTCACGGCAGTCGTCATGATCGATCCGTTCGCGTACAAGACGCCGGGTTGGGGCTGGCGCCACCTCCGTCACCGGCTCGCACGGCGCACGTTGCGAGCTCTCGGACTCTACGAACCGCTGATCAAGGTCGACAAACCTTCGACTCGCGCGGTCAGCTACCGGTACATGGCGCGCGATGAATCCGAGCCGATCCTGCGGGCGCTGCTCGCCCGCAAAGCCAAAGTCCACTTCGTGTACACGGCCGGCATGCGAGAAGCATTCAATCACCCCGAGCAGTTGCGGGCTCAGTTCGGTGACATCGACTTCCGGGGCCTGGTCACGCTCGACTACCTGCCGGCGCTGGATCATACGCAGTTATTCGCAGCAGATCGTCGCGCCTTGGTGGAGCGGATCACGGCGCGCATCGTCGCGGATCTCGGTCCGCGCGCTTCGCGTTGAGGCGATTCGTCACACCGTGGCGGTCGCGCGCGCGTTGGAATGTATGCCGGGCACGCGCTTTGGGTTCATGCCGGGCGCAAATGAACGCGGGCATGATCGGTGCATTTGCTGGCTTGCTGTTATGCGGGATCTTCGATGACCAGCACGAGTGTCGGTGACCGAGCTTATGGTGCGCTGTTCGGTAAGGTTCTCTTACCTCTGTGGGATAGGGCGATCCGCGGTCGCAGCACGCTCGAATACCTCGCCTACTTGGAGCGGAGTCAGTGGTTCGCGCGCGAGGAACGCGAACGGGAAGACGCACGCGCGCTGAGAAAGGTACTCTGCTACGCAGGCGAGAACGTCCCCTACTATCGCGAGTTGTTCCGGGCGCACGCCTTCGACCCGCGCGGCCTCGAATCGACCGCCGATCTCGCGGCGCTGCCGGTGCTGACCCGCGAGATCGTGTGCGAGCGCTACCAGGATCTGGTCGATCCGATCCACCGCGGCAAGAACCTCAAGAAGGGGACCAGCGGCTCGACCGGGAAGCCGCTCAAGTTCGAGTATTCGAAGGAGAGCGAGCGCTGGCGGCAGGCCGTGAAATTTCGCGGCTACGGCTGGGCGGGCTACCGACCCGGTCGCAAAACGTTCTTCTATTGGGCAGCGGTCTCGGGTGGTCAGCCGAGCCTCAAAGTCCGTATCGACCGCGCGTTCAAGCGCGAGACGTTCTTCGACTCGATGAAGCAAGACGAAGCGTCGCGTCGCGCCGCGCTGGATATTCTGCGCCGAACTCGGCCTGAGCTCGTGGTCTGCTACACGCAGTCCTGCGCGCAATTCGCCCGCTGGATCGTTGACAACGAGCTGCGGGACTGGGACGACATTCCCGTGATCTGCGGAGCGGAAGCGGTGTTGCCCGCCGACCGCGCCGTGCTCGCCAAGGCGTTCGGCCCCGGCATCTTCGAAACCTACGGCTCGCGCGAGACCATGCTGATGGCAGCCGAGTGCGAACAGCACGCCGGCATGCATCTGTCGGAAGAGAACCTGGTCCTCGAGATCGTTCGCGACGGGCGCCCGGTCGCCATCGGCGAGCCCGGAGACGTCGTGGTCACCGATCTACACAACTATGGCATGCCGATGATTCGCTACGCGAACGGAGACGTGGCGCTCTTGGCGTCCAAGGAGCGCTGCCGCTGCGGCCGCGGGCTCGCGCGCCTCGAGCGCGTCGAGGGTCGTCGCGCCGATACCCTGCTCGACAAGGAAGGCAATGCGGTGCCCGGCATCGTTTTCCACGTCTTGTTTAGTGACGCGCGTCGGGAGCTCATCCGGCAATTTCAAGCCGTGCAGCGCTTGAACGGCTCCGTCGTTCTGAAGGTCGTGCGCGGGCGCGATTTCGCCGAAGACGCTTTTCAGTGCGTGACAGGTCGGTTTTCAGAGTACCTGCGGGGGCTGCCCTTCACGATCGAGTTCCACGACGCGCTTCCACCACATCCAGGCAGCGGCAAACTCCGCACGATCGTCGTCGAGCGGGCACAGAGCGCGCTCAGCGAGCCCTAGAGCGCATCTTGCCCGATAGAAACCCCGGACTCGCCGCAATGCGGCGCCCCGTTTCTAAGCCCAATTGCTTGTAGCGCGTGTTACAAGCAATTGGGCTCCGAGAGGGGCTCGCTCCACTCGCTTTCTCGGCCGCGAGCAAGCGAGCCTGCCGATTCCTGCCGCGCGAGTAAGCGCCCTCCGCCACGCGAGCGTCACGATGCAGCAAACCCTCCCGCTCTACCCCCACCTCACGCCCTGCCTCACCTCACACTCTGCCTCAACCATCCCCGCTAGCCTTGCCTTTGCCTCCTGGTCTTTTCAACCAAGCAAAATACGCTCCAGTGTCCACGCCGCGTCGTCGCCCGAGCAGCCACAGCCCAAGCGCGCTGAAGACGAACCAGCCGATGGGTGCGTCGTTGCGAGGCACTGCGCCTAGAGCGCAACCGGGCGCGGCACCGGGCAGCGCGCCCGCTGAAGGACTCGCGCTGCTTCGACTGTTCGCGCCGCTGGCAGCCATGCCGGACGCGTCGGACGCGTTCGTGCCTACGCCGCTGCCGGCTCCGCTGGGCGCCCCGCTCAACCCACCATCGCCCGCCGCCGAGCCGCCCGCGCTCCCACCAGCGCCCACGCCGCCCGCCGGACTGCCGCTGGCCGGGCTCGGATCCGTTGGGGCTTGCGTGCCGTCGTCACTGAGCGCGCAGCTGCTGGAGCTCTGCACGATCAACGGACGGCCGTCAAAGCCGCCGGTGGCACCTTGGTGCGCCGTGACCGTAACCTTGCAGTCGCTGCCGCTGAGGGTCGCGGTCACGTCGCTCTTGCCGTTCGAGTCTACCGGCGCGTCCAGCACCACGTGAAGCGCGCCGCTGCCGGCAGGCACGCTGTAGCTGAGCGGGCCGGCGACGAGACCACGCGCGTCGTCATTGCTGATCACGGCGGTGCTCGCCGCCCCCTGTCCGACCAGCACGCCGCGGTAGCCCGGGCCTGATAGCTGAGTTGCGGGAGACGCGGACACGCTGCTCGGCAGAGCGTCCACCACGTGAATCGCGAGGGCCGCGGGGCCCGGGACGTCGATGCGGTACTCCGTGCCCGCCGGCAAGCGAGACACGTCGCACGTGTGGTCCGACGAGGCGCACTCGGAATCCTGCGGCATGCTGCGAACATTCGGCGTACCGCTCGTCGACCAGAGCGTGCTGATGGCGAGCGATGACGAACCGACGCTCGATGTCGCGCGATTCCCCGACAAAACCAGCGTTCCCGGCGTGCGAACGCGCAGGTGCAGGGCGCTGCCCGCCGCGCCGGTCTGCGCGCGGTCGACCAGCACGACCGTGGCTCCGCCGTCGTGCGGCACCATCACGAAATCGCGGAGGGCGTGGGACACGTCGCTGGGGACGTCGTCGCTTCGAAACTGATCGGCGTAGTCGCAACGCCCCGCGGCCACGCCGGATCCCGATTGCCTCGCCCAAACGAGCGCCGTCGTTTGACCCCAATACCCTTGGCTCGGGGAGTACCCGGCCGGTAGCGACGCGGTGTCTATGGCAGGAGCGTTGCTGGTGAGCGTCGACAAGCTGCCGTAGGGAGACGGGTCGACGACTAGATCGTCGGCGCCGCGCGTGAGCACCCAGTTTCCGGCGTCGCTGTGCTCATGATCGGGGACCAGATGCCGTGAGCATTGGAAGACGCTCCAGGCCGTCTCGGCCGTCCACGCGCCACGCACGTACCAATTGCCCGTGCCGCGAGCCAGGTAGTTGGTCGCCGAAGTCGCGGGCAGCGCGGCGCTTGCGCCGCTGACGGCGGCCGCGAGCGCGTCGAACAGTGGATTGTCGTTGACGGCGCCCAGATCCGAGTTGAGCTTTCGCGCCCAGGTTTTGGCCTGATCGCTGGCGGGTCCGGCCATGACCGCGAGCAAGGGTCCGTTGTCGGGGTCCCGGTTCGGCGCGGTGTTGTCCGTATCTCCCGCGGTGTAAACCTTTTGCGTAACCGGCGTGAGGTCGTACGCGAAGCGCAGCGCGAGCGAGTTCGCCCACGCCGCAGCGCCGGGAATCGTGACGCCGTTGTCTTGCATCGCGCGCGCTCCGAGAGCGTGCTCGAGCACGCTGAGCGGCCCGTACTGCCAACCCTCGGGCCAGTCGCCGCCGTCCAGCGTGCCGCCCGCGTCGAACGCAGGCGCAATGTCTTGCTTCCAGATCACGTCGCGCACGGTGGCCCAATGTGCATCGCCTACAGCGCCGGCTTCACCGCCTTCGGCGACCGCGATCAATGTTGCAGCAAAGGCGTAGCCGGCTTCGTAGTTCGCGCCGGCCAGGTCGCGTAGGTAGCCGCTCGTGCCGTAATAGTCGAGCCAAGCAGCGAAGCGCTCGCGCGCATGAGCGCGTAGCGTTTCCGTCACACCAGGGGCGTCGTGGAGCCAATCGTACGCGAGCGCGGAGTAGGGCGCGAACGTGCGCATGGCGTAACCGGTATCGTGCGTCACGACGGTGTCGCCGCCCTGAGCGTCGCCGACGGTCTGATAGTCGTCCAGCAGCACATTCCAGTATTTTATGGCTGTAGCGAGGTCATCTGCGTCGTTGCTGGCGACCCACGAGGCGAGGCAGCCGGACAGCGTGGTGAGAAATTCGAAGCCCTGCCAGCCGCCGGTCGCATAGCTGGCTGGGTCGGTGCGAGCTGCTGCACAACGCGCCGCTCCGCGTGCGACACCGCTGGCCGCGTCACTCGTTTGGGATTGCATCCCGCTGCGCGTTTTTGCATCGAGCCAGATGCGTGGATGAGCGCCGCTCGGAGCAGGTTGCGCTGCAGCTTGCGACGCCATCGAGGAAAAACCGAAAAAACAGAGACTCGCGGCGAATGCGAATCGTGACGTTTTGGGCATGCCGTGGCGTTTTAGCAGCTGGTGTTCAATGTGCCTGTCGCGCTGACGCACGCGACCAACGAATGACCTAGATGTGACGCAGCGTTGCAGCTTGCGACAGCACACATCGTCTCCATCTAGCTTCGCCGCCGGCGTGGCATGCGTCTTGAATCATGTGAGCCGTGTCCAAACTCGCTTACTCGCTCCTGCTCGCCGGCGGCGCGTGCGTCGCTTGTGGTGGTCGAGTCGACAGCGGAGATCTCGCGAGTTCGGACGGCGCAGAGCCAGCGACGACGCCCGCCAATGAACTCACCCCGACGGGTTGCTCGCCCACGGCCGATCCTCAAAATCCGCCTAAAAATGGCTCGGAATTGTGGCTCAACGGTTTTCGAGACGCGCTGCAAATTACCGGTGTCGCGAGCGACGGCGACGGCAACGTGCTCATGGCGCGTTCCGGCAGCGAGCTGTTGAAGTTCACCGCCGGCGGCGCTCGAGTTTGGTCGAAGCCGTTCGGTTCGCTCGTCGCCACCGACCGGGACGGCAACGCGTACGTCACGGGCACCCTGACAGGAACGATGCAGCTCGGCGAAAATAGGCTTGTCTCCAAAGGAGGCACGGACGTCTACGTCGCCAAGCTCGCGCCGAGCGGGGACGTCTTGTATGGCGTCGCGCTCGGCGGTCCGGGTGCGCAGGACGTGCAGAGTTTGGCCGTCGATGCCGCAACGAACGTCGTCATTTCCGGCGCGGGGATCGGCACGGTGAAGTTCGACCGCGACGCGAACATCGTCTGGACGAAGAGCTTCTATGGCTATGTCACGTTCGACTCGCGCGGCGACCTCTTGGTCACCGGCGCGCTGAGCGGAACCATGGACTTCGGGAGCGGGGCACTCAGCAGCGCGGGCGGCAAAG
>DASXKQ010000070.1:0-9938 GCA_036496745.1 Polyangiaceae bacterium
GTCGTGCTCAGTAGTGCCAGCTACGACGGTCTTGTCGCAACTGTCAGCAATGGACGAGGTCACGCAACAGCAACAACAGTCGACGCGGCCGGGCGCGTCGTGAAGGTGCTGGACGCCAACGGTGGAGTTACCACCTACAGCTATGGGCCATTCGACCAACTTCGTACGGTCCAAGATCCTGTTGGGCAATCAACTCCAGGTCATAGTCGCACCATCCAGAAGGACGACTATGGCTTCGCCACCGTCGTAACATCTCCTGACCGCGGCACGGAGAACTTCGCGTATAGCGCGTTTGGCAACGTCACCACAGCTACGGCGTCGGGCACGACAAAGGTGTACTCGTATGACGCGCTCGGTCGACAGACTCAGTTGATCGACGAAGACGGCACGACCCAGTGGAAATGGGACACAGCCGCGCACGGTGTGGGCAGGCTTGCGCAGGTTGTTGGACCAGATCAGTTCACGAGCACCTTCTATAAATACGATGCGTTTGGTCGACTAGAGGCCACGACGACTCAAGATGCTTTTGGGTCTAACACGGTAGCATTTGGATATGACGATGTGTCCGGCCACAGCAGGGTGCAGGAAGTTGCTTATCCCAACAATGCCAGTGTGGCGGTTAGCGTCGCGTATGACTACGATGCACGAGGAAATCTCATCAAGATTACAGATGGGAGCAATGGTGCGGTCATCTGGAATTGGACGAGCGGTGATGGCTCAAACCGTGTTTCTCAGGATGCATTTGCAAATGGCATTATCCAGAGGACTCGAGTGTACGATGATTTGCACGATGGCGCTCTCGCTACTGTGCGAACTTCGGTGAATGGCAAGACCTTACAAAATCTCACCTACTCCTATGACAACGAGAACAATCTTACGAGTCGGGCTGACGGGGGCGGCTGGACGTTTCAGGGGACAACGGCAACGCCCCAAGTGGAGGCGTTCTGCTACGACTCGCTCGATCGACTGACCGACGTGGATCTCGGCACGCCTTGTGGGGGGACTGTCGCGCACTACACCTACGATGCGGACGGCAACCTGAAGTCCAAGTCGGATCTTGGTAGCTACAGCTATGACGCCGTTCACGTACATGCCGTCACAACAGCAGGCACTAGCACGTACTCCTATGACGGGCGCGGCAATCAAATCACAAGACCGCGCTCTTCATCAGCGGGGACCAATCTTGCAGGCACGCCTGCCGTGCACTACTCGTCGCTGGATCTTCCGCGCACGTACAGCTCGGGCAGCATCGTTTCTTGGAGTGGTGACGCGACACCTGTCAATCCCAATCCGGTGTGTGCCGGCGAGTCTGCTGCAACGGGGGCCGGTGCCTCGGGCCCAATGGCATGTATCATCGGAACCGATTCCGTCTCTCTAGCGGACGGGGTTACAGCGCACGTCGACGTCGCGACCCGAGGGTTGGATGTTGGTGTCGGCTCTGTGTTGGATGGAAACGCCGTCGTCGCCGGGGACACCTTTATGCGCGATAGCTCGACGATAGTCGGTGGTCTTACGACCTCGGGAAAAGTAACGTCGCAAAGCAGCTTCAAGATCGGGACGACCTTTGCGGTAACGACGGCGTCAGTGCCATTGATCCCGACTCAAGCATTTGCGACGGGCACCGGCTTTTTCGAGATTCCCAACGACAAGGTATCCGCGCTTGCGCCCGGCAATTTTGGAGACGCGACCATCCGCGCGCGGTCAATTACTAGATTTAGCGCAGGTGCCTACAACTTTGCTTCACTGAACGTCGAACCGGGTGCCACCCTGGTCTTCGACGCCAGTGGAGGACCAATCAATTTTAACGTCCAAGGCTCTGTCACGCTGCAAGGAGTGTTGTTTCAGCCCGCCACCAAAGTTCTGCAGCTCGCGCTGTACAGCAATGGCTGCAGCGTAACACTAGTTGGCCCGATGAGTTTTCCCGGAACCATTACGGCCCCGCATGCCGCCGTGACGACGCAGAATAGCGCCGCGGTTCAGGGCTGCGTTTGGGCCCGCAGTGTGCAGGTCGGCCCTCACACGGACAGTGCCATCGGAGGGAGCGGCGTCGCGTGCACCGTCGATTCGGTCGGCACTAAGAAACAAGTCTCGTGTGGAGATGGGTCTGTCTCGTTCGCCTATGACGGCAATGGTAAGCGCATCAGCAAGGCCACGCCTACGCAACGGATCCACTACGTGTCTGACCTATACGAGCAGGTGATAGACACGCACTCAGGCCATGTGACGCACAAGTTCTACGTATACTCTCCAACGGGCGCAGTCGCAGTCCTGAACAAAGTGAGGGATTCGAAGGGGCTCGTGGTCGGTACCGATTCGACGCAGTACCTGTTCACCGATCATCAAGGTTCCCTGGACGTGACGGCCGACTCAACCGGCACAGCGATTGACCGCCGGAGCTACGATCCGTTTGGCCAAGTCAAGACACAGCGCGCTGGCCTGACGTCGACAACCGGGCTCACCGATCCTCAGATTTTTGGGTTCGCAGGCCATGAAGACGATGCCGATCTTGGTATCGTGAACATGCGAGGCCGAGTCTACGATCCGGTCCTAGGCCGGTTCATGACTGCAGACCCGATGGTTGGTCGACCTTTCCGGCCTCAGGCGTGGAACTCCTACAGCTACGTCTACAACAACCCATTGTCGCGGGTCGATCCATCCGGGTTCGAGCCGTATGGCTATCAAATCTTTGAGGAGACGCCCGATCCCGGAGATGACTATGCGATTGTCGTGCGCGCCCCGCGGCTCGACGCATTACCGCTGACGAGCATCGATCTCGGTTGGGGTGGGCTGGCCACCACCGATGCAACCCCGATGAAGCAAGCCTTTACAACGGCCTTCGACAAGACTGTTCAAGATACGGCCAACGGCTTCGTCAAGTTTTCAGTAAAGGGCGCGATTCTCACGATCAGCTGGGAAGTCTCCGCGGCAGCGGTCATGTTCGTGACGGCTTCGGGCATACTTGATCCGGGTGCGGCCAACGCACCGACGTTCGACTCTCCGAGGATTCCGCAGCAGAGCGCGACACACAGAGCGCTTGAAATTGGAGTGCCGGTCGTTCTCGGCGGGATCCCGTTTTTGGGGCCCAAGCCACCGCCGGGTTTCGGGCCGGAGGATAAGGAGATCGAGAGTCTTTTGTTAGGTCCGAGTGGCCCCGAGGGAAGGGGGCTCCCGTCTGCTGCGAGTTGGGGAAACTCCGCCACACTAGCGCGGCACTTCGGCGATCACGGTCCAGATTTCGGTTCTAACTCTGCGGACGAGTACGCCGAGGAAGCCTCGGCTTTCCTACAGCGTGCACAGGCGGAGAGCCTACCCACAAAAATTGACGCAAATGGTGTCATAAGGGTTTATGAGCCGAAGACGAATACTTTTGGAGCCTTCAACCCCAACGGGACGACAAGAACCTTTTTTACTCCGGCGCGAGGCGCAGCCTATTGGGCGGATCAGCCGGGGGGGGAGCCCTGGACTCCTGGAGGTGGGCAGTGACCTTCACTTGTCCCGTCTGCGGATATGACGGACTCGAAGAAAACCCGCGGCCGGCGCTTGGGGGAGGCTCCTTCGAAATTTGCCCGTCCTGCTCGTTTCAGTTCGGAGTGTCCGACGACGACCTTGGATTGACCTACGATGAGTGGCGTCAACTATGGGTTGATGGAGGAATGCTCTGGGACAAGGGGCGATCCCAGCCGCCGGCCGACTGGAATCCAGGTGGACAACTTGCTCGCGTTGCTCCTCACATCCGTCGATGACGGTCGGAAAGAGATGCCACAGGTGGTTTCGCGCGAGTCGCGTCTTCCGAACAGCATGCCCTACAGTATTGCCAGCATCTTGCTCGCCATGCTCAGCCTTGGCTGCGGCGCCCGCGTCGAGCCGGTGCTCGACACCTGCGCGCTGCGATTCAAGTGCCCCGCTGATCCGGAGCCCGACCCGGGTACTACGGCTGCGTGCGAGCAGAGAGCGTCCCAGCGGTGTGGCGAACTGCTGTCGGCTGTGAACGCGTGCATCTATGAGCATGAGCAATGCACGCCGAGCGGTTTGATGGACGAGGTAGCCACTGGCGCGTTTTGTGGCTTCCAGGCCACGGCCTACTTCCATTGCTTCTACGGCAAGTGAGCCGCCGCAGAATCCCACAGACGAGTCGCATTCAGCTCCCGCCCATCCCCTCCGGCAAATCACCCTGCGGAGTGTAGTTCGCGTCGTGGGCCGTCATGGCTTTGCCGCCGATGCCGCGTTCGCGCCAGGTGCGGCCGGGGGGCGATGCGTCGAGCCAGTGGTAGCTGTGTTCGCGCGTGTCGAGGTGCACGTATTGGGTGCGGGGGTGGGTGTATACGCCGACGCCGACGCGCGGGAGCTCGCGCAGGTATTGGGCGAGCAGCGCGGCGGTCACGCCCGGTAGGCGGAAATCCACGGCGGCGCCGGACGCGTGCGGGCCCTCCGGGCGGCGCCCTGGTTTGCGATAGGCGGACACGACTTCGACGGTCGTGGCTTTGAAGTGAAGCGCGGCGCGGTACACGAGCTGGAGTGTGCGGCGCTCGAGGCGCGTGCTCTCGATGTGCTTGGTGTCGCGCGCGTCGCATAAGAGCACGTCGAGTTTTTTTGCTTCGCCCTCGTCCACTTTGCCGTCGGCTGCGTACAAACGGGTGTCGACCGCCTCGTGCGTGTTCAGGTAGACGATGTGCACCTTGGGCAGCCGCTCGAAGGGAGATTCGGCCGGCGCGGCGCTGGTGACGGCCGGGCTCGTCGCTTGCGGTTTCGCCGGCGCAGGTGCGGGCGGCTGGATCGATGCGGTTCGCCATGACTTGGCGCGCTGGTGCGTGGCCGCGAGTGCGCTCAGGCCGAAGGCGGCGCACAGCGCGAGCAGCGCAACGCCGCGCTTACGCGAGAGATCTAGCCGCGAAAGTCCGAACACTCAGCCAAGATTATGGATGAGTGACCGTCACATCGTCAAATTCGGCAGTGGTGTTGGTGGTGCCGAGCGCGACTCCACCCGAAGCAATCGAGGTATCCGTGACGGTGACCTGGGGCACGCCGTTCAGCGAAGCCGTGAGCGTCGTGCCGACCACCTCGAGGCGCACGGTGTACCAAGTGTTCAGGCTGTAGGTCACGTTGACGAGGCTCCCGAGCACCGTGGCCGCGGTGGCCGTGCTGTTCACGCGCTTCTCGATGCCAAACTTGTTCTCGCTGTTGAGCGCGACGAAGTAGTGAGTGTCCGCTCCCAAGTAGCGAGCGAAGACCGCAGCTTGGTAGGAGTTACTCATGCCGCCGAACTTGTTGATCTTGACCTTCGCTTCGACGATCTGATCGGCGAAGCAGGTTCCGCTCACCGCCGAGATCTGCAGTTTGTTTTGGATCAGCGTCTGTGCGTACGCCTGGCTGCCGTCCGTGAGCAACGACCAGGTTCCGCCATTGACCGTCCAAGCGCTCGCGCCATTTTCGAAATCGTCGAAGAAGAGTACGTTCGACGTGCCGCCAGTGCCGGCGCTGCCCGCGCTGCCGGCCGTCCCGGCGCTCGCGCCCGCGTTTCCGCCGCTGCCTGCGCTCCCGCCGCTGCCCGCCGCTCCAGCACTCGCGCCCGCGCTGCCGCCTGTGCCCGCGTCACCACTCGCGCCTGAGCTCCCGCTCGCGCCCGCCGTGCCACTCGCGCCCGCGCTGCCTGCGTCGCCGGAAGCGCCGCCCGCGCCGCCCGTGATGCTGGCGTCCGTGCCCGCATCGTCGAGCGAGCCCGCGGTGCCTCCGGCGCCTCCACCGCCGTCGCCGCTCGTGCCACCCGCGCCCGCGCTCCCGCTCGCTCCCGCGCTGCCGGCACTCGCTCCCGCGCCGCCACCCATGCCAGCCGATACCAAGCAGCCGAGCGCCGGCGTTCCCGCGCTGCCCGCGCTCGAGCCGGCCGCGCCGCTCGCGCCCGCGGTGCCGCTGCCGCTTGCTCCGCCGTTTGCGGTGCCACTCGCGCCGGCTTTGCCGCTCGCACCACTCGCGCCGGCGCTGGTGCCTGCCGCGCCGCCGTTGGTCGTCCCGCTCGCGCCTCCGCTGCTCGTACCGCCTTTGCCCGCGCTGTTCGCCGTTCCGCTCGCGCCCGCATTGTTCTTGCCGCTGCTCCCTGCAGCGCCCGAGGTCCCCGCCGCGCCGCCCGTCGTCATGATGACTTCGACGTCTTGTTTATCCGACTCAGCGCAGGCCACCATCAGGGCGCCGAGCAGGAAGCTCTGCCTCACCCAGTGTCGACGACTCACCATGTTCCAGATAGTCGGGTGGGCTCGTCAGGAGGTCAATGAAACATGGAGATTCGAGGAGGTTGTTTTCAGCAAACGATTTTCGGAAAACAAAAGGGCAATTCGTGAGGAAGCACGAAAACGCGATGATTCAGCGGCAACACGTCAGGCTTCTTCGCGCGACTCGTAGTGAGGTGCTTCGGTCGCGTGGTCTCGCGTGGGGAGTCGGAGTGAGAACGTGCTGCCCTTGCCGAGCGTGCTTTGGACCTCCAGCGTGCCGCCGTGGAGCATCGCGATTTCCTGCGCGATCGCCAAGCCGAGCCCGTGTCGACCCTTGAGCGTCGCGGGGTCCGCGCCGCTGAAGTGCCGCTCGAAGATGCGCGACAAATGTTCGGGCGGGATACCTTCGCCTTCGTCGCGCACGACGAACACGCGCTCTTGTGAGGTCCCGCCGCCGCTGAGCCAAACGTGCGCGCCCTCGCGCGAGTGGCGGATGGCGTTCGACAGCAGATTGCCGAGCACGATGCTGATCTGCTCTGGATCCAGCTCGACCGGTGACGGGTTGTCGATCGCGACGTCGACCGTAATCTTCTTCAGGCTGGCGAGCTTTTCGTGCGCCGAAATTACTTCACGGAGCAGGGTGCCCGGGTCGACTTCCGTGCGCTTTGGTGCACCTGCATCGTGCTCGATGCGCACGAGGTCCAGGAGCTCGTCCACGGTGCTCTGTAGGCGTTCGGTTTCGTCGCGTGCGGTCACGGCAAGCTCGCGCTGGAGCTCGCCGAGCGGCCCGGCCGATTCCTCGAGCAGCATGTGCGTCGAAAGGCGGAGAGACGTGAGCGGCGTCTTCAGTTCATGGCTCACGGTTGCCACCACGTCGCTCTTCAGCGCGTCGATACGACGATAGCGTGTCACGTCCTGCGCCACCACGATGGCTGCCGCGCCGCCCGCGTCGTCGCTCTCGAGCGGAGTCGCTCGTACCAAGAAGTAGCGCTCGCCTTCCTTGGTGATCCAGCGCATCGCGTCCGACAAGCTCTGCGGCAAGATCGGCTCGCCGTGCGCCAGCACCGCGTCGCGCGCGATGGCAATCGGGTCGGGCACCTCGACGCCCGCTTGGCGGAGCTCGTCCGCGTCCCCAGAGGTCAGCCCGAAGATCGCCTCCGCGGATTCGTTGGCGAGCAGCACCTCACCGCGCGCGCTGAACACGATCACCGGATCGGCCATCGAGGCGATCGTCGCGCGCGACAGGTCCTTGGCCGCGAGTAGCTCACCGAGCGAGCTCTCGCGGTAGGCGCGCAGCTTTTCCTGCATGCGGTTCAAAGCGTCGCCCAGCACCTTGAGCTCGGGTACGTCGGGGACTTCCAGCGTGGCGTCGAGCTTCCCCTCGCCGATCGAACGCGCGTGCTCGGTGAATGACTCGAGCGGGTCGAGGACGGTTTTGGGAATTCTGCGTACGAACCAGCCAGCCAAGACCAGGGCCAGGACGGTGACGAGGATCGCCATCTCGAGCGCACGGCGCGCGATCCTGCGGGCCTCGCGATCCGCCCATTCCATGTTCTTTTGATTCATCAGACGGATACTCGTCACACGCGCTCTGAGCGCCGTGCCCCGCGGCAAGAGCACCTTGAAATAGCCCTCGACGCGCGTGTCCGGCGGTCCCGAAAGCACTTCGTCCGTGATGCGTGTGTACTCTCGATAGAGCTCGTCGACCTCCCGAACCCGCTCACCCTCGCCGGGCAACGTGACGTTGGTCGCCTCGCGCGAGAACGCCTTCATGAAGCCCGCGCGGTGTGCCGCGAACATGGGCCGCGCGATGTCGTCGCGTCCGGTCGCTGCGAAGAGCGCCGCGGAGTCCTCTCGTTCGAGGGCCTCGTTCATCTCCTGACAGGCGACCACGGACGTGTAGTTCTCACGCAGAATGAGACCAATCGCGCCGCCCAGTCGCGTCACTGCGGCGGTCGACAGTGCGCTGACCGCGACCAGCAAGAGCGCGATGACCACCACGGCGCGCAGTAGGCGCGCGTGCAGCGAGATGCCCGTGCTGGTTTTTGCCGGCGGAGGTGAGCAGGTCATCTGAGGCCGTAGCGCTCCCGTTTTCGATACAGCGTCGACGCGTCGATCCCCAGGGCTTTCGCCGCGGATTCCAGGGTGGGATGGCGAGCTACGACCGCCGCGATGTGCCGACGCTCGGCGGCCTCGAGCGCCTCGTCGCCTTCGTCGAAGGTCGTGGTCGCGCTGGCGCTGCTGCGCACTTCTTCCGGCAGCAGGTCTGGTGTCAGCACGTCGCCGTTCGCGAGCAAGCTCGCTCGCTCGAGCACGTTCGAGAGTTCACGAATGTTGCCGGGCCAGTCGTAGGCGATCAAGGCCGCCATCGCTTCGTTCGACGTGGACATCGCCTTCGAGCGACCGGAGCGCGAGGGGCTTGCCAAGAACGCGCCCACGAGCTTAGGAATGTCCTCACGGCGCTGGCGCAACGGCGGCAGCCGGATGGTGACCACGTTCAAGCGGTAGAACAGGTCCTCTCGAAACGAACCCGCCGTGACGGCGGCCTTCAAGTCGCGATGCGTCGCTGCCACGATCCGCGCGTCCGAGCGGCGCGGCTCGGTGTCTCCGACGCGAACGTACTCGCGTTCTTCGAGCAATCGCAGGAATTTGCCCTGTGTTTCTCGGCCGAGATCGCCGACCTCGTCGACGAACAGCGTGCCGTTCTTGGCGGCTTCGACGTAACCGGCGCGCGGCTGGTCGGCTCCGGTGAACGCGCCTTTGGCGTGACCGAATAGCTCGTTTTCGATCAAATTGGCGCTGATCGTCGCAGAGTTCACGGTCACGAACGGCCGGGCAGCGCGCGGCGAATGTTGATGGATGTGGCGCACCAGCACGCTCTTGCCCGTGCCGGTTTCGCCGAGAACGAGCACCGTCGCGTCGCTCGTGGCGACGCGCTCCGCGAGCGTGTAGGCCGCCTCTACGGCGGGGCTCGCGCTTTGCAATAGCGTGCGCGTCGTGCGCCGTTCGGCCTCGTCGAGCTCCTGGCGCATCCGCGACGCTTCGAGCACCCGCGCGACGACGTGCTTGACGGCCGCCGGCGTGAATGGCTTGGCAATGTAGTCGGAGGCGCCTGCGCGCATGGCCTCCACCGCGTTGTCGATCGTCGCGTAGGCGGTCATCAGAATCACGGCCGCGCCCGGGGTCTCTTGCGCGATCGCGCGCGTTACGGCAAGTCCGTCCATCCCGCCGAGTCGGAGATCGACCAGCGCCAAGTCCGGCGGGTGCTTGCGCGCGGCGGCGAGCCCGGCTTCTCCGCTCGCGGCCAGCGTCACCGCGTAGCCGGCGGACTCGAGGCACAGCCGGACCGTGCGCCGAATCGCCTCATCATCGTCAACCACGAGCACTTGCGGTTTTATGGTCACGCTCAGCTCCTCAATGACTCGCCGCGCTCCGCTGGCAACGCGCTGCTCTCTTCGCCGACGCTTCCCATTCTGGCCACTGTAGCCGGGTGCGCCAAGACTCGGGGCCCGTCGAAGGAGCGCGTGATTCTGAGCGCCAAGCGTTCGCTGAGCGCGCTGCTCGCGATCAAGAAGGCTTGTTTGTCGCGCCCCAGACGCGCATAAATAGCTCCGGTTTCGCCCGCGACGAGCCCGAGCGAAAATACCGTGACGTCGGGTTTTGCGCCACTCGGAGGTCCCAGCCTGAGCTCGGCGACCGGATCGATGATGAACCAAAGCGTGTGACGCCCGTGGT
>DASXKQ010000071.1:0-7584 GCA_036496745.1 Polyangiaceae bacterium
GCGCTCGATCGCGATCTGCAAAGAGATCGGCAACGATCTCGAGGTGGCCAAGAGCTACCGCGCGTTTTCGAGCTACGTCTTTTCGTCGCAGCACTACAAACAAAACCACGATATTCAGCGAGAAGCCAAAAAGCTCGACGAGATGGCGAACGAGATTTTCGAACACCATCGGATCCGCTCGAGCGTCGCCGCGCAGAGCTGAGCAAAGAGCGAGGAAGATCGATGCTGTCGCTACGCGTGCAGAAAGTCGGGCCGGTGGCGGTGCCCATGCCGGCCTATCAGAGCCGCGGGGCAGCGGGTTTGGACCTGTGCGCGGCTCTGACAGAGCCCAAGTTGCTAGCCCCTGGTGAACGCGCGCTGATCCCCACCGGCCTCGCCTTTGCGATCCCGGATGGCCACGAAGGTCAGGTTCGTCCCCGTTCGGGCCTCGCTCTCCGCCACGGCCTGAGCATCGTGAACACGCCGGGCACGATCGACTGCGACTACCGGGGAATGGTGCAGGTGGTGTTGATCAACCTCGGCCAGGAGCCGTTCTCGATCGAACCGCTCTCGCGCATCGCGCAGTTGGTCATCGCGCCGATCGTCCAGGTGGCGCTGGAAGAGGTCAGCGAACTCGACGCGACCGCGCGCGGCGCGGGCGGCTACGGCTCCACCGGTCGATAGCGGCTCTGCGATTTGTTGAGCGCACGCTAGCCTGAAAATCTACTAAAAAACGCGGTGAGCTCGGCGCTCAGCGCGTCGCGGTCGAGATCGCGCGTCAAGATGTGGTGCGAGCGCGGAAGGATGAGGACGCGCACGTCTCGGGTGCCCAAGGCTTCTGCGACGCGCCAAGCGTTCGAAACCGGGCACACCCGGTCGTGCGCGCCGTGCACGATCAAGGTCGGGCATTTGACCTGCTTCAGGAGTGCTCGGGTTGCGACGGCGCCTCGGTGCAGGTCGATCGCCGCATGCACGGGATCCGCCGAATAAGACACGTGCGAGGATCGCGCGACGCCGTCCGCGATGTCCGACATCCGCTTTGGCATCAAGAAGTCCGGGATGCGCAAGAATCCTCCGGCGGCCAATAGCCAGGCGGGAAACGGAGCGCTCAGCCGCGTCGCGTTGGCGAGCAGCACCAGGGCCGAGATCCGTTCCGGCTCGGCACAAGCCAAGCGAATCGCGAGCAGCGAGCCGAGCGACAGCCCGCACGCGATCACGGGACCGCTGGGGAGGGCGGCGAGGGCCTCGCGCGCGCTGGCGAGCCAATCGCTGAAGCGCGTGCGCGCCAGGTCACGCGCGTGGCTGCCGTGGCCCGCGAGGAGCGGCGCGCTCGCGGCGAGCCCCAAGCTTTGCGCGGCATTCGTGACCAGCTGAACCTCGAACGGCGTTCCGCCGAAGCCGTGCAGCGCGAGCACCGCGGGCGAGCGCCCGGCGAGCGAGATCGGTAGCGGCGTCGCGCCGCGCAGCGCGCCGAGCTCTGGCTTCGGGCTCATCCTTCGCCGCGTTTGACGCCGTACGCGCGGATCTTTTTGTGCAAATTGGTGCGCTCGACCCCGAGCACGATTGCGGCTTTCGAGATGTTCCAATCGAGCGACTTGAGCGTATCGACGATGTAGGCGCGCTCCGCCGACTCGCGATAGGCGCGCAGCGTGAGCCGATCCGAGGACGTCCCTGTTTCGCCGCCAGTCGTGGTCTGTGCGGACACGTCCGCGCCGTCGCCATCGTCGTCGAACGGGCTCTCGTGCGGATCCTCGGGGAGGTCGGCAATCGTAATCACGTCGCTCGAAAGGATCGCGGCGCGCTCCACCACGTTCTTCAGCTCGCGCACGTTGCCGGGCCACTTGCGGCGACCGAGCGCCTCGAGCACGCTCGGATCGATCCTCTTCTGACGGAGCCCGTTCTCCTTGCAGAAGCTCGATACGAACGCGTCCGCCAGGATCAACACGTCGGCTTTGCGATCGCGCAGAGCCGGCACACGGATCGGGAATACGTCGAGCCGGAAGTACAGATCCTCCCGGAATCCGCCGGCCTGGACGGCCTTCGATAGATCCTTGTTGGTCGCGGCGAGCACGCGCACGTCCACGTTGATCACGTGCTCCGAGCCGACGCGCACGACCTCGCCGTTTTGCAGCGCACGCAGGACCTTGGCCTGCGCGGTCAAATCCATGTCGCCGATTTCGTCCAAGAACAGCGTGCCACCGTGGGCTTGCTCGAAAAAGCCGCGCTTTCTCGCTTGCGCGCCGGTGAAAGAGCCTCGCTCGTGTCCGAATAGCTCGCTCTCGATCAGCTCGCGCGGGATCGCTGCGCAGTTGACCTTGACGAAGGGCGCGTCCTTGCGCGGGCTGAGGCGGTGAATCGCGCGGCTGACGAGTTCTTTGCCGGTACCGCTTTCGCCCGTGATCAGCACGCTGGCCTTGGTGGGCGCGACCTTGTCGATGTCCTGGAAGAGCTTTTGGATCGGCAGGCTCGTGCCGATCATCTCGTAGCGCGCCTCGAGCTCGGCGCGCATTTGCTCGACCGTGCGGCTGAGGCGCGCCGTACGAATCGAGTTCTGCACACTGACCAGCACGCGCTCGCGGTTCAACGGTTTTTCGAAGAAGTCCGTCGCGCCGAGTTTGATGGCGGCCACCGCGTCGTGCACCGTGGCGTGGCCGCTCACGACGATCACGGGGATTTCGCGGGTCGCCTCGTCGGCGCGCAGGCGTTCGAGCGCGTCGAGTCCGCTCATGCCCGGCAGCTTCAAATCGAAGATCGCGACGTCGACCGGCTCGTGCGGGTTGCTCAGCGTTTCGAGCGCGGCCTCCGCCGATTCGGCCTCCAGTACGCGGTAGCCTTCGCCACTCAGCACCATCTCCAGCGTGCGCCGGATGTTCTTCTCGTCGTCGACGACGAGAACGGTGGGCGGCACGGTGCTGAGAGCAGAGGGATCCGGCATCTGACAGAACCCTCAGTTCATGCGCAACGTGCCGGTCGGCTCGCCGAGCTCTTCCAGAAAGTGCTTGGCCGGTACGATGAACGCACTGTCCGGGTAGTGGTGGATGACGTGCGTGAGGAGCTCGCGCGCCTTTCCTCGCTCTTTCTGCTTCATGTACACCTCGGCCAAAAGCACGAGCGCTTCCGGCTCCAGATCCGAGTTCGGGAATGCGTGGAGCGAGTACTCGATGCGCGCCGTCGCCGCGCCAAAGTTCGACTTGTCGAGATAAAAGCGTGCCACGTAAAGTTCGTGGCGTGCGAGCAGGCCGGTCACCACGGCCTGCATGTATTCGAGCTCCTGGCTGTGCGAGCTGTCCGGGTAGTCATTCAAAAACTTGCGAATGGTCGCGTGGGCGTCGTTCACGCTCGCGAGATCGCGCTCTTCGAGCGCGGGCAGGAGCGGTGAGGGGCTCACCGACTCGTATTGCGCTTTGGCTACCTGGTAGCGCGCGTACTGCACTTCCGGATCGTTCGGGTAGTCGTGGACGAAGGATTTGTAGCCAGCGACGGCTTCGGCGAACTTGTCCTGTTGAAAGTGCGCGTCGGCCAGCCTGAGCTCCGCCAAGCGCGCGTAACGGCTGTAGCCGTACTTGCGCCGCACTTCGTTCATCAGCTGATCGCTGGTTTCCCAGTTCTTCGAGTCGAAGGCCTCCATGGCCTCTTCGTAGTCGTGCTTGGCGTTCTCGGCGTAGTTGATCGCGCTATCCGCGTGATTGTCTTTGCCGGCGCAGCCGAGCGAGCAGAGGAGCGCGGACAAGAGGAGGCCCGGCGCAAATAGCGACGGCTTGCGGCGCAGCGGAGGTGAGCTCGATTTCGGCGCGTAGATTGGAATTTTCAAGGCTGCACTACTTCGACTTCGCGTGGGCGCCGTCCTGGGACCTTTCAAGGCCGGGAATCTGGCCTCAATTGCCGCCCCTGGCAAGACTCTAGCGCCCAGCCTCACATCGGGTAAAGATTCGCCCGCAATGGTCGAGACCGTCCCGATGACTCCGCAGGGCGCGCAGCGGCTGCGTGAAGAGCTCGTGCGCCTGAAAGAGGAGCGCCCGAAGATCTCGCGCGAAATCGGCGTCGCTCGTGAGCACGGCGACCTCAGCGAGAACGCCGAGTACCACGCGGCCAAGGAGCGCCAGGGCCTGGTCGAGGCTCGTATCAAGGACATCGAAGACAAGTTGTCGCGCGCCGAGGTGATCGACCACACGAAGCTCAGTGGCGATCGCGTGCGTTTTGGCGCCACGGTCATGCTGACGAACTTGGATACGGACGAGGAGAGCACCTATCAAATCGTCGGCGCCGACGAGGCCGACATCAACCAGGGCACCATCTCGGTGTCGGCTCCCTTGTCGCGCGCGTTGATCGGCAAATCCACGGGGGATGAAGTGGTAGTCAGGCTGCCTGGTGGAACCCGTCGCTACGAGATCGCTTCGATCGAGTTCCGCTGAGCTGAGCCGCTCGTCGTCGCCAGCGCCGGGCGTGACAGCGCGGGTCGCGCGCGCGCTCGCGGCGGGTTGGCTCTTGCTCGCGATCGAGTTCTTCGTGGTGATGGTGAGCGCGCGCCGAGAACTCACTACGCTCTGGGAGGCGCAGAACGGCCTGCTCTGGCTCGCGCCGACCGCGCTGTTCGCCAGCGCCGCGCTGAGCGGGCTCGGAGCGGTCGCGTTGCGATTGCTCGTGGGCAGCGCGAAACGCCGTGAGGAACGCTGGTTCCTGGCGATCGGCGCGGGCAGTTTCGCGGCGCTGGTGGGATTCGGAGTGGGCGGGGGGCGCCATCTGGCTAGCCCTGCGGCCCGCCTTGGTTTCGCCTGTTTCACGGGTGTGCTCGGCGGGGTGCTCGTTTTCGGCGCGTGTCGTCCGATCGCGCGGCTGTTGCGCAGCAAGCCGCGCGAACTCGGCGTTGTGCTCGTCGGCTTCGTCGTACTCGTCGAACTCGTTAACCGCTTCGTCTTGGTGCGACTCTATCCGGCGTTCCACGGCGGGCTCTCGGTGTTGGCCTTGGCGACTGCACCGTTGATCGTCGAGTGCTGGTTGGGTCGGCAAGCGAGCCCGAGAGCAGCTCGACGGTTCGCCTCGCTGCCGGCGATCGCGGTGCTCGCCGCAGCCGGACTCGCGCTCGTGCCGGCGGCACAGCGCCTCGCGCGCTTCGATAACTTCCGGTTGATACTGCTCGAGCATGCGCCGTTGCTCGGCCAGGCGGTGACCCTCGCGGCGCGCGTGGCACCTCCGGCGCCGGAAGATTCGATCGACTGCGACGCGATTCCGCCTGGTGAGCGGGAAGGGGCGTGCGCGCGGGCCACGCCGACCGTGGGACGGACGCTCGACTTGCGCGGTCGCGATCTGTTGCTGATCAGCGTGGATGCGCTGCGCGCGGACCACGTCGGCGCGTACGGCTACGCGAGAGCGACGACGCCGCACATCGATCAACTCGCGCAGAACGCCGTCCTTTTCGAGCGAGCCTACGCGCCCACGCCGCACACCTCGTACTCGGTCACCTCGCTGATGACCGGCAAGTACATGCGGCCCTTGTTGCTCCAGGACGCTGCGCGCGACTCGGACACGTGGGCAAGCTTGCTTCGCACGTACGGCTATCGCACGGCCGCTTTCTATCCACCCGCGGTGTTCTTCATCGACCCCGATCGCTTCAGCTCATTTCGCGATAGTTTCCTGGGCTTCGAGTATCGCTGGGTCGAATTTGCCGAAGGCGAGAAGCGCGTCGCTCAGGTTCGTGACTATCTCGCCGCCGCGCCCAAGGACAAGCGCCTGTTCGTGTGGGTGCACCTGTTCGCGCCGCATGAACCGTACGAAGCACACCCCGAGTACCCGTTCGGTGAACGAGACATCGACCGGTATGACTCCGAGATTCGCGCGGCCGATGAGAGCGTCGGCGCGATCGTGAGCCTGTTTCGTGTCGGTCACCCGAGCGCGGCGGTGATCGTCACCGCCGATCACGGCGAGGAATTCGGGGATCACGGCGGCCGCTATCACGGCACCAGCGTGTACGAGGAGCAGGTGCGCGTCCCGCTGGTCATCGCGGCGCCCGGGGCGCTCTCGGCACGTCGCATCGCGGAGCCCGTGCAGACCATCGATTTGCTGCCGACGTTCCTCGACGCATTGGACATCCCGACGCCGCCGCGCATTCGCGGTCGTGATCTGGGCGCACTGCTCAGCCAAAAACGCGCCGAGCAAGCCGGCTTGGCGCTCGCTGAGACCGAAGAACAAACGCTGCTCGCGGACGGCAGCTCGCGCCTGATCTGCGCGCGCAAACTCGGCGCGTGCAAACTCTTCGATCTCGCCGCTGATCCCGGCGAGGAACACGACATCTCCGCGCAGCGCGCCTCCGACTTCGACGCGCTGCGCGTTCGCCTGCGTGAGCTCGGCGCATCCCACGGACGCTACGAGCAGAGCGGCCTGCGCGCGGAGGGCAAGGGCTGGCCGCCGGCGATCCTGCGCGGCATCAGCGGCGACGGAGACGCGGCGGAGGATCTGGCCGGCCTGCTCGACGACGCCGACCTCGCGATCCGGCGCAAGGCCGCCGAGCTCCTGTTCGAGCTCAACCGCCCCGAGGCGAAGGCGGCGCTGCGCTTGGCTGCCGCGCGTGACGAAGACGAGACGGTGCGTCGTTACGCCGCGCTCTCACTGACCCGCCTCGGGGAGGGAGCGCCGTTGACGTTCGAGCTCGAGCGCTCGGGCGACGTCCACTTTCGGCGCTTGGCGGCGTTGGTCCTGGCGGAAACGGGCGATGCGCGCGGGGAGAAGACGCTGATCGCGTGGTGGCAGGACGCGCGCAGTCGCGACTTCAAGCGCTCGCAGGAGATCGCGGCGGCACTCGGCAATATCCGCTCGAAAGACGCGGTTTGGCCGTTGGTGCAGAGCCTCGACGATGTGCGCTTGCGGCCGATCATCGCGCAGGCGCTCGCGCACATCGGCGGCGAAGTGGGGCAGGGTTCGCTGCTCAAGGCGCTCGCGGAGGAGCCTTTGCAGAGCACGCGTGTGGCCTTGGTGAACGCGCTCGTCGACCTCGGCACGGGGGAGCTGTTGGCTCCGCCGCTCACGCGCTTTCTCGGAGTTCCCGATCCGCTACCGGGCGGGTTGGAAGCGGCTACGCGCGCCAAAATCCTGCTGCGCGTGGGTGGCCCTGAAGGCGACGATCTAGCGCGCTTGCGTAAGCAAAGCGCGCTCGGAGTCGCGCTCATGCTGACGATTCCGCTCGGTGGCAACGGGCACGGTGTGCGCGCCTTGGTGCGCGCCCGCGCCAGCGGGCCCGCGGCGGGCCAGATTCTGATCGGCGCTCTGCCGCCCGGCAACGAACACTCGCACGCGCTCCCGGTCGTGGACGAAGCCCATGCGCTCCGCCTGGAGGTGCCCCCGAGCGCGGAGCCCCGACTCGTGTTCGGGAATCTGCCGGCGTCGCTCGGGGCGCGTCCCGGACTGCGCGGGCGATTCGTCGTCTTTGCCGATCGCTCGGTGACCCTCGACGCGCTCGCTCTCGTACCCTTGGCCGACGAACTGCCGCCGCCGCCGCCCAAGCCGTGGCAAGCCTCCGGCGGAGACGCCGCTGGCAACGAATAAATGGTGTATAGAGGCCCCGTGGCTGAGCAAAAAGACGAAACCGAGCCCGGCTCCTCGAGCTCCTCGGGA
>DASXKQ010000072.1:0-11228 GCA_036496745.1 Polyangiaceae bacterium
TGTCAACGTGTCTTGAATCGTGCATTGCAAAGACAGCGTAGGGTGCCGCGTGAACGGATCCATCACCGCCGTCGACGGATCCGGAATCAGCAACATGTCGCTCTGATTGATGGGCTGAAAACCGCGAATCGACGAACCGTCGAAGCCGAAGCCCTCCTCGAACGCGCCCTCGGTGAGCCGGTGGAACGGCACCGACGTGTGCTGCCACTTGCCGATCAGGTCGATGAACTTGAGGTCGACCATTTTCGCTGAGTGCGCTTTGCCGAGGTCGATGGCTTGTTTCGGGTCCATGGAGGGATGCCTTCGCATGGGGTGGTCCCGGCGAAAATGGGGTTGGGTTTTGTTTGCGGAGATCCACGGGAAAGCGCCTGGCGACTATCGCGTTCGGGTGAGCAGCAGGCGCCCGGGTCCGCCGGTTTTTGTGAGCGCCTCGGTCTTGGTTCCAGATCGTGATCTTTTCTTCCAAGACTTCTGATGTCGTTTTAGCTGGGGCTTTGCCCCAGCGTTGCGCTTTTACGGCGCAGCCGCTCTCGGAGCCGGCTTCGCCGGCGAGCGGCAGAGCCGCTCTGTGCGGGCTTGCCGCTCTGTGCGGGCTTGCCGCTCTGTGCGGGTCAGCCGCGCTGTGCGGACCTGCCACTGTGCGGACCTGCCGTTCTGTGCGCCCAGCCCCACTTCTCGTCCAGCCGCCCTGTTCGATGCGCCCGCTCTACGTCGCGGTCGTCATACGTCGCGGTCGTTATACGTCGCAGCCGTCATACGTCGCGGACGCTGACCCTTGGCAACCGCTCTATGCCGTACAAGTGGTCCGCTGGGGCAAAGCCCCACCCGGATCGACATGATGGATCTTGGAAGAAAAGATCACGATCCGGAAGCGAGATCGAGACCCTCAGGAGAAACCGGCGGACCCGGGCGCCTGCTGCTTTTTCAGACAGGAAAAGCCGCGAGGCGCTTCAGTCGGAACTTCCAAAACAAGAATCATCTTGGAAGAAAAGATCACGATCCGGAAGCGAGATCGAGACCCTCAGGAGAAACCGGCGGACCCGGGCGCCTGCTGTTCTAACAAAAGGAAAAGTCGCAAGGCGTTTCAGTCGGACTTCCAAAACACGAATCATCTTGGAAGACCAGATCACGATCTGGAAGCGAGATCGAGACCTGCGTGAGAGCCGGCGGACCCGGCGCCTGCTGTTTTAGCGAAAGGCAAAGTCGCGGGACCCGTCAGGTCGGAACTTCCAAGACAAAAATCAAATAGCCTCTTCCGCGCGTTCGCCCGTACGAATACGCACGGCTTCGTCCACGGGACACACGAAGATCTTTCCGTCGCCGATGCGGCCGGTTTTCGCGCTCTTCTCGATGGCGTCGATCACCTGGTGCACCATGTTGTCGGCGACCACGATCTCGAGTTTTACTTTGGGCACGAAATCGACGACGTAGGCCGAGCCGCGGTAGACTTCCTTTTTGCCGCCGGTTCGTCCGAAGCCCTTCACTTCGGTGACCGTCATGCCCTGAATACCCACTTCCGACAGGGCATCCTTCACTTCGTCCAGCTTGAACGGCTTGATAATCGCTTCCACCTTCTTCATCTCAATCTCCGCTGTTCTGGGGTCAGTGCCCCTCGCGTAGCAGCCCTGCGAGTCCGTTGGGGCTGGTGGGTAGGTCTCGCGCCGGGATCGGGCGCGCACTGCTCAAGTAGCGGTGGCCACGTTTCGGCTTTGTTTCGTAACGGAGTCACAGTGGCAGGCCTAGGAAAATAGGCGCTTTCTTCTTAGGCTTGAAACAGTAGGCCGATGGGCCGAACTTTGCGGCGTGGTGGTGGTGGGTGTCTGTTCGGGAATCAGCCGCACGGAGGGGGGCTCGATTTTCATGACAGCGGAGCTTGCCCATCGTGATCCGGTCCTGCGAAAGTCGGGCGGACCGCATGCCCCCCCAGAATCAGTCGAAAGTCCCCGTGGGGACGGTGCTGGAGGGAAAGTTCAGGATCACCAAAGAGATCGGCCGCGGCGGCATGGCTGCCGTCTACGAGGCGGAGAACATCGACATCGGCAAGCGCGTTGCCGTGAAGATTCTCGCGGCCGAGCTGATCAATTCACGCGTGGTGCGCGAGCGCTTCATTCGCGAAGCGCGCGCGGCGGCTGCGATTCGCAGCCCGTACATTTGCGACGTGTACGACTCGGGCATGTTCGAGGAGCGCCCGTTCCTCGTGATGGAGCTGCTCGAGGGCGAGAGTCTGTACGACATGATGACTCGCGTTCGACAGATCGACGTCGAAACGACGGTGCGCATCATCACGCACACGGCGCGCGGTCTGCAAAAGGCTCACGAGGCCAATGTCGTGCACCGCGATCTGAAGCCGGAAAACATTTTTCTGACTAAAGACGAAGACGGCAAGCTGATGGTGAAAATCGTGGATTTTGGCTTGGCCAAATTCTACGAGCCGACCACGGCGGACGCCGAAACCGTGCGGCTCACGCGCGAAGGAGCCCTGTTCGGCACGCCCGCGTACATGAGCCCCGAGCAAGCGCGCGGCAAAGGTGAGGCCGATCATCGCGCGGATTTGTGGGCGCTCGGCTGCATCGTCTACGAGTGTTTGACCGGGCAAACGGTGTGGAACGTCGAGCAGGGCGTGGCCATGATTCTCGCCCAAATCGCCAGCGCGCCGCTGCCGAAGCCGAGCAAGTTGCGGCCCGATCTGCCGCCCGCGTTCGATGCCTGGTTCGCGCACGCGCTCGACCGCGACCACACCAAGCGCTTTCAGGACGCGAAGACGCTGGCCGATACGCTCGGCAAGGCGCTGCTGGCGGGCATCGTGCCAGGGCGCAACGCGACGCTGTCGAGTGCCGACGAGGGCATGCAGATCGACGCGCTGATCAGCTCTGAAGCGCCCATGATCAGCGGACCGGTTACGACCAAGGAACCGCTGGCGCCGTCGTTGCCCGAGCCACCCGTGCTCGGTGCGTCGCCCGGGACGACGACCGCGCAAGGCGGCGTTTCCATGCGGCCTGAGCCGGGCTCCGGCCGCGCGATCTCCACGTTGCTTTTGCTCTCGGCGTTGAGCCTCGGCGCGTACGCGGTTTGGATGTACGTGCTGCACCCGCCGGGCGCCGCGCCCACGACCGTGCATCCGCTACAGCCCAAGGTAGCGCCGTCCGCGTCCGCCGTGGTGGACAAGGGCGCGCCGCGCCCGGTCGAGAGCGACGCGTACGCGCTCAAAATCGCGTCGGCGCAGGAGCTCTTGGCTCAAGGTCAACCGAAACCAGCGCTGGACGCGTTCAAAGACGCGATGCGCATGGGCGGCGCGCCCGTCGCGCGCTCGGTGTTGTCGCACGCTTCGCTCGCGATCGAGGAGCCAAGCGGGCCCTGTACGCTCACCGGCATCAGCCGGCCGCGCCCCTATTCGATCGAGTTGCCCGTGTCGCGCCCGACGATGGTGCACACCGGCGCCGGTAACGTCTTCGTCTGGATCGACAATCACCAAGACGCGAAAAAGCGTCAGGCCTACGGCGTCTTGTTGGACGATTCGCTGCGCCGCACGACGCCCGATATCCCCGTGACGCCCGAGGCGACCTCGGTGCGCACCGCGCAGCTGCTCGCGGTCGGCAGCGAGCTCGTGCTCACGTATTGGGACGACGGTGGCAACGAGCCCGGCGTGTACGCGCGGTTCTTGTCCAAAGACGGACACCTGCAAAGCCCCGCGCGCCTGATCTCGGGCGTGAAGAAGGGCGATCTCTATCCGTCGCTTGCCGCGAGCGAGGGCGGTACGTTTTGGATGGTGTGGCAGGAAGAAGTCGACAAGGGCACGAGCGACTTGATGGCGCGTCAGCTCAACGCCGAGCTCGCTCCGCTCGGCGAGGCGATTCGGCTCTCGTCCGTGCCTGCCGCCAAGGCCGCGACGAACGCCGTCAATACGCCCAGCGCGGCGGTGGCGAATGGGTTCCTCAACATCACGTTCTCGGTGAACCGCGGCTTCGAGCACTATCAGGTGTACTTGATACGGCTCGCCCTCACCGACCCGCAGCTCAAGACCGGGCTCTTGCCCACCAAGAAACCCACGGGCAGGGAGCGCTACGCGGGTCAGCTCGAGGCGCTCAGCACCAAGGACGGCAAGAATACCGCGCCTGGCGTCGCTTGCACGAGTGACGGCTGCTTCGTCGCTTGGGACGATGAGAAAGCGGGCGCCAGCGTCACGTTCATCGACAAGGAGAAGGGCGTGTCGATCTGGCGGCGCGACTTCGGACCGAAGGCGCTGCGCCCGGCCGTGTTCGCGACCGGCACGAGCGCGGTCGTCGCCTGGTACGACGAATCGCGCTTGCGCTTCGCCCCGCTGACGCGCGATGGCCTCGGTCCGACCAGCCTTCTGAGCCGAGTCTCGGGCTTTCAGCCCCAACCCGACATCGCGCCCGGCGAGAGTCCAGGAAAGTGGTATATTTCCTGGCGCGATTACGAGTCCGCACACCTCGAGGTGTTCGCGCTCCGCGCGGAGTGTCAGTGAAGGCCCGTCAGATCAGCGAGTCCCCCCCGAGCGCGTCCCAGGCTGTGGCGCATCTGCTGTCGATCCCGTCGCGCTCGGCAGTGCGCCGCTCGCCGATCGAAACGGCGCGCACGCACCTCGTGCCGATCGAGATCTCGGACGGCCCGGAGTTGTGGGAGGCCGTGGAAGGTTCGCGCTGGCACCTCGAGCGCTGGCTGCCCTGGGTACCCTTCAACAACGCGCCCGAGGCCAGCAATCGCTATGCCGAGGCGTGCGTGTCGGATTGGGACAGCGGCCGCGCCGTGCGCTTCGCGATCCGAGACCGAAAATCACACGAGCTTTTGGGCGTGGTCGGGCTCGACGCGTGCGTGCATCTGCATCGTTCGAGCGAGCTCGGTTACTGGCTCAAGCGCGAAGCCACGGGTCGTGGCCTGATGACCGAAGCCGCGCGCGCCTGCGTCGAGTTCGCCTTCGAGCGCATGAGCATGCATCGGATTCGCTGCGCGGCCGCCACCGACAACAGCGCGAGCTTGCGCGTGATCGCGCGGCTCGACTTCCATTTCGAAGGCATTGCGCGGCAAGCCGAGCTCGTCGGCGCGCGCTGGCTCGATCACGCGGTATTTTCGCGCTTGTCGAGCGACTGAGCGAGGCTTGGATGGCCGGCGCAGCGCGCGCTCGAGCGACGCCGAGGACTTGTGCACGCGCGGCGCGTGCGGGGCAGCCCAATCCCCTCGCTTCGCGCCGCGGCCACGATGAGGTACGTGCGGCCACGGCGCTGGACGCGCGGTCGGCGCAAAATCTCTCGGTTCGTGGTGATCGGGTGGGTTAGTAGCGTGCTTGGGAGTGCGGCTGTAGCCTGAGCGCGGAACGTGAACACGCGCAGGCGGAAAATCCCATTTTTGGTGCTGGTGCCGGCGATCGTGCTGGTGGTCGGTATGGCGGCGGCCGTCGCGTTGGGCACGATCGGCGCTGCGCATTTGCGGACCCAAAGTGACGACGCGGCGGCGCTGCGCAGCAAGCTGTTGGCGCTCACGTTGTCCGAGCGGCTCCGTCGTACCGATCCGGAGGATCGGCAGGGTCTGATCGAGCGGGCGGCGCGCCGCTCGGGCGCGGAGGTCTTGTTGATCGACGATGACGGTAGCGTCGTCGTCGACGGCTCGCAGGGCGCGCCCGCGCGGCGGCGTTTGCTGAGCATGCTCGACCAGGGGGAAGGGGAGGTCGCGACGAGTCTCGGGCGCAGCGAATTTTTCTCGGCTGCGTTGCAAGCGCCGAACGAGTCGCTGTACGTGCTCGCGTTCGTGGCGGCGCCCGAGACGCCGCTCGAGACCGGTGGGCTGATCGTCTCGGTCGCGACCCTGACGACGCTCCTGCTCGGCGCGGCCGTGCTGGTCGCCTTGTCCTTCGCGCGCGACGTGCACGCGGACGTCACGTTCGTGCGCACGCGGATCGTGGACATGGCGCGCGAGGGCGCCGATCCGGCGGGCAAGACCATCCCCGTGCGCTCGGTGGATCTGGTGGGGCTGCTCACGAGCGCGTTCAACGTGCTGGTCGAGCGCTTCACCGCAGCCGAGCTCGCCTATCGTCAAGACTTGACCGGCGCGCAGGCGTACGATCGCGATCGTAGCGAATTTTTAGCCGCGCTCTCGCACGAGCTGCGCACGCCGCTCAACGCCATTTTGGGCTTCACCGACGTGCTGCTCAGCGAGGTGGACGGCCCGCTCAGCGACGACGCGCGCGAGAACATGCGCGTGGTGCGCGGCAGCGGCCAGCACCTGCGCGCGCTGATCGACGATATTTTGGACCTCTCGGCGCTCGAGTCGGGCGAGCTGCGTTTGAGCAGTAAGTTGATTGACGTTTTCCCGATCGCCGAAGAAGTCGTGCGCGAGAACCGCATCGTGGCGCACGCCAAATCGCTCGAGATCGAGCTGAACGGCAGCCACGCCATGGCCTACGCGGACGCGCGGCGCGTGCGGCAGATCATCGGCAACATACTCGGCAACGCCGTCAAGTTCACGAGTCAGGGCGGCATCGCCGTGCGCGTCGATCCGCGCGACGGCGGCGTCGCGATCACGGTGACCGACACCGGGCCGGGCATCGCGCCCTCCGATCACGAGATGATTTTCGAGGAGTACTGGCAATCCGGCGACGTGAAGCGACAGCGCGTGGGCACCGGGCTCGGCCTGGCGATCACGCGCCGCTTGGTGCAGATGCATCGCGGCTTCATCGATCTCAAGAGTCAGCTGGGCAAAGGCTCCAAATTTACGATCGTGCTGCCCGCGCGGCCGCCGCCGGGTGAGCGCTCGAGCTCGCCTTTCTCGGCGCCACCGCCGTCCCGACCGGAGGCGCGCGCGTGAACGAGCGAGCCGATCGTTTGACCTTGCGCGCGCTGGGTGTGACGCTGATCTTCACGCTGCTCGCGAGCGGCCTGCTCGCGCTGCTGACCTCGCGCTTCTTGGTGCTGAGCGGCGAGGTCGCGTTCGACGGCTCCGAGGCGCTGTCGCTGTCGCTGTTGGCGGGTGGTTCACTCGGGGTTTGTTGGGCGTATGTTCGATTGCGGCGCCATCGCTTCACGTTGCGCGCGCTGTCGCTCGGATCGCAGGCGATCGAGGCCGAGCAGCTGTCGACATTGAGCGACGAGCCCGCGCGGATCGCGCTGATCTGGCTTTTTTGCTCGCTCGCGTCGCTGGCGCTCACGTTCACCGTCTTGCGCCCCGCGATCGTTGACCTGTCGACGGGCACGAATCTCACGTTGCTCGGAGGCGTGATCGTCGCGGCGGCGTCGTTGCCGTTGTTCGTGCTGGTGCGTAGTGTATTTCTGCGCACCTTCGAGCTCGCCCCGGTCGAGATCATGCGCAGCGTGGTGGAGGACGCGGATCTACAGGGTATCATTCAAAAGCGCGTGCCTCGGCGCTTGATCGCGGCCGTCACCACGCCCGTGGTCGTGCTCGTGCTCGGGTCGTCGCTGATCGTGAGCGCGCATTTGCGGCGAGCGGATCAAAAAGCTCGCGAGGAGACAGCGCGCGTTTTGGCGCGCGCGGCGCTCGAACTGCGCCCTGGCGCGGGACCGGGTGCCGGGCTCGAAGCGGCGATTGCTCAAGCCGAGACGCTCGGTTTCTACGCGAGCGTGAGCCAAGAGGCCGAAGTGTATCGCCTCGATCGACTGGCCGACGGCGAGGTGCGGATGGTGACGCCGCTCGACGACGGTAGCGCGCAGGTGCATTTTCAGGGCTCGCTGGTAGGCGTGCTCGCGGGCACGTTCGTCTTGGTTTCTTTGTTCGCGATTGGCATCGCGGGCGGCGCGGGCACCGCGCTCGGCCACGCGCTCGGCCAAGATCTGCGCATGGCGATCCGCGACGTGCGCGACCTCGGCACGGCGCCGCTCACCTCGGGCGGCGCGGAGATCGTGAATACCGCGCGCTTTGCGGTGGTGGCGCGGCTCGGCTCGGCGATCGAGCGCCTGGCGGAGCGCTTCCACGTGTTCGCCAACGCGCAAGAGCGCGCGATTTCCGCGCGCAAGGCCGCGGCCCGCATGCGAGGTCTGTTTTTCGCGAGCGTGAGCCACGACTTGAAGAGTCCGCTCAACGCGATCTTGGGCTTCACCGAGCTCGTGCGCGCGAACGAGCCGTTGAGCGACGGGCAGCGCGAGAGCCTCGAGCTGATCGGGCGACGCGGCCGCGAGCTGCTCGCGCTGATCGAGACGATTTTGGACGCGGCGCGCGTCGACGCGGGGCAGCTCAGCTTGGTGCTCGACCGCAGTGACGTGCGCTCGCTCGTGAACGAGGCCGTGCTCAAGGGCAAGGATCTGGGTGGGGACCGTGACGTTTCGGTCGTGATCGAGATTTCAGAGGAGCTCGCGCCGATGCGCGTCGACCGCGTGCGGATGCCGCGGGCGATGGCCACGTTCATCGGCCACGCCCTGCGCATCGCGGAGTCGCCGCTGGTGCACGTGCGCGCGCTGCCCGCGCCGAACAAGCGTTGGCTGTTCGAGGTGGAAGTCACGAGCGCGCACGTCGACAAGCAGCGGCTGCGCGCGATGATGGATCTGAGCCCCGCTGCGGGTCCGAGTGAGCACCGCGGTCTCGCGCTCGGCCTGCGGCTCGCGCGCTCGATCGTCGAACTGCACGGCGGCAAGGTCGACGTGAAAGATCGCGGAGAAATGACTTCGTTTGCGCTGCTTTTGCCGGCTGCCTAGGCGCACGAGAGCCGGTCGGGTATTGCCGAAAGTGAGCGACCGGCTCAGACTAGTGCGACATTGGGGACTGCGCTGCGTCGATCCCGAGTGACAGGCAGGCGTCCTCGGCGCCCGTTGCTCGGCAGCGACTCTTTCAGCACGGAGATTTCGAGATGAGATCAGCAAAACGTCAAGCGCGCGTCGCCTTCCGCTCAGGCGTTGTGGCGCTAGCATGCTTTGCAGGGCTGACGTCACCGGCGTGTGGGAGCAGCTCGCCTCCGCCGCTGGCGCAAGGTGTGGCCGGCACCGGCACGGTGGCGAGCGGTGGGCTGTCGGGTAGCGGTACCGGCGGCACGGGCCAGAGCGGTACGGGCACCGGGGGTGGGTCTGGCGTTGGTGGCGCAACGGCTGGTTCGGCGGGCTCGTCGTCGACCATGGGCGGCGTGGGCGGCATGGCCGGTGCCAGCGGCTCCCCGTCTGGAGGCGATAGCGCCGCTTCCGGCTCGAGCGGCCGCGCAGGCTCAGGTGGCACTTCCGGTTCGAGCGGCACGTCCGGCTCGAGCGCCGCTTCCGGCTCGAGCGGCACTTCCGGTTCGAGCGGCGCGTCCGGCTCGAGCGGCGCGTCCGGCTCGAACGGCACTTCCGGCTCGAGTGGCAGCGCGGGCCAAGCGGGTTCGTGCGCGACGCCCTGTGCAGCCAATCAGGTCTGCGCGGGCACGCAATGCACTTGTATTGCCGAAGTGGTCGCGTCGACCGACGACGTCTCAGACACGTCGGTGCTCGTGCGTCGCCCCGACGGCACGCTTCACCAGTTCATTCCAGACGGTGGGGCGGGCGTGAGTGGCTTCCAGACGGTCGTCGACGCAGGCGGATCGCCGTTCCTAGGGTCGGCGATCGCGCTTTCTAGATCGAGCTCGGCCAACCACACACACACGGGATGTGCGATCAACTCCGGCAATGTCTGGTGCTTTGGCGATCCTGGCCTGCCAGATTCGACGTTGGTCGGCGCGGGCCTTGGTAAGAAGGACGTCACGATTGACCCGGTCGAAGTGGTGACGGCAGTGGGCGGCCCGGCCCTCGCCGACGTGCAGCAGATTGTCGGTGGCACGCGCGGTTCGCCGGCGGTGCAACCTGCCGCTGGCGCGAACGTCGCCAATTTCTGCGCCGTGACGAGTGAAGGCACTGTTTGGTGTTGGGGCTATGGCCAAGAGGGCGAGCTCGGCGTCGGTGATACCTCGAACGGCAACTACGCGCGAGAAGTACTCGCCAATGCCTCGACGGCGTTCAGCGGCGCTGTCGAAGTGCGCGTCGGGATCGAAAGCGCGTGCGCTCGGAAGAGCGACGGTTCCATCTGGTGTTGGGGCACCAGTGGGTACGGCGAGCTCGGCTCCTCACAGTCGGCGCTTCCGTATTCTTTCTACCCCACTGTGGTGTCCATCACGGGGACTGCGGAGCAACGCTTCGCGACGCGCTTGATCTCGGGCCCTGGCTACACTTATTGCGCGATCATGCAAGACACGAGCGTGGTCTGCTGGGGGAGAAATGACTCAAACCAGGCCGGCGCCACGGCCAGTGCCACGGCGCTGCCCACGCGGATCCTCGTCGCGAGCGGCGGCGCTCCGTTCACGGGCGCGATCGACGTGGCCAACACGGGCCTGGGCACCTGCGCGCGCACGAGCTCGTTCGATATTGTGTGTTGGGGTATAGTAGGTACACAAAGCCCGTACCCATTTCCCTTCGAGGACGGCTTCAAGCACACCATCACCGGGGTGCAGTTGCCACTCGCCGGCACCGCGGGGATGCTCACCAGTAACGGCAACTTTCTAGTATACGTCCTCGCAAACGGGGAGTTGGACGAAGGCGGCGGCGTACTCGGTTTCAATCCGTGTCGGTGAGCATTGCGGCGGATCCCTGCTCGAACTACGCTCCGTGCGGAAACGCATGGCGAAGAAAAATGCTCCGCGCGCCGCTCAGGCGGAAGACGACGTCGACGCGGCGAGTAGCGGCGCGAACGAGCGCGTGCTGGGCACCGCTGCCCGCCCGGAGGAGGAGCGCTTCGATCGCCTGTTTCGCCCCGAGACGCTCGATGACTTCGTGGGCCAGGAGCTGCACAAAAAGAACCTGAAGGTCTACGTGGAGGCGGCGCGTCGCCGCGGCGAGCCGCTCGATCACATCCTTTTGTGCGGACCGCCCGGACTCGGCAAGACCACGCTCGCTCACATTCTCGCTCGCGAGATGGGCGTCACGTTGCACCAGACCAGCGGTCCGGCGGTCGAGCACAAGGGCCTGCTCACCGGCCAGCTCACGAAGCTCGGCCGCGGCGACATCCTGTTCATCGACGAGATCCACCGCCTGAGCGCGACCGTGGAAGAAGCGCTCTATCCGGCGATCGAAGACTTTCGCATCGACGTGATGATGGGCGACGGTGCGTACGCCGAGAGCATCACGCTCGACATCAAGCCGTTCACCTTGATCGGCGCGACCACGCGTACCGGGCTACTCACCAAACCCCTGCAGGAGCGCTTCGGGGTCACGCTGCGCCTCGACTTTTATCCGGTCGAGGACCTGGAGTTGATCGTGCTACGGAGCGCG
>DASXKQ010000073.1:0-13397 GCA_036496745.1 Polyangiaceae bacterium
GGCATCATGGAGCGCGTCGAAAAGCTGGCCGTGATTCCGGCGGACATCGGCTGGAGCGATCTCGGCAGCTGGCACAGCGTGTGGGAGCTCGGCGGCAAAGACGCCCGCGGCAACGCCGGCAAAGCTCTGACCGTGTTCGTCGACGGCGACCGCAATTTGGTGGAAGATCTGCGCTCGCCCGGCGCGACGCCGCGCGTGGTGGCGCTGTGCGGCGTGAGCGACCTATGCGTCGTGCAAACCGACGACGCTCTGCTGATCATTCCTCGAGAGCGCGCGCAAGACGTGCGAAAAATCGTCGACGAGCTCAAGCGCCGCGGCGGCCCCGTGTGACGCGCTCCGGGCTAGTCGCGCTCTGCGCGTGCTGCGCTTTGTGCGGCTGCGCCAAGTTTCAGCAAGCCAAGGAGTGCGGCGCGTTCGTCAAGACCGTGAACGCCTGGCTCGCGCAAGGCACGACCGACCCCAAAGCGCCGAGCAACGATCCGACCACGCTCGCGAGCGACAGCCGCGCGCTCGCCGCGCGCTACGAGGACCTCTCGTCGAAGCTCGCGGCGCTCCACGTCGCATCCGACGACCTTTTGCCACGCGTCACCCGCTACCAACAAATCGCCGGCGACGCGGCGCAAGCCCTCCGCCAAACCGCCGACGCCCTCGATCACCACGATCTCGAAACCGCGCGCCAAAAGCGGATCGACTTCGACACCGTCGCGCGCCGCGAGGGCCCGCTCGTCACGGAAATCAACGGTCTTTGTCGCTAGAACGCCTGACGGCGAGCCCGAGGGATCAAAAGAGAGCGAAGCAAGATTCGCTCTCGGAGCTCATCTGGTCGTAACAGGTGTTACATGCAATTGGGATTCGAATCGGGTCGTCGCGTTTGCGACGGGTCCGACGGGTTTCTATCGAGCATGTGCTTCTAACGCGAGACACTCGCGGCTCCTCTGGGGTTTTGGGTAGCGGGCGCGGCTTGCCAAGTCCGTCGCAAAGCCCGCAGCGCGATCACGGGAACGTTTACGAACGGCAAGAGGAATGCGATCCTCGTCGGATGTCGCCGTTGATCCATTTGCCTTGGCTCGGCTTGCTCGCGCTCGGAGCCGCCGTGCTCACGACGCGCGCCGCCAGCGCGGCGCCGCTGCGCGACGGCAACGAGTTTCCGCTCTGGCCCGGCGATGCGCCCGGCTCCGCGCGCGTGACCATCACGGAGACCGTCGAGGATCGCAGCACCGACCCGAAAAAACCGGACCGCGCGGTGCACGGCATTCGCGTCCCGACGCTGACCGCATTTTTACCGAAGCAACCGAACGGCGCGAGTCTGATCATCGCGCCGGGTGGCGGCTACGTGCGGGAAGTGATCGACAAGGAGGGTTCGGAGGTCGGGGCCTGGTTCGCGGAGCGTGGCGTCACGGTTTTCGTGCTGAAATATCGCTTACCGGGCGAGGGACACGAGCACGCGAGCTGGGTTCCGCTACAGGACGCGCAGCGCGCGGTGCGCGTCGTGCGCGGGCAAGCCGCGAGCTGGCAACTCGACCCGGCGCGCATCGGCTTTTTGGGGTTCTCGGCGGGCGGACACGTGGCCGCCTCACTCGGCACCGAGTTTGCGCGCAAAGTGTACGAGCCGCTCGACGCGAGCGACGCGCTGAGCGCTCGCCCGGATTTCCTGCTTTTGCTCTACCCGGTCGTGTCGATGCAAGACCCGATCGCGCACCAAAGTTCGAAGCACGCCTTGCTCGGCGCGCATCCGAGCGCGGCGGACAGCGCGCTCCACTCCTGCGAGCTGCACGTGCAAAGCGCGAGCCCGCCCACCTTTTTGGCGCTCGCTGACGACGACCACTCGGTTCTGCCCGAAAATAGCCTTCGCTATTATCAAGCGCTCAAGCGCGCTCAGGTCCGCGCCGAGCTGCACGTTTATCTGCACGGCGGCCACGGCTTCGCGCTGCGCGGTCCGCCGGAAGAAGCGAGCCGGCATTGGGCCGAGCAAGCCTTTCAGTGGCTGGTTGGTATCGGCGTAGTCGCCCGCTGATTCAATACCGGATGCTGACGAAGCACACTTGCAGCGAGCCTGAGCCGCCGTCCACGAATGTGCCGACGGAACCCACGGCCGTGAGCGAGGCTTGCTCGGTGCGAAACGCGTAGTCGTGCGCGATTTGCGTGGGCGCCTGGCCGGGAGCGTTGACCGACACCGAGTAGCTGTGCGCGGTCAAGTCGAGATCGAGCGCGAAGTGGTAGGGCGTACCCGCGCTGTACGCGACAGTTGCGTCGGCGCCGTAGCTCGACCCATTGCGCGCGTCGAACGTCCCGTTGGGATTGAAACGAGCGATCGCGGCGAGGTCCGAGAACGCTGCTGGCGCATTGAGCGACGCGCCGACCACGGCATCGATCGAGCCGGAATCCGGCGTTGCGTCGAATTCGATATGCTGCGCGCCAGCGTGTGGCGGAAAGGTCTGACTCGCCCAGCTCCCCGCGTTCGACGTGATGCAGGTGTCGGGCGATGAGGTGGCCGTATACACGACATCGCAGGTGTCGAGGTCGCCCGCGCTCGAGTCGATGAAGCGGCCGACGTCGTTGAGCTCGCTCACCTGACTTTGCTCCGTGCGGAACGCGAAATTTTGGCCCAAGAGCTCGAACGGCTTGGACGGCGAGTCGAGGTGTCGCACCCAAACAGTGTACGTATGCGAGGGGATATCGACGTCCATTCGCAGTTCGAACGGTCCGACGCCGGTCGTCCACGGGAAGCTGCCTTCGTAGTGGTCGCCGTTGCGAGCGTCGATGGCGCCGTTCGGGTTGAAACGGACGATGGGACCGAGATCCGTGAAAGCATCTGCGGCTCCATTCGACAAGCCGACCACGGCATCCAGTTGATTGGTGTGCGGAAATCCCAGGAAATCCAGCGTGAGCGAGCCGCTGGAGCTGGGCATGGCGGTATCGAGCCAGCCGCCGCCGGCGCTCGGGTCGTCGCAGCTCGTCGCCTCCGTCGACAGGTTAGCGCGAGCTTGCGCGGTCGCTCGAGAGTCCGTCGCAATTTGCGAGTTGCCCGCTGCGCCGCCGCTGCATCCTTGGAGCGCGAGCAGGAGCGAAGCGGTGAATGCGCCAGTGATCGAGCGTCGAATTGGCGTGTGGGCCATGCTCTTGAGTGATGCATCGGCCATGCCATTCGCGTGGTGCTCACGCGCGCCCGCCGCGTGTGAGCACCGGCGCGAACGAAGCTCAACGCTTGCGGCGCGGCGGATTCGACTTGGCTTTGGACGGTCGAGCCGAGGGTCGATCGGAGCGGCGATCGGAACGCGCGGGCGGGTGGTCGTCACCGGCCAGACCCTGCAAGCGCTTGAGCTCGTCGCGCAAGCGCGCAGCCGTTTCGAATTGTAGATTTTCGGCGGCCGCGAACATTTCCTGGCGCAGCGCGTCGATGCGATCGATGAGCTCGGACGCGCTGATTGCCCGCTCGGCCGAGCCGGATTTCTCGCGCGCGCCGCTTTTGGGTACGGCGTAGTAGTCGTTCTGGCCGCTCGCGGGGTTGATGTCGAAGATGGCACGCTTCACCGTCTCGGGTGTGATGCCGTGTTCTTCGTTGTATTTGGTTTGCAGCACGCGACGTCGATTGGTCTCGCTCATCGCGAACTTCATCGCGTCCGTCTCGCGGTCCGCGTACATGAAGACTTGGCCGTTCGAGTTGCGCGCCGCGCGGCCGATCGTCTGAATCAACGAGCGGGAGCTGCGCAAAAAGCCCTCTTTGTCGGCGTCCAGGATGGCGACCAGGCTCACCTCGGGCAAGTCGAGCCCTTCACGCAAGAGGTTGATACCGACCAGTACGTCGAATTCTCCAGCCCGCAGATCCCGGAGAATTTCCACGCGCTCCATGGTGTCGATGTCCGAGTGCAGATAGCGCACGCGCACACCGAGCTCGGCGTAGTACTCGGTCAGGTCCTCGGCCATGCGCTTGGTGAGCGTGGTCACCAGCACGCGTTCGTTCTTTTCCACACGCTTACGAATCTCGCCCAGCAAATCGTCGACTTGGCTCTGTACCGGGCGCACGAAGATCTCGGGATCGATCAAGCCGGTTGGGCGGATCAGTTGTTCGACGATCACGCCCTCTGCGCGCTGGAGCTCGAAATCCCCCGGCGTGGCCGAGACGAACACCGTCTGGCTCATGTGCTTCTCGAACTCGTCGAACTTGAGCGGGCGGTTGTCGAGCGCGCTTGGCAAGCGGAAGCCGTACTCGACCAGCGTCTCTTTGCGCGAGCGATCGCCGCGGTACATCGCGCCAATTTGCGGCACGGTCTGGTGCGACTCGTCTATCACCAGCAAAAAGTCCTTGGGAAAGTAGTCGATCAGCGTCGGCGGCGGGTCGCCCGGATTGCGGTTCGAGAGATGTCGCGAGTAGTTCTCGATGCCCTGCACGAAGCCCATTTGCTCGAGCATCTCGAGGTCGTACATCGTGCGCTGCGCGATGCGCTGCTTCTCCAAGAAGCGTCCGGCTTTGTCGAAGTATTCGAGCCGGTCGCGGAGCTCCGTGCGAATGCCCTCGATCGAGCGCGCCAGCTGCTGACGCGGGGTGACGTAGTGCGAGCCCGGAAACACGGAATAGCGATCCAGCGCGCCCAGCACGCGACCGCGCAGCGGATCGACTTCGCTGATGCCGTCCACCTCGTCGCCGAAAAACTCGATGCGAATCGCCGTGGCCTCTTCGTAGGCCGGGAAAATCTCGACTACGTCGCCGCGTACGCGGAACGTCCCGCGGTGGAAGTCCACGTCGTTGCGCTCGTATTGAATGTCGACGAGGCGGCGGAGCAGCTCATCGCGCCGCAGCTCCTCGCCCTTGACGATTTCGATCAAAAGTCCTGAGTACGTCTCCGCCGAGCCGATGCCGTAGATGCAGCTCACACTGGCCACGATGATCACGTCCGAGCGCGAGAGCAGCGCGTGCGTCGCCGTGTGGCGCATGCGATCGATCTGATCGTTGATGATCGCGTCCTTCTCGATGAACGTATCCGTGGTGGGGATATACGCTTCTGGCTGGTAATAGTCGTAGTAGCTCACGAAGAAGGCGACCGCGTTCTCCGGGAACAGATCGCGCATTTCCGCGTACAGCTGGGCCGCGAGCGTCTTGTTGGGGGCGATGATCAACGTGGGCTTTTGCAGCCGCTGAATCACGTTGGCGATCGTGAAGGTCTTGCCGCTGCCCGTGATACCGAGCAGGCACTGCTGCGCCGGTCCGCGCTCAAAACCCTGACAAAGCGCCTCGATAGCCGCCGGTTGGTCTCCCTTGGGCTGGAATTCGCTCCTCAGCTTGAACGCCAAACTCATGAACCCCCGACCATGTCACCGCCCCCCGCCCGTTTCAAGGCGCGCCACGATTTGAGAGAGAATTAACAGGAAGGCACGAAGACGCGAAGGCCAAGAGGATTTGGGGGAGCGTAGCGCGACGTATTTTCGACATTTGTCTACGATCCATTGGCTAGTTGCGACTTCGCAGAGCGCGATGTGAAGCACTGTGCGAACCCAAAATCTCTGCGCCTTCGTGTCTTCGCGTCTTCGCGGTTCCCGTGTTGGGTCGGAGTGCGGCGTTTAGGTCGGAGTGCGGCGTTAGGCGACGCGGTTGCGGCCGGCGTTTTTGGCGGCGTAGAGATTTGTATCGGCGCGTTGGAAGAGCGCGTCGGGGGAGTCACTCGTGGAGAGCTCGGCGACACCGGCGCTGACGGTCATCTGAATGGTGTGGGCACCGTGCAACGCGGGGGCTTCGGCGACGGCGCGCCGGATGCGCTCGGCGAGCGCGAGTGCCTCTTTGCGCGCAGCGCCCAGCATGACCAAAGCGAATTCCTCGCCGCCCACGCGGCACAGGGTGTACTGACTCGCGAGGCAGGCGCTGGCCGTGCGAGCGACGGTGATCAGCGCCGCATCGCCGGCCGGGTGCCCGTACTCGTCGTTCACGCGCTTGAAATGATCGAGGTCGAACACGATCAAGCTCAGGCTCTGCCCGCCTTGACGCGCGCGTGCGATCTCACTCGCGAGCGCCTCGTCGAAGTGGCGCTTGTTGTAGAGCTGCGTCAGCGGATCGAGGGCTGCCAACGCGGAGACGTGCTCCGCGTACTGGATCTCCAGGTGATTCGCGACGAACTTGAGCACCAGGTCCCCGGTGCGGATTTGGTCGCCGTCGTTGAGCTGCTGCATGCTCACGCGCGTTTCGTTGACGTACGTGCCGTTGGTCGATTCGAGATCGGTCACGAAGTAGAGCCCGAAGATCAGCTGGACGCGCGCGTGACGCCGACTCACCTGATCGCTCTGAATCGAGATCGCGCAGTCGTCGCTGCGTCCGATCAAGAGCGGCTCGTTGCTCAAGTAGACGGCCCGGCCGATCTCGCGCCCAGACAAGATCAACAGGCACGGCTTCTTCGCGGGCTTCGGCTGCGAAGGCGGAACCGAAATCGCCGTGCGAGGCGGGGCCGAGCTCATCGGCCCGAATCGTATCCGGTGCGCTGGCCGGGTCAACGCCGGCCATGTTTATCGCGAGCAGCAGCGCGGGTCGCTGGCTTGGCTCAGCGCTTGGAGTACTGGAAGCGCCGACGAGCGCCGGCTTGACCGTACTTCTTGCGCTCTTTCTTGCGATCGTCGCGAGTCAAAAACCCCGCGCGCTTCAGCGCCCGGCGACGCTCGGGATCCTCACTGTTGAGGGCGCAGGCGATACCGTGGCGCATGGCGTCGGCTTGGGCGCTGTGCCCGCCGCCCGCGACCGTCGCGGTCACGTCGTATTTGTCGGTCAGCTCGAGCAACTCGAGCGCTTGGCGCACGATCATGCGGCCCGTCTCGCGCTCGAAGTATTCGTCGATGCCGTGACCGTTCACGGTGATGTTGCCGGACCCAGCGCGGATCCAAACGCGCGCGACCGCGGTCTTGCGCTTACCAGTGGCGTAGATCTGAGCTTCGGGCATCTTCGAACGGTTTCCTATGATCCCTAAAAAGTGGGTCGCAAAGTAAGTGAAGTCACACGCTGAGCGGTTCGGGCATCTGCGCTTTGTGCGGATGCTCGCCGGCGGCGTAGACCTTGAGCTTGGTGAACATTTCACGGCCGAGTACGTTCTTCGGCAGCATGCCTTTTACGGCGGCCTCGATCGGCAGCCCGGGATGCGTCACGAGCGCCTTCTCGAAGCTGAGCGACTTGATCGCGCCCGGGTAGCCGCTGTGCGAGTAGTAGAACTTGTCGGTCGCCTTCTTGCCGGTGACCTTGACCTTGGTGGCGTTGATCACGATCACGAAGTCACCCGTGTCGACGTGCGGGGTGTAGGTCGGCTTGTGCTTGCCGCGCAGCACGCTGGCGACGCGCGTGGCAAGGCGTCCGAGAGGCTGATTGGCGGCGTCGATCACCCACCATTTACGAGTGGCGATCGCGTTCGCTGGCTTTTCCGAGTACGTAGACATCTTCGGTACCGAGGTTCTTTCGAGATTCTCTGGCGAGCCGGACAGGCGAGTGGCGAAAACGCTCCGGCCGCCGGGAAAGGGGCGCTTTCGTAGCGTCCGGTGGCCTCCGAGTCAAGGGAGCCGAGTGTTGTTCGCGGCCGCGGCCGCGGCTGTCGCCGTGACGAGCATTCCGGCCTCTTGGCCGACAGCCAAAAATCCATTGCGGCGGGACGAGCCGGGTCCTCGGTATACTGGAAGCTTACGCATGTCGACAGCCGGAACGCCGCGACTACTCGAGCGCTTGGTAGCCGACGGACTTCTCGCCGCCGAGCAACAGGAAGCGACGCTCAACTACATGCAACGGAGCGGTGAGCGCGTCGAGGAGGCGATCCTCGACATGAAGTTCTTGGACGAGGTCGCGCTGCTCAAATATCTGGCGACCTTGCACAAGACGCGCTTCGTCTCGACCGAGAAGCTCGCCAAAGCCGACATCGATCGGCTGACTTTGGACAAGGTGCCCAAGAAGCTCGCCGAGAAAGAGCTGCTGTTTCCGGTGCTGTTCGACGCGAGCACGTCGGTGCTCAGCGTGGTGACACCGAACCCCGACAACGCGCCGGCACTGCACGACGTGCAGCTCGCGTCGGGCGTCAAGGAGGTGCGCGCATTCGTCGGCCGCCCGCGCTCCGTGCGCGCGGCGATCAACAAGGCGTACAACGGCGACATTCACGCGTTCGCCACGCTCGATCGCATGGCCCACGAGCAGTTCTCGACCATGCTGGACGTATACGAGCGCAACCTGGTGAGCGAGGAGAGCCTCACCGTTTCGATCGCCAAGGAGGCCGCGACCGGCGAGCGCGTGCTCTCGCCGCAGGATTTCAAGCAGGCGCGCGCGACGGGCGCTTCCGGTAAGGGCATCAGCGACGAGTCGTACCTGGAGACCCTGAACGTGTTGGTCTCGTTGGTCGAAAACACGCGGCCGGATCTGCGCGGGCATTCCGCGCAGGTGTCGCGGCTGATGAAGCGCGTCTGCGAGCGCATCGGCCTGCCGGAAATGACGCGCGCGGCGTTGATCGTCGCAAGCTACGTGCACGATTTGGGCAAGATGGGCGCCTACCATCTCACGACGCTCAACGTCGCCGAATACGAGGGCCACCGCACGCAGGCCGAAAAGCAATACAAGTCGCCGCTGCGCTTGCTGGAGGCGGTGCAATTGCCTCGTGAGGTCGCGCAGTCGGTGGAGTCGATGTACGAGCGCTTCGACGGCAAGGGCTTGCCGGAGGGCCTGTCCGCAAAAGAGATCCCGATCGGCGCGCGCTTGTTGGCGATCGCCGACACCTACGCGGACCTCACGCAGAATCCGCGTAACCCATTCCGAAAGACGCTGCGCCCGGTGCAAGCCTGTGAGGTGCTCGAGCGCTACAAGGGCAGCATTTTCGACCCGAACCTGGTCGATCTGTTCAAGCACACGGTGACCGGTGAGGATCTGAAGGCGCGCTTGCTGGCCAATCGCCATCGCGCGCTGATCATCGATCCGGATCCCGAGGAGACCACCGTGCTCGAGCTGCGCCTCGTCGAGCAGGGTTTCGAAGTGTCCCAGGCGCACGCCGTCGAGCAAGCCCTCAAGATCTTGGAAAAAGGCGAGATCGAGATCGTGGTGAGCGAGCTCGATCTGGGCGAGGCTGACGGCTTCGGCTTGCTCGAGCAAGCCAAGAAGCAGCCTTGGGGTCAACGCGTACCGTGGGTGATCGTCACGGGTCGCTCGGGGCGCGCCGACGCCCAGCGCGCATTCGACCTCGGCGCGGCCGACTTTTTGAGCAAGCCCGTGTCACCCGACCTGCTCGTGGCCAAGCTCAAACAGATCATCGAGCGTGAAGCGACGCGCGGCGGCGGTCCAGCGCGCGGCGTCGCGGGCTCCCTGCAGGAAATGAGCTTGCCCGACATGGTGCAAGTGCTCTGGCACGGGCGCAAAGGAGGCTCGCTCAAGATTCGCTCGGGCCCGAACGTCGGAGAGATCCACTTCGTGGGCGGCGCCATCTACAACGCGATGTGGGCGAATCTGCGGGGTGAAGAAGCATTCTTCGCCATGCTGGGCTTGAACCAGGGCGACTTCTCGCTCGACCCGAACTTCGTCGCTCCGCAACAAGTGATCATGGACAGTCCGGAAGCTCTGTTGCTGGAAGGCATGCGCCGGATGGACGAGATGCAGAAGTAGGGATTGGGTTGTGAGCTAGGTCGCAGGCGGGCAGCTCGTCGTCCGCGTGAAAGCCGGCCGCTCCTGCGGCCCGGATCGACATGGGAGTCTTGGAAGAACAGATCACACCCCTTCGGGTGCTTCGAAGCGTCGCGATCGGCAAGGGAGACGAGGGCCCTCACGAAAACCGGCGAGCCCGGCGTCTGCTTTCCATCATGTTGGGATGGTCGCGTGACGGCTGGGCAGGGGCGCGCGCAAACAAAACTCCCATGTATCCAACTCCCCTACGTCTCCGCCATGTTGCGTTTTGTCCCCGTTATTTAAGCGCTTCGCGCGCGCTGGCCGCGAATGCCGCGTGAGGCCGAAGCGTGTGGTACCCTCAGAGATTACCGTGACGGGCCTCGGCGTGTCGAAATCACCCCCACCATTGCTCGGATTCAACAACAACGTCCGACACCGCGGACGCATCTTCCATATTCAAACGGAAGACTCGGGGACTCGTACGCCACGCATCGTGACACATCTTTTTGCCGACGGTGGCCGCATCATCAAGACCACGCGCACGGATTACTCCGAGCACGTCGATCGCTCGGACATGGCGGCGCACGTGCGCGGCATGATGAAGGAGCAGCACAAGGCGATGTTTACATCGCTTCGTCAGGGCGAGCTCGACGCGTTGCTCGAGAGCGTGTGCGGTCCCTTCGACGTTCCGGCTGCCAGCGCTCCGCGCCCGCCGGGCACGGCGACGACGGTACCCGTCGCGCTGTCCGAGGAGAGCGCGGTGGAGTCCCAGGCCCCCGCGGGCCCACGTCGGCAACGGACGCTCTCGAACCCGAACCTGCGCAAGGTCACGCCGTCCGTCGCGCCTCCACCCAAAGAAGCATTCGACATCCTCGGTTCGCTCGAGAAGTTGCCGCCGCGCGCCGTGCGCGCCGACACGCCGGATCCGAGCCCAGTGCACAAGGTCAGTCCGCCACGTAAGAGCAATCCAGCGCCGGGTGGCCGCAAGAGCAGCCCGCCGCGTAAAAGCCGCGGTAACTCCGTACCGCCGCAGCCGACCGTGCCTCGCCCGGGCGCGCTGCCAAACCTTGCACGTCAGAGCGGTCCACCGAGCTTGTCGCGTCCCTCGTCGCGCTTCGCAGCCGTGCCGTCCAAGAGCGCCCAATCAATTTTTGGTGATGGTGTGATCAGCGAGCAGTCGCTGGACGAGGTGATTCTGAGTTACCTGGCGGAAGATCTCGACGGCACTGAGTAGACTCGGGACGACGCGCTCGTATGCGCTATACTCTTTTGTATGCTTAATCCTCGCTTGGTTCGCAGCGCGGGTGGCGCGCTGTTTCTTTCGTTCGCTTGGGCCGTCGCGTGCGGCGGCTCATCCTTCACGGGCACGGGCGGCTCGAACGCCGGGACCGGAGTCGGCGGCGGCGTGTCGGGTTCCGCAGGGTTTGCGAGTGGTGCGTCGGGTGGCTCCGGCGTTGGCACCGCCGGCTCGGGCGTCGCGGGTAGCGGCCAGGGCGGCTCGAGTGTCGCGGGTAGCGCGCAAGGCGGCTCGGGTGTCGCGGGCAGCGGCATGTCAGGTGCCGGCGGGCAGGGCGGCGCGGGCATGGGTGCTCAGGGCGGGGCCGCAGGCAGCGTGGCCGGCCAAGGTGGGTTGGCCGGGAGCGCGGGCAAAGCAGGTGCTGCCGGGGTTGGCGCCTCTGCCGGCACGGCGGGCCTTGGCGGTGCGGGCGGCATCGGCGGTGCAGCGGGCATCTCGGGTGGCGGCAGCGCAGGCACGTTTGGCGACTGCAACACCGCGCAAGATTGCAACGGCAACAAGTGCGTCGCGCTCGCGCCCAACGGCTTTCGAACGTGCCTCACGCCGGTTCCTCCGCCGGCAGCCTGCGGGAGCACCGCGCAGCAGTGCTGTGAAGGGATGCCGTGTCCGAGCGGGCAAACCTGTATCCCTGGTCCGGAGGAGCCCTCGTGCGGCGGTGGAATTTCGATCGGCAATCGCTGCGCGAAGGACGAATGCACGAGCAACACCGATTGCAGCGCGGGCATGGTCTGCGCGCCGGCGGGCACGCTCCAGCGGGAAGTCGCCCTGTGTGTCCCCGCGCCTTGTGTACGTAATTCGGATTGCACACAGCACAGCGGCGGTATCTGCGCGTCCGTTACGCCCACCTGTTGCGGTGGGCCGCAGGGACTCTACTGCGTGTATTCCGGCATCGGCTGCCGGACGAACTCGGACTGCAAGAACAACACGGTCTGCACGATCTCGACCGACGGCAAGAGTTCGCAATGCACGAGCGCGATGGTGGCTTGTCCGCCTTAGCTCGCATTCTCAGAACGTGCAGGCCGCGTAGTCCACACCCGCTGCAGTCGTGAACGGTGAGCAGGTCTTGAATCCGTACGTCGTGCAGTCGACGGTAAATGTCTGTCCGCCGTAGCAGAATGTTAGTCGATTTCCGGAGCACGACTCGGTGCAGTTGATAGCGTCAGTTGCCGTACAGCCCGGCGCAAGGCAATAGCCCTGGTTCCCATAGACATCACCGGTGCCGGTCCCACAGGTCAGGCCTACGGAGGGACAGTCCCAGGTAAATTGCTGACCAGTTAGGCACTGCACGGATTGTTGAGAGCCGTTGCAGGTCGCAGCGTCTGTGTTGCATGCTGCGCCCACCGGTGTGCAGATTGGTTGATTGGGATCTGAATTACACTCCGCACCAGTTGGGCACAGGTAGCCTAGGGGTTGGTTTGCTTGGCACTCGAGCAGGTAGCGCCCGTTCGTGGTGCACGCGAAGTCTGCCGTTCCAGTACAGGTCGTGGCCAGTTTGCATTCGGGATAGCCGTTCGGATCAATAGCGCAGCCTGAGCCAGCGCAATTGTGATAGTAGGGGAAGGCTCCGTCGCAGAAATAGGCGTTGCCGTTCTGACAGAAATGGGTGTCTGCCTTCGTTCCGGCGCACGACGTTGTGTCCTGAATCAGATAGAAGTGTTCGCACGCCGCGTAGTCAGCACAGGTTTGGGCGTTCGCAGTGCAAGTCTCGTCCGTAAACGCCTTTTGATCGTTGCGAGAGACGCAGTCGGAGATCGTGCGATATGGATCGAACGGAGTGCAACTCGCCCGCAAGATGCAAGAGCGGATGACCTGCTGGTTGGGCGTGAACGGCATGCCGTTGCATCCCACGGCGCCGGTCGAGCCCGCAGTCCCGCCACCGCCTGTCGCGCCGCCGCCGCCTTTGCCCGCGCCTCCGCTGCTGCCGGCCGCGCCGCCACCGCCCGTTGCGCCGCCGCCGCCGGTCGCACCGCCGCCGCCCGTTGCACCGCCGCCGCCCGTTGCACCGCCGCCGCCGGTCGCACCGCCGCCGCCCGCTGCGCCACCACCGCCCGTTGCGCCACCACCGCCGGTCGCGCCACTGGTGCCCGAGTTGCCGGCTTGACCGGAAACCCCGCTCGAGGCGCCAAAACTTTGGCCTGCCCCGCCCGCGCCGACCTTGTAGTCGTCGAGACCGATCACGGTGGCACAGCCGCCGCCGATGAAGGCGAGGGTGCTCGCGGCGACCAGAGTGCGAACGATCATGCGGCTCATTGGAATGCTCCTGTCACGCCCGCGGCGTTGACGCCGACCCAAGGCTCAATAGACCATTTGGGCGGCGCATCGCGCTTGGCCGTTGCTTGTCCCGCGTTCGGCAGCTCGCTCTTGCCCGTTACTAGCAAGATGGTGCCGAGCGCGACCCCTACGATGCCGACCCCGAAGCCGACGGTCGAGATCGTGGCCATGCTCTTGGCGCTGTCGAGTGTGTCTTGGCTACTGCAGATCTTGTTCTTGCAGTCGCCGGCTTTG
>DASXKQ010000074.1:0-6558 GCA_036496745.1 Polyangiaceae bacterium
TAGCCCATCGCGCGAAAGTAAGCCAAAAACTCGCGCACGTATTGGAAGTTGTGCACGGCTGCCCAGCGATCCTCCGCCGGAGAATGTTGAGCCTTGCTCGAGAACGCGCGCACGATTTGCGCAAACATCCAGACATCCCGACGCAAGCGCTCGCTGGTTTCGCGCCGCGCCGCCTGATCGTCGAACACACCGCCGCCTTCGAGGCTCGCGCCCAGGGCCTTTCCCAGAAAGAGCACCGCGTTCTGTAACGCCGGGCGCAGGTTCTCGATGCACGCCTCCGATCGCTCACGCAGCTCGCTCGCCCGAACTCCTGCCTCCAGCGCGGGCAAGTCGTGTTGGAACGCGCGTCGCATTTCCAGCCGCAAGCTGCCCGAAATGCCCTGCAGCGCACTGCGGATACCGATCAAACGATGTCCGCCGGCTCGGAGTTGAGCCGCGCGGACGCGAATTTGGCGAGCCGGGGCTGCCATCAGATCGCGCTCGAACCCCTCGGCGAGCAGCTTCCCCGAGTTTTGGCGGAGATAGTCGCTGAGGGCGCGCGCATCGGACCGAAGCACGCTGAGCACCAGGTAGGTGGTGCCAATCTGCGAGCGACGGCGATCGCGCTCCGAGTTGATGCGCCCCAGCAACGACAAGTAGCGCAGCATGCGGAAGAGCGAGAGAAACGTGAGCGCGACTAAGCGGTGCGCCTCCGCGCCGGGCACGCTGCGGATTAGGTCCAGGACTTGCGCCGACTTGATGCGATCGAATTCAGGACGAAATTCCAAAGCGCTCAGCGGGTTGAAAAACGCGCTGTGGTCGATCTCCCGGTAGACCATGGCGAGCATTGCGTGGAAGAGTCGGAAAGAGAGGCGTGGCACGCGCAGCATGCCGTCGAGCACCTCGTTGGCCGCGGTGAGGCCATGGCGCAGCGTGACTAGGCTCTCTTCAGGTGTGCTTTGTTGCGCGTTTTGGCTGAGCAAGCGTGTGCGCGCGTTGTCTTCGGGCAATACCGTTTCCAGATAGCGATGAAATACGAACGCGCGATCGACGGAGCCGAGCAGTTGCCTTGCGAGGAACACCGCTCGCTCCGTGCCGTCGCGGTAGGCTTGCAGCGCGAGCCGAAAGTCTTGAGTGACGACCGCGCTGCGCCGCGGCGGACCAGGATGATTGCGTGGGTTCGAGAAACACGCCGTCGCCTTGAGCAGGACTTCGAACTCGAACAGAATTTCGTCTTTGTTCTCGAGTTCCAGCGAGGAGAGCCAATTGTCGCGTAACGTCCGTTGCTCGCGCTGGAGCGTTCGCGTCCCGCTCAGCAGCGCGTTGTAGGGATCCTCGCTCGGAGAGCCAGGAAGCAAGCTGCGCCGGGGAAGAGGGCTAACCAATGGATCCTCGAAGAGGCCGAGGGCGCGCGGCACCCGCTGCCTAGCCGCCGGGCGTGAAGTGGAACGGGTAGTTGGTGGTGGTCTCCATCGCGCGCGAAGACTTCGGGAACTTGAGGCCCTTGATGATCTTCACGGCGCAGTCGACCACAGCCGGCGATTTCAGCGTCGACTTCTCTTGGTTGAGCTCCGCGACTTTGACGGCGCCCTCGGGGTCCAGGACGAAGTGAATCGTCATGTCGCCTTGTAGGGTCGGCAGGTCCTTGCGCGCCTTGTCGTAACACTCCCGGACGGACTTGCGGTTGTCCTGGACGATTTTGGAGATCACCTCGATTGTGCGCGTTTCCGGAACCTTGTCGGCGCCCGCGCCTGGCTTCGGCGACGGGCCGCTGCCGGGCGCGGCGCTGGGCGCCTTGTCGCCCGCTTTGGCTTCCTTCTCGCCGGACCAGCCGTCGTCTTCCTTGGCAGGTGTGGCTGCAGGCGTCGCGTTGGTCGCGGCGGCAGGCGCTACCGACGTGTCGGGCATCGCCGGAGCGATCGTTGCCGGCGGATTGGTCGCGTCCGCTGGGCTCGCTGGCGGAGGGGCGCCGCCGCAAGCGAGAAGGAGTAGCAAAAGTTCAATGGGGAGGAGGCGCGTCTGGGCTCGCATGGGTCCAGTAGAGCAACTGTCACCGGCTGCGACAATGCCGGAGAGCGCGGTGAGCGGGGCCCCGACCATCTAGCCGGGATTTTGGGTCAGCCAGCCTTCAGGAATGGCTCCCACTCCTCGAACGGGTCTCGCATGATGAGCAAGATCTGCTTCGCAGTAGACCAGCGTGGGCGCTCAGGATGATGCAAGAGCTTCATGCCGGCTTCCGCCGGAGTACGCCGACCCTTTTTCAGATTGCAGGTGCGGCACGAGATCACGAGGTTATCCCAGGAATCCTCGCCACCGCGCGAGCGCGGTAGCACGTGGTCGACGTTGAGCTCACGCTGGCTCGGACGCCGCGCGCAGTATTGGCACTGAAACTCGTCCCGAAGCATGAGGTTGCGACGCGTGAGTCGAACGGCGACTCGCGGTGTGCGTTCGTAGCGAAGCAAATGCAAGACGCGCGGCACGCGCAGCGCGCCACCCACGATCGGCAGACCATCGTCCGCGGTGCGCACAGGCATCCCACGCCATGCGAGAAAGTCGTGCCCTTCGCCCGCGTCGTCTACAGCGTGGGCAACGCCGCCATACATGAGCACGAGCGCTCGCCGAGCGGTGGTCACGCTCACCGGAGAAAAAAACCGGTTCAAGAGGAGCACGGGAAGGCCCAAGACATCCCGTCCCTCACGCAAGGGATCCGAGGAAGCGCGCTCGAAAGCATCCACGAGGCTTCAATCTAGCACATTTTCAGTGGTTTTCAGGTCTGGCCGCTCGACCGCGCCCCTACTCTGGGCTATGGCGGGCGGGCTTGCTGGCCTGTCGCCGGCAGCCTGGAAACGCCTCACACCACGATGCCGCGATCGCTTTGTCTCTTTCTGACTCGGTTCTGCCCTGTCGCCGTAATGGGCGCGAGCGTCCTTGGCGGTTGCGTCGGGAGTTTGTCGTCCCAGGCCGACTGGCCGCCGCTCGCCAAGAAATGGTTTGACCGCGGTGACGCGAGTTTTCGCCGGGGTGACCTGGAGGACGCCGAGATCGCCGTCGAAAACGCGCTGCGAGCTGGCCCCAATCGCGAAGAGGTCAAACTCCTGGCGAGCCGCGTCGCGTTGGCCGAGCTCAACTACGCGCGCAGCGTTCAGGTGTTGAAAGGCGTTGACTCACAGGATGCGCGTTCGTTGCGTGGACGTGCCTACTGGTACGCGGGCGACGTGGATCACGCAGCCGACGAACTCGAGCGCTTGGTTGCGGATCCGGAGGTTCATGATCCGTGGGCGAGCGAGATCGCAAAGCTTGCTCGACGTGGCAGCGGTCGCAAGCCATTTGAACTCTCCGGCGGCATGCTGGCCACCACCGACATGCCGCGTGCTGGAACGGCGTCTTTGATCGTGCCGCTCGAGATCAATGGCGAACCGGCACTTGGCCTGGTTGCGACGGGCACGGCTGAAGCCGTGGTCGACGCCGCAAACGGCTCGGAGTCAAGCTGGGTGTCGCTCCGTTTCGGTGAGCGTGTCGAGGTCCACGATGTGCCGGCGCTCGCCAAAGATCTGTCGGGTATTTCGCGACAGGTGAACGCGCCGATCAAAATCCTGCTCGGCGTGAATTTGCTTCGCCATCTGCATCCGACGTTCGACTTCGGCGGTGGTCAGTTCGTCGTGCGTCGCTACGAGCCGCCGCCGCCGCCGCAAGCCACCACCGTGAAGCTGAGCTACGCGCGCGGCGGAGGAATGATGATGCGCGGCGCGTTCGGCTCCGAGCAGACGGCGCCACAATGCTCGCTGCTGATCGACACATCGATCTTGTATCCCGTCGCGCTCGACGAGGCGGCCTGGAAAAAGGCCGGCGTTTCCTTGGCGAGCCTGCGTGGAGTCCCGAACGGCGGGGCTCTAAAGCAGGGTATTTTGCCGATCTTGAAGCTCGGCGCGTTTGACGTTCCAAACATCCCGGGCCTGTCGGGGGACGCGCCGATCAAGGAGCGCGAAGAAGGCCTCGGCGTCGACCTGGACGGGCTGGTTGGTTCGGGATTGCTCGCGAACTTCCGGGTGACGTTGGCCGACGGTGGCCGCACGATGTGGCTCGAGGATGCTCCGCCGCAAGAGCCGGTGGGACCGGAGCTCTCGGCGCCCGTCGACGACTCGTCCGACTTGCCGGACGACTCCGATGACGACGATGCGCCTCCGAAGGCCGGCAAGGGCAAGGCTCCCGCGAAAGCGCCGGCGCCAAAGCCCGTCGCGAAACCTGCCGGGAAGAAATGAGCGCTACCAAACAGCTGGCTGTTTACGCGGGAAGCTTCGACCCTCCTACGTTTGGTCACTTGGATCTGGTGGAGCGGGCTGCCCAGCTTTTCCCGCACGTGATCGTCGCGGTGGGCGTGCACGCGGGGCGTGTGCCGCTCTTTTCGCTCACCGAGCGGCTGGAGCTCTTGCAACAGATCTGCGAGCCCTACGAGAACGTCGAGGTCTCGTCGTTCAGCGGCTTGCTCGTGGACTACGGTAAGAGCATCGGCGCGCGCGTGATCGTGCGCGGTCTGCGCGCGGGCACGGACTTCGAATATGAGCTGCAAATTGCGCACGCCAACGCGGATTTGAAACCCGAGATCGACACGGTGTTTCTCCCGACGCGGACGCACTACGGCTTTATTTCGGCGTCACTCGTGCGCGAGATCGCGAGCCACGGCGGGGACGTCGGTCGCTATGCGCCGAAAGTCGTGTGCGATGCTCTGAAGCGGAAGTTCGCTTAGCGCGGGCCGTTCAGTACTGCGCCCAGGGCGTAGGCATGAACAGCACGACGAACAGAGTGAGGCAGAGCCACGCGGTGATGCGCCGCGGAGCCGTCAACGAGCCGTGCTCGAACGGGGGATGGTCGGCTCCGAAGAAGCGAGCCATGACGCCAGTCACTACGTACCAGACCAACCAAAACGCGGAATTCGCGAGAGCCACTGCATAGGGCATGGCGCTCCGATGGCGAAGAATGGGGCCAGCGAACGAGACCAAGTTGTAGACCACCAGCAAGGGCAAGCAGCTTCTCACCACGCGCGCGTATTTGTTTTGCCGCTCACCGAAGAGCGCGAATGCGATGTGTCCGCCGTCGAGTTGACCCCATGGCAGCAGATTGATCATCGTAATCAACAAGCCGACCCACCCTGCAGCAGCGGTCGGATGCATCTGAACGTCCGAGCCCGCCGGGATTGCACCGGCGAAAACTCGCTTCATCAGCGCATAAAGCAGACTCTGACCCTCTTGAGAGTACCCGGTGCTCGGGTTCGGCGCGATCGGGGAGTGCATCAGACCGTAGGCGAGCACAGGCAGTGCGACGACCATGCCCGCCAGGGGTCCCGAGGCGCCGATATCGAACAGAGCGTTTCGCGAACGGATCCGTTCGCGCATCGTGATGACGGCTCCGAGCGTGCCGAACAGGCTCTTCGGCACTGGAATGAAGTACGGAAGTGACGCTGGAACTCCGTGGATACGGGCCGCGATGTAGTGCCCTGACTCGTGCGCGACGAGAATGCTCAGAAGCGGGATGGCGAAGAGCGGTCCGCTACCGAAGAACGTTCCGGCCTTGAACACGGAGACCGCTGTGAGCCCGAACAGCGCGACGTGCAGCCAAAGTCGCTTGGACGTGTCGCGTGGCGCGTCATCGCTGAGATCGCTCCTCCCCGGATCGCTCGCGTCACTCATGGCCGAGCGATTCGCGGAGCTTCAAGGCCAAGCGCTGGAGCTGTGGGGCGAGCTCTGCGTCCAGCACGCCGAGCTCGGTTTCGATGCGCAGGTTACCTGGCTTTCGCTGCGCGTCCTCGACGACACGCGCGCTGCTCGGCTCGAGTCCGAGAGCCTGTAGCGATTTCGCGAGTATGGCCGCATCACTGGGGTGCGCGACCAACGTGATGCGCCGCGCCCCGCGGGCCTCGGCCAGTGCTTGGCGCGCGAGATTCAGGATTTGCTCCGGTTCAATGCGCAGGCTCGCGCCGAGCAGGCGCTCGGCCAGCAGGCGCGCGAGCTCGACCGAGCGATCGAGAGCGTGCGCATCGAAGTTCGTTTCGCGTTCGGCAAGTGCAAGCGCACGAGCCGCAATGGTCGCGACGGCGTCGGCACGAGCCTCTGCTTCGACGCGCAGCTTGAGCTCGCTCGCCCCGCGCTCGGCCTCCGAGACGATCTGCGTTGCGCGGGCTTCAGCGTCCGCGACTAGCCGCGCGGCCCGCTCGGCTGCTGCAAGGACCGAGCTTGGTACGACTTGCCCGCGCGGAAGCGTCTTTTCTTCGGGCTCGAGGTGCACGTGCGCGGCGGCGCCGAGATGTTCGGCCTTGATCACGCGCCCGAGCGCGAGCTTCACCGGTAACTCCGGCGTTCGAGTTCGGCGTAGACGCGCGCCAGTTCGCCGGCCAGAGCCTCCGCGCGGCGGGCGCGATCCGGGTGACTCAAGCGCTCGACGAGAGCGAGCGCCTCGGCCGCGGGCTCGGCCAAGGGCTCGAGCAAGGCTTGTTGCCTTTGCCCGACGAAATAGCTGAACGCAACGAATGCGCGTTGAAATGTGGGCGAGTGCATCGCGATTAGGCTCGCTCGACGACCAGGGCGA
>DASXKQ010000075.1:0-4299 GCA_036496745.1 Polyangiaceae bacterium
GTGCGGCGCCTGCATCCGCGCGGTCTGAGTGAGATTTCTTGCTCGGGTGATCATCACCAGCGGAGTCCGCGTCGGTTTGAGCTTCCTTCAAATAGGGCTCGTACTTGAGCATTTGTTCGTGCGACGGCACGGACTTGTAGAGAGGCGTCCCGTTCTTTGCGTTGCGCGCGTACGGGTAGGGCAACACATCGTCGAGATTGGGCGCTGCCGCCGCCAGCTTTACGTCTGGGCTATTCAGATCGGTCGTCCCGAGGTTTCCGCAAATGAAGCCGCCGCTCCTGAGCTTGTACCAGCCCGCCGTGCAGTTCTTTTTGCTGCCGGGCGTGCCGTCGACAGGGGCGCGCCCACCGTTCCTCAGGTAACCGATCTTCTTCGCGTCGAAGGACGCTTCCGTGTAGACGCCCGCAGCGCTGGCGGTGACAGCGAACCATGGCCCCTTGTAGTCGGCGGGCGCGTTAGCGGTGGAATCCTTACCCGCGTCCACGCCGGGCGTAGGCTTGAGCGGCTCGGCTCGCACCTCCTTGGGCAAGGCCGGCGACCCGACCATCGGTGCGACCCCGGTGGTCGAAGCGACGGGTTGCTCGGAGGCGCCGGGAGGCGCCGTCCGCTGACACGCGCTAGCGAGCCCCAGGCAAAGCAGCCCGATGCCTGCGGGCAGCCGGTGATGGGAGGGGGTCATCAGTCGCTCGTGACTTCGGTTCTTTCCACAGGCGGGCGTTACGATCCACTTCTTGGCGAGTTCCATGGGTTGGCGACTAGGGTGCGAGGCGCGTGCCAGGCGCATTTCGTGCCGAATTCGCGCAGGCGCGGGTCGAGCGGTATGTTGCAATCGTGGAAGCGGAGACGCAGGAGCGCGGCTATGCCGACACGAGCCGAAAGCGTCTCGCCAAGCTCTTGGTCGTGTCCGCCGTTCTGCACGCGCCGTTCACGCCTTGGGCGGCGCTCGCCGGGCTTCTGCACTTCGTGTCGCTGCATGACGATCCGATGAGCGATGCTCCGCCGATCACCGCGATTCCAATCGACATTCTGAGCGATTCTGAAGATCGCGCTGCGGCCGGCCGAGCGTCGGAGGCGTCGGAGCCTGCGCTGAGCGGGGGAACCCCCGAGCCCGTCCCAGTGGCGCATCCCAAGAAAAAGCGGCGCGAGCTGCCCGACGGAGGTGAGCTCGATGCCGGTACAGAGGCAGACGCGGGAAAGACGGCCGGGGACGCGGGCGCTGAGGCGACCGGCGACGCGGGCGCGCACGATCTAGACGGCGGCCCGACGGACGCCGGCGCCAGGCCGATCAGCGAGCCGGCATTGGCAGGCGGAGTACGCCAGATCACCGATCCAAACGCGAATGTCCGGATCCATGTCTACCTGGATAAAATTCGGGAGCATCCGCTGGCGCCACGGCTCGGGCAGCTCTTGCGCGGGCTCTATCAGTGGCGGGATTTCTTCGGGCCGACGGCGATCGATCCGGTCCGCGACATGGATCAGATGTTCATCGTCGGATCGCAGCTGCGCGACACCAGCGGTGTGTGCATCGTGCTCAAGCACCATTTGCCTGCGGATCGCATGCGCGCCGCGGTCGACGCACTCGTCAAGACGGACCCGAGCGGGGAGTGGTTGGATGCCGGCGTTCCATCGGCCAAATTTCACGCGGATCGCGCGGAGCGCCGAGCCGTCTTTCCCAACGCGCAGACGGTGGCTCTCGTCACTCCCGCTGCGTACGAGAGCACGCTGAAAGCGGGCAAATCGATCCGACTCGACCCGGGAGCGGGTCCGGAGGCCGTAAACTTCTACCTCGCCACCCCCTGGCGCGCGTTCATAGGCTTGCCCGTGACCATCCCTCATTCCATCAAATGGGCGCGTGGACTGGTCACCGGTTTATCCGACGGCGGAGCGGTCCTCGACATCGAAGCAGAGGACGAAAGCGAGGGCGCGGCGCGGGACGACGCCGAGACGCTCAACAAGGCAATCGACGCGGTCGCGCAGCTCGATCTCGGCATTTTTTCGATGTTCGTGGGCGAGCAAAAGCACCGTTTCCTCGAGCAATACAAGTTCACCTCGGACGGTACCAAGATCCACGGGTACCTGCGCGCCACGGCGTCGCAGCTGTCAACGGGTCTCGACTTCGCGTCGGCCGCGCTCACGGATCGAGAGCAGCGTCATCGCGCAGCACCGATGGCGGCGCCCGTGCCCGTCGACGGTGGAATGATCCGGGTCCAGCCCGCTGGGAGCAGCAAGGCCCCGGCGCCGAAATAGGGCTTAACCGTGCGCGTGCTCGGCAATGCTCGTGAGCATGGCATCGGCGCTGGTTGGATCCAACGCGCCGACGCACAGCGGACGACCCTTGTGCGGCACGACGACGACACGGCAACGACCGCGAGCACTGTCGGATGCGGTCGAGAGCAGGAAATCGAAAGCGAGCCCGAGCAGAATACAGAACACCGCCATGCCGAGCAGTGGGGGAGAGCCTCCTGGCACGCGAACTCCGTCCACGATCAAGCCCACGCCGAAATAGGTGCCCAGGACCAGCGCCGTGAGGCCTGCGTACAGTCCGACGCGGGCGTAACGGACCTCGCGCGTGACACGCGACAAGTTTGCGAGCGGAACCAACGTCGAGCGATCGCGAATGACCTTGCCCATCAGCTCGGTGCGATAGGAAAGCTCGAGCCCCTCGGGGCTGATCCTCAATAGCGCTGGTTTCTTGTAGTTCAACGCCACGCGGGCCAGCAGGCGTAGGCCTCGTATCAGGAACAAAACCAACGTGAACGCGAGCAGCGCGGTGGCGAGAGGGCTGAGTGGAGCCGTGCCGAGCTCGCCGCGAAGTTCCGACGTCCGGCCGCTGCGACCGAGCAGAGCGCGCAATACCGGATCGTCAGCGGTCTGAGCGAGGTGTAGGCGAATGCGGTAGGCCGTGTCCGACTTGCTGTGAACGAGCGCCGCCGCGGCGACGAGCGATGTGGGAAGACTCGCGTTCACGGACTCGGGGCCCTTGCCAGCGATGCGACCGATCGCTTCCCACAGCACCCCCGCGCGATCGGCGAGCGCCGCGTCGATCGATGAAAGCGCGTTGCAGGGCGTGTGGGTTGCGAGCCACACCAGTTGACTCGCGAGCGTGTCCACCGCGGCGTCGTCGTCGGACATGGTGCGCGCGACGCCAATGGCCAAGAGCGCGCCGAGCAACTGGCGTTCGTTTTCGGTTTCAGCGCCGCGCTCCAGCACCGCGAGCAGATTTCCAAAGTCGGTTTGCGCGTCCTCGACACGGAGCGTGGCGCCTTCCAGGGCGGGGGAGCGAGCGTGTGCACCGGGCGTCGCAAAATCGAAACGATGATTCAGCGCCGCGTCCGTGGCGGCCTTGAGCGCGAGATCGGACAGCGCGGACGCATGCGGGTGTGCGACCAATGCCGTGGCGGGCTCGGTGGGGCGTAGCGCTTCCTCCATGTGAGGCTCGCCTATTAGAGCAAGTTTCGGCTCGCCGGTAACACAAACGCGACCAAACGCCGGACGAGGGTCGCGTGCGGCTGTTCTTCCGCGGATGCCGGAGCTTATGAGTCCAGCCGCGAAAGGCCGATGGAATCGAGGAGCGGGCCCGGTTTCTCGTCCTCGTGTTTGGAGACGAGGCGATTGCGCGCATCGACGCGCACGGCGATCGGGCGGTGCTGCCGGGCCTCTTCCGGAGTCATCTCGGCGAAAGTGGCCAAAATTACGACGTCCCCAGGCCGGTTGAGATGTGCGGCCGCGCCGTTTACGCAGATGGCGCCGGAGCCAGCCGGCCCTTCTAGCGCGTACGTGATCAGGCGCGTGCCTTGAGTGACGTTCCAGATGTGTATGGCCTCGTACGGAAGAATCTGCGCTGCCTCGAGCAGATCACTGTCGATGGTTACGCTGCCTTCGTACGCCAAGTCCGCATGCGTCACCGTCGCGCGGTGGATCTTCGACTTGAACATGCTGAGCTTCATGGGAGCTCCTAATGCGTCGCGTCATGGCGGCCCATTTTCGGGTCCACCTGCGTGACTTAGGAAGCATAAGACGTTTTCGGGCGATCGACAACCAGCGCCGACAACTTGGCCCGCTCGTTTCGGCTCAGGTAGCGGGGAAAGCACGCGGGCGACCGCGTTGTCCGAGACAGGAGTCTATTCCATGGCAAACACGTCGAAGGCCGAAATGCTCGAGAATTTGCGGGCTCTGCTGCACGATGTCCTGCGCTTGCGCACTGAGGGCGTGGGGTACAACAAGATCGCTCGCGCACATGGTTACCTGGATGGCTACATGCGCGTCCTACTCGAAACGAATATGTTCTCGCATAAAGAG
>DASXKQ010000076.1:0-1921 GCA_036496745.1 Polyangiaceae bacterium
CAAAACTCACCCGCGCTCCACGACCACCGCTATCGACAGCATCCAGCAGCCCCCGACGCACTTCAGCGGCGATGCGTTCGGTCAACGCTTCGACCGATAGCTCACCCAACGGCTCTTGGCCCACCCGTGCCTCAGATCGGCGCGATTTCAGCTCGATCACCGTGCGTTGCAGGGTATCCGGGCTGACCGGCTTGGGGAGAACCCGAGTGGCGCCGAGTCTAATGAAGCTTGACGCCGCGTCCGGGTGGTCGAACGCGCCGATCACGACGATCGGCAACGGACCGATCGAGTCATCCTTGCTCAGCAGCTCCAGGAATTCGCGCGCAGCGGGCTTGTCCGCATCGATCAACACGAGGTCCGGGCCGAAGTGCTGTGCGAGCTCCCGGGCGCGCTGTAGTTCCTCGGTCCGTTCACATTCGACCGATGGGCCGTCGTTTGCGGTGAGCGCGTCCACCAGCGACTGGGTGCCAAAAACGAGCACGCTCAGCGGCCACGATGTGGGCATACCGCGTTCGGCGGGCTCCACTGTTGGTGGTCGAGGTGACATCGGCACGCCGAGCACCAGCGACGGCAGCAAGTCGAGCGAGCGGGCGACGTCCGCAAATTCCGAACGTCTCAACTTCTTCTCGGCTTCAGTCAGGGCTTCCGCAACGCTCGCGAAGCCCAAAACCCGCGATGCCGACCCGAGCGCGTGCAGGCGTCGGAGCAGGCCGTTCCTCTGGGTCGCATCGTCCGGGCTTTGCTCGACGCCACGCAGCCCCTGCCGCAACGCGTCCACCCGCCGGTTGAGCCCGCTGACGAAGTCCGCGCGAGCGCCGGTAAGGTGAGCGGTTTCCTCATCACGGGGAGCGCCGACCATCTCCCGGCCGTACCACAACCCCGTGTGCCCAGCCGAGTTTTTGGCTCTGCGCCGCCCCTCAACGGCGCGAAAGCCGCGCAAGAACGGCATCCGTGACCGCGGAGGTGCCTAGCTGCCCGCCAAGGTCTGGCGTGCACTGGTTGGCGTCAACGGCAGCAGCCACCGCTGCCTCCAGCTCAACGCCCACTTGGGCAAAGCCCAATTCCGAGGCGAGTAACGACACACACAGAAGCGCGGCCATTGGGTTCGCGATGCCTTTGCCCGCGATGTCCGGCGCAGAACCGTGTACCGGCTCGAACAATTTAACCCGCGCTGGGTCGTCTGGATTGACGCACATGCTCGCGGAAACACCGAGCCCTCCCTGTAGGGCAGCGCCCAGATCGGTCACGATGTCTCCAAACAAATTGTTCGTGACGATCACCGAGTATTGCCCAGGATCTTGCACGAGCCCCAGACAGAGGGCATCGATATAGACGTGGCTTGCCACGACGTGCGGATATTCGTCGCGCAGTTCATTGAACACTCGCAGCCAAAGCTCGTGGCCGTGGCGCAGAGCATTCGACTTGTCAGCCATGTGCAAACGCGGGCGCTCGGCAACGCGCGCCGCATCGAACGCCGCGCGTAAAATGCGCTCCACCCCCTTGCGCGTGTTGATGTCCTGCTCGATCGCAATCTCGTCCGGCGAGCCCCGACGCAGCTGTCCCCCAATACCAGTGTAGAGCCCCTCCGTATTTTCACGGAATACTACGAACCTGACGTCCGCAGCTGTTCGCCCTCGCAGCGGCACGAGGCGGTCCGAGAGAGCACGCACCGGCCGCACGTTGGCGTACAGATCGAAGCCTGTGCGCATGCCAAGCAGGATTTCGCGCGCGTGCACGAAGTCCGGCACTCGGGCATCCCCGAACGCGCCCAAAAGAACCCCAGCACAGCTCTCGCGTATCTCGCGCTTGAGTTCGTCGGGCAGGGTCGTGCCGTCGCGTAGGTAGCGCTCAGCCCCCAGATCGAGGGGCCACAAGTCCACGGGAAAACCCCAAGCGTTTTGCAAGAAGCGCACGACGCGCA
>DASXKQ010000077.1:0-5019 GCA_036496745.1 Polyangiaceae bacterium
CTCTCGGGTGTTCCGGCATCGCAGACGCTGTCCACGCTTCCGACCGGTGCGGCTCCCACGCCGGTCGCGGCGCAGCCCGTCAATCATTTTCCGATTCCCGTGCAAGCGCCGTTGGTTGTCGCCGCACCCGTCGTCGAGCTAGCGCCTGCCATCGTGGCGCCGGCGCCCGCTGTAGAGCCAGTTCCCGTTGCCGTAGCGCCGACGCCCGCTCTCGTGGCGCCAGTGCCGGCGGTGATCACGCCAGCGCCCGCCGTAGTGCCCGAGAGCCCGCCGGCCATCGCGGCCCCCGCGAGCGCGTCGGTGATCGTCGACCGTTCGGCGGTGGCGACCGCGCCGACCGTGCTCAATCTTCCAGTGGCGCCAACGGCTCCGGCCTCTGCGCCGACCAACGAGCGTCCGTCACGACCGCGGATCGCAATCGCGGCGCGGCGCAGAGCCCCCGGCGAGGACTTGATCGGCGACCTTTTCGAGACGATGCACGAACTGCACTTCATGCGCGACATCGCGGTCGGCGCAGACTTCGTGCTTACGGTTTTGAACGAGGTGTTGCCGTGTGAGGGTGTGCTCCTGCACGTGTTCGACATCAATTCGAGGAACTTCGTCGTGGTGCGCGCAAAGGGCGCGCATCCTCGAGACGTGCTGCTCAGCCGTCTTTCGGATCAAGATGCGCTGTGCATGCTCGTGATGCGCGCGCTCAGCGCGGTTTCTCTAGCGAATGTGAGTCAGGACGCTCGCTTCGCCACGCCGCGCTGGCAAACCGTGGGAGTCGCGCCGCGCGTGGCGCTGTGCGGAGCGGTTCGCCAAGGTGGGCGCTACCTGGGCATGATCGAGCTCGTCAATCCGCTCGGGGACCTGCCGTTTCATGAAGGTGAGATCAACGCGCTCGACTATATTTGCGAGCAATTCGCCGAGTTTCTGGTGAATCGGCCGATCGTGCTCGACTCCGACGTAATCCTGGGTCGCTAGCGCGTCTGCTATCGTTTGGCCCGACTATGGCCGATCGACCGCGGCGTGAGCGGCTGCTCACCTTCTTGCTATTGCCTGCGATCGTGCTCGCGGTGTTGGTGTTGGCCGGCGTGATGTTTCGCTCCAGCTTTCAGCTGGAGAAGCTACGCGAGCAGTCGGTGATCGAGGCGACGCTTCTGCTCGCCAACGAGAAGGCAGATCGCCTCGACAAGCGCATCATCGAACAAGACAACTCCGTGCGTTCGATGATTGACGTGCGCGAACGCACGGATTTCGGCGCAAAATGGCTGGAGTCGGCCGCGTTGCAAACGCCGACGGTGCGCGAAGTACTGCTCGTCGATCTGAGCTCACCCGATCGCGACGTGGTTGCGGTCGCATCGCGCGCGCCGGGACCCGAGCACGAGCGCTTCGTGCGCTTGCTCGTGACCAACATGTACGGTGACATGAAGCTCGACCACGAGCCGATCGACGAGCTCAGGCATTTGCACAAGAGCGTCCACGGTCAGGCTTACCTGCTCAGCCATTGGGAACAGCAGAGCGCGGGTCGACACTATCTAGTCGTGGTGTGGCACGACGTGCCGCGCATTGTCCATGATCTGTTCCCAGCTTTGTACGCGGACGTGTCCGACGGCCAGCAAAGCCGCGTCAACGTGGTGGACGGCGAAGGACGCATCGTGTTCGGCCCCCCGATCAGCCGCGGTGGTTTGACGCTCGGCCGGCCATTCGAGACCACCCTGTACAAATGGACGCTCAACGTGAGCATGACGTCCGCTGAAGAGCTCGCGGCGGCCGTCGCACGGCGCCGCGTTCTGGAGATGGTGTTGGTCGCGCTGTCCGGGTTGGTCGTGATCGCGGGCTTGATCGTGATTTTGGTGGCCGCCGAGCGCGAGCGCAAGCTCTCGAACTTGAAGAGCGACTTCGTCGCCAATGTGTCGCACGAGCTCAAGACGCCGCTCTCGCTCGTACGCATGTTCGGTGAGCTGCTGCAGAGCGGTCGCGTCGAAAACGACGAGAAGCGGCAGCAGTATCTGCAGATCATCGTCAATGAAAGCGATCGGCTCGGAGCGCTGATCGAGAACGTGCTCGACTTTGCCAAGGTCGAACGGGGCAAGGCTGGCTACGAGTTCAGCGAATGTCGCGCCGAGGAGGTCATTACCCGCGCGATCGAGGCCTGCCGCATTCGCGCCGATCGCGAGCAAGTCGCGCTCGAGCTCGCGTTTCACGACGAGCTGCCTCCCGTCCGTCTCGACGAGCGCGCGATCGAAATTGCCGTCATCAACCTGGTCGACAACGCGCTCAAATACGCGCCGGACGGCAAGGTGATCTCAGTGGACGTCCGGCGCCGCGCTGGCCTGCTCGAGATCCGAGTCACGGACCGCGGTGTAGGCATCGCCGCCGAAGATCGCAAACGCATTTTCGAGCGCTTCGTGCGTGGCAATACGGCCTCCGGCAAGCAAGTGCGCGGCAGCGGTATCGGATTGGCGCTCGTGAAGCACATCGCGGAGGCGCACGGGGGCACGATTTTACTGGAAGACGCCGTGCCACGAGGCTCGAGCTTCGTGCTCACGCTCCGCTTGGATCCTTCGGATCATCGCGCGCGCAATCCGCGCTCGAGCTGAAGGCGCGCTCGGTTCAATCGACCTCGCCGTCGTCGGTCGCGCTCTGGGCCTTCATCAACTCTTTGTCGGTGAGATAGATCGAGCTGTGTGGCTTGCCGCTCGACGCGGGCGCTGCGGCCGGCGGGTTGCCGGAAGCAGCCGGCGCGGTGGTCGCGCTTTCGTCGGCCGTCTCGCTGCCGTCGTTCAGGCTCGGATCGTCGCTCGCGGCGGGCGACCCGGTGGGCTGTGCTGCGCTGGCCACCGGGCTCGGCTCGGGCTTCATGCCCGCGGGAGGCGTCGGCAGCGGGATGGCGTCCAGCAGCGGGTTGTACTTCGCGGCGACCAGCGCGAACTGGTCCCGATCCTCTTTGCCGAGCACGCGCATGCCGTCCAGATTGAGCGTCTCAGCGTCGAAGAATTTGCCGTCGCGGCTCGCGCTGAAATGCAGGTGCGGGCCCGTGGAGCGCCCGGTCGAGCCCACGTAGCCGATCACCTGCATGCGCTTGACCTTGTCCCCGACCTTGATGCCTTCGGCGTAGCGCGACAGATGCGCGTAGCCGGTTTCGACGCCGTCCGGGTGCATGATCTTGAGCAGATTTCCCGCGGGGCCGCCGGGACCGACGAAGCTCACCGTGCCGGGCGCGGACGCGCCGACGGGCGTGCCGATCGGCGCGCCGATGTCCGTGCCGAGGTGCGGCATGACCTTGTGCAGGATCGGGTGCATCCGCTTCGGGTTGAAGGGCGAGGTGATCGGCGCATCCTTGATCGGCTTGCGCCAGCCGCCTTCGGTCGGCGATTTGCCGGTCGCGTCGTAGTAACCCCGCAGGGAAGGCACGTCGAAGTAGTAAACGCGCAGCGGTTCGCTCTTGCCGTCGGAGTGGCGCACCTCGATGGCCTCCACGCCCGAGTAGCGCGCGAACTCGCCGAGCATGCTTACCTCTTGCACGATCACGCGCACGACGTCGCCACGCTCGAGCTCGCTCATTTGCATGTGACCTTGGAGCGCGAGCGCGACGACGTGTCCTAGCCCCGGATCGAAGCCCGCTTTCTGCGCGGACGCGTCGAAGTTCTTGCCGTCGTACACGAGTGAGCCGGTGACTTGTCCGCGTTCGAGCTTGAGATCGAGCTTGGCCGCTTTGAGGAAGCCGTCCGCGCCTTCTCGTGCCTGGTAGACTTCTTCGGTCGAGGTCACGTATTCGAAGGCCTTGAGCCGCGAGGTCGCACGCTCCACGAGCGCGCTGAAATGGTCCTGTTTGTTGCACTTGTTGAGGTCGCGCACGTCTTTCATCGCGGCGAGCACTCGGTAGGCTTCCTTTTCCTCGAGCTTGGCGTTGCTGACCGCCTTGATGAACGAGTCCGTGCCGATCTTGCCTTCCAAGACGTGGAGCTTCGGATCACCCTTGGCGTCCGTGATGCGCCACGGGCCCGGCACTTTTTGGCGAGGGGGTTTGTTCACCGATGGCGGGACTTCGATCGCGGGTGCAGCGCTGGCGACTGGCTCGGGGGCGGTGCTCACCTGCGAAGCCGGAGCATGCCGGCGATCGATGGTGATCATCAGCGCGGTGAGCGAAACGACGGTAGCGACGCCGATCAGAGCACCGAACACGGAGAGTAGAGTGGGTGAAAGCTGGGCACGCTGGCGCGCTCCAAGCGGCGCCGAAGGTGCGCGATGACCAGGCGGCCCGAGCACATCGAGCTCGCTGCGCGGTGCGGCGTGTTCACGAGTCTGCGCGATCTCGTCGAGGCTGCCGTGCACGGGGGCCGAGGGCTCTTGGCCTACATCGCGCGCTGCGTGGGCGCGCGCCAACAGGCGATCGCGGACCGGGTGATGCGCCTCCGCGAAAGGAGACGCGTGGGCGGCGTCACCAGGGTCCGGTGAGTCGTTCGGCGGTGCTTCTGACCTGAGGCGCAGATCCGGCTCGAGCTCGCCGTCTTCGCGTACTGAGGGATCCACGACGCTGCCGACGTGACGCGGACCGGCTCCCGGTGACGAGGCCACGTGCCCGGGGGTAGCAGTGACCGCCAGATGGAGCAAGCGCGGATGGGCGGAGAGCGCGTGCCGGGCGCAATGAGGGTCCGGTGACGTCTCGATATCCTGGGGAAAAGCGAGCTTGATTCAGGTGTGATTAGAACCACTGCTTCCAACGGACCAAGCTTTGAAAGACACTCGAGCGGCCATGGACGACCATCTCAAGCAGCTGCTCCTGCTGGGCCGCGAACATTACCAGAAGCGTGAGCTCGACAAGGCTGAGTACCTGCTCCGTCAGGTGGTGGCGGCCACGGATCGTTTCGCGGACGTATTCGACATGCTCGGAGTGATCGCTCACTCACACGGCGACTTCACGCAAGCCGTGCAGTACTTCGAGAAAGCCGTGGAGCTCAATCCCAATTACACCGAGGCGCAGCTCAACCTGATGGTCACCTACAACGACCTCGGAAAGTACGATGCTGCCCG
>DASXKQ010000078.1:0-30863 GCA_036496745.1 Polyangiaceae bacterium
GCGAGGTCTGCCGGATGGCTGGCGAGACCCTCCTGGCCGTCGCGGACCTGGTGCGACCCGGCGTGACGACGGAGGAGATCAACACGTTCGTCCACGCTGATACTCTGAGGCGGGGAGCGCGCCCCGCACCCCTCAACTACAAAGGGTTTCCCAAGAGCGTCTGTACCTCGATCAACGAGGTCGTTTGCCACGGGATTCCGAGCGAGCGCGTGCTGCGCGATGGCGACATCATCAACATCGATGTCACGCATATTTATAAGGGATTTCACGGGGATACTTCAGCGACATTCTATGTCGGAGTGCCGAGCGGCGATGCCAAGAAGGTCGTCGAGATCGCGCGGCGCAGCCTAGAGCTAGGTATTGAGCAGGTTCGGCCCGGTGGGCGGCTCGGCGACATCGGAGCGGCGATCCAAGAATTCGCGGAGGGTCATGGCTGCTCCGTAGTTAGGGACTTCGTCGGTCACGGTATCGGCCGCAAGTTTCACGACGAACCCAAGGTCTTGCACTACGGAAAATGGGGAAAGGGCGAGCGCCTCAAGCCCGGCATGACCTTCACGATCGAGCCCATGGTCAATCTGGGCGATTGGCAGGTCGAAGTGCTCGAAGATCAATGGACGGCGATCACGCTCGACGGCTCGCTATCCGCCCAATTCGAACACACCGTCTTGGTCACCGACACTGGGGTCGAGGTATTGACGGCACGGGCCGCGCCGCTAGCGCGAAGCGAGCTTTTTCCCGACTACTTCCGGGCGTAGCTCCTATTCGAGGCAAGCGCGCTCGAGAGGCGCACACGCGATTGCTCGTGCGCTATGCAGAACCGAACCCCCAGATTCGTTGATTTCCCGCGTTTTGTGAGCATTGCAACAAAGCATGACGTACGCTCGCAACGACTCGGCGGTGCTTGACGGATCGTAGCCGAGCCGACTACCTTGCCGGGGGCCAAATGCAGGGAATCCCAACCCCGCAGCCCCCGACTCGCGCCAGACGGTGAAGGGCCAATCGGCCACGCACCACGGGGGAGCCAATTTACTATTTCTCTTGATATTCCGCTGATGTCCGTTCGCAAGAGAGCTACCTCCAAGAAAGCGCGTCGTAAGACCAAGGCGACCAAGCGTAGCCGGCCGACCCAAAAGCCGGCTGCAAAGAAAAAAAAGAAGCCGGCTGGCCGCTCGAAGATTAAGCCTAGGGCGAAGGCGAAGAAAAAAGTAGCCCTGCAGAAGAAGAAGCCGTCTGCCGCGAACGCCAAGAAGAGCAAGGCGGCGCTCAAGAAGCAGCGCGTCGCGGAGCAGAAGGCGCGCGCGCGAGAGAAGAAGCAACGCGACCAGGACCGAAAAAAGCTCGCTGCAGAGAAGGCGCGCGCCAAAAAGCTTGCCCGAGCGGAACGCGTCAAGAAGGCCAAAGACGCTGCACGCGAAAAGAAAGAGCTCGCACGAGAACGCGCCCAGCGTGAAAAGGCCAAGGCCGCCGAACGGACGCGGGCTGCCAAAGAACGCGAAGTGCGCCGCGTCGCCGCGGAAAAGGCGAAAATCGCGGAGCGTGAGCGCGTGCGCAAAGAGCGAGAAGCCGAGCGCGCACGCAAGATTGCTGAACGAGACGCTGCGCGCGACGCCGCGCGCCGGGTAAAGGAAGAAGAGCGCGCACGCAAGGAAGCCGAGCGCGAAGCGTATCGCAAGGCGAAAGAAGCCGAACGGGAGCGCCTGCGCGCTGAGCGCGAAGCGGCTCGACGTGCGTTGGAGGGGCGTGTGGCGCGCGCGAGCAAGCGAGCGCAGCGAGCCGACGGCGCCGGCCGTGGAGGCAGCACGCGTGTCTACCGCCCGGACGCGATCCCGAATCAATCCGGGACGACGCGTCGTGACGAGGCTCCCCATCGCATCAAGCTACTTGGCGTTCGCGTCGATACGCTCAACGACGGACCCCTGCGAGCCCCGACACCGCCACCCGCGGCTGCGCCCTTGCCGCCTCCACCGCCACAGCCGACGCTTGGGGTCGAGGAACGCTGGGCCCGCATTACCGCGCGTCTGAACACGCTCGACGACCAGTTCCGTCACGAATACCGCGAGAGCTTCGAGATGTCCTGGGTGTACCACGACAGCGCTCTCGAAGGCGTCGTGTACACGTTTCAAGAGCTGAAGACGGCAATCGATCCCAACGTCTCGGTCGTCGCGGATTCCGGCCTGCAACCGGTGTGCGACGAGATTCGACGGCACCGCCAAGCGATCGAGTTCGTGCGCGAGTTATCGGAAAAGAAGCGCGTCCCGATCAACGTCGATACGATCAAAAAGATTTATTGCATCCTGCACCCCGAAGAGGGGGACGTAAAAACCGTCAAGTATCGCAAGGACATTCCGCAGCATCGCCTGTACTTTCACGAGTACGCAGCGCCCGACAAGATCGCCTACAAAGTACGGCAGGTCATGGACTGGCTGAACGGGCCCGAGCCGAAGAAGCTGAAGAGTCCGGTACGGATCGCAGCGCGTGTTCACTACGATTTGTTGCGCGTGTTCCCCTTCCCGCAGGACAGCGGGAAAGTGTCACGCTTGCTGATGAATTTGCTGCTGATGCGCGCCGGGCATCCACCCGCCATCGTTCACTCCACCGAGCGCCAGCGCTACTACGAAGCTCTCAAGGGTCAATTGCCGGTCATCGTATCGATGGTGAACGAATCGATCACCAACGCGCTACTCAGCATCGAGAAGCGCATCGAGGACTACGACGCGACCAAGCCGCGCGGCGCGGCGGGGAGCAAACCAATCGAGGGCCTGTCGGCGCTAGCGGCAGAGCCGGAGCCTTACCTCGACTCCATGTCCGACTCCGATTTGGACATGAGCAGCGAGGACGAACCCGTCGAGAGCGAAGACGGCGGCGCGGACGCCGATGCGATCGACGAGTAGGCCCTAGTCGCCGTCACCAGCAACTACGTCCCAGCCCGTGGCCAGCGCGAGCTTCGCGAGCGCCATGTTGTAGTCGAAGGTCGCGTTGAGCTGAAGAAAGCGCTTGGTCGCGTACTCGCGCGCTGGGTCTACGATGTCTTGATCCTCGAAGGTGCCGACGTCGATGCCTTCTTGCACCTGCACCATCCACTGCTTCGCGTACGAAGTGGCACGGCCGTATGCCTCGAGGCGTCGCCCCGCATCTTGCGCTTCGAGGTACGCTTGCTCCACCTCGGTTCCGACACCACCGAGCGCGTAGCGTTCGGTCGCACGGATCTCTTCGAGATTCGCGTTGGCCTGCGCGAGGCGCGCGGATTGGGGCAAGAAATCCAGCTTGTATCGGAAGACGATGGCCGCGCCGTAGGTCAGAAAATTCGCTTGATCCTTCACGAACGGATTGCGCTGATCGGTGATTTGCGGCGCGTTCGCGTATCGGAAATTGACGCCCAACGCGAGGTCCGGGAAGAACTTGGCTTGTTCGCCACGAGCCTGTGCTTCGCGAGCCAGGACACCGGCGCGCGCCATGTTCACCTCGGGACGATACAGGCGCGCTGCGTCCAGATAGCGCACGACCGGCCCCAAGCGATGATTGATTTGCTTGAGTGGTGAGTCACCGATATCAATGTCGGTGCTGCTGCCCGTCAAGTAACGTAACCCGGATAGAGCTACCGCCTCCTGGCGCGTCGCTTCACTGATGCGTGCGTCGAGCTCCGCACGGTACATGCGCAGCTTCAAGAGATCGATGTCATCCCCCTCCCCCTCCTTCACTCGTTTTTCGAGGCGCCCCATGTACTTGTCAATGCGATCGCTGGCCTCGTGCAAGAGGGCGAGCGCGTCTCGTGCGAGCTGTATGCCGTAGTACGCCTTGCGTACCGTGAGTTTGACTTCGTTCCGCTCCTTTTCGACCTCGTGCATCCCCACTTGCACTTGCGCGCGCGCGGCGTCCCACAGATTCGAGATCTTGCCGAAGGTCCAAAGCGGAATCGCGCCGTCCACCCCGACTTGCCAGGCGAGCCCCATGTTCGAGGTGAGCGCCACGTCCGTATTTGGACTGTAGACAGACGTGCCGCGCACCGTCGGCGCGAGCCCGAGCCCACCGCTCGCGGTGAAGTCACTGAAGGGCGCAGTGTACGCTTGGTCTAGCTCCGCGCGCTTCGCGTCCAAGCGAGCCTTGGCGCCGTTCACTTTCGGGTAGTTGAGCGCGGCGAGCTCCAGGCAGCGCTTGAGAGACAGCACGTGCGCTCCAGGCCGCGTCATGGCCGGCGGGGTGCCGGCGGCCTCGTTGAGCTCCTCCGCCTCGTCAGCAGCCCACGCGGGCGAGTTCGCCGCCGCGATCAGCGCGAGCAACGTCGTTGCGAAAAGTCCGAGCTTCATTCGTCGTCGCGGATCTTTACTCCGGCTCGCTTCACGGCACGCCTAAAATTCGAGCGATCCAGACCGGCTTGCCGCGCCGCTTCCGACACGTTACCCGACGTGCGCTGAAGCAGCGCCAGGAAATAGGCTTCCTCGAACGTCTGTAGCGAACGCTCCTTGGCTTCGCGATAGGTCAGATCCACCAACCCTTGCGCGCCGCCCATCGCGAGCCCGCCGCCCGAGTCGCCTCCACCGCCTTGTGACTTCGAAAAAGGCAATTCAGCCGGCGTCAACGTGTCGTCCTTGCAGAACACGACGGCATGCTCGATCGCGTTCTCGAGTTCGCGCACGTTGCCGGGCCAGCGCTGGGCGGAAAGAACACGCATCGCCTCTGGCGAGATCTTCTTCACCTGGCTACCCGAGCGCGACGCATACTTGTGAAGGAAGTGATAGGCGAGCAACGGAACGTCCTCGCGACGCTCGCGCAACGGCGGCAAATAGATCGGCACCACGTTCAGTCGATAGTAAAGATCCTCGCGAAAGCGGCCGGCGGCGATTCGGCTTCGCAGATCCACGTTCGTAGCAGCCACGACGCGCACGTCGACAGTGCGCGTCTCATTGGACCCGACGCGCTTTACCTCGCCCTCTTGCAGCGCGCGAAGCAGCTTGACCTGCGCGAGCGGCGGCAGGTCGCCGACTTCATCGAGAAAGAGCGTGCCGTGATCGGCGGACTCGAACAGGCCTGCACGCGTGGCGGTGGCTCCCGTGAACGCTCCGCGCACGTGTCCAAATAGCTCGCTTTCCACGAGGTCGACCGGGATCGCCGAGCAATTGACGGCGACGAACGGGTTACTTACTCGCGGGGAATTCTGGTGAATTGCGCGCGCCGTGAGTTCTTTGCCGGTGCCGCTCTCACCCAAGATCAATACCGTGGAGGACGTTGGCGCCACCCCGACGGAAAGCCGATACACTTCCTGCATGCGCTGGGAGTTGCCGATCAGCTCCCCGAACTTCTCCATCTCTTCCAGGCGACGCTCGAGCTGCATCGTGCGATCGAGCAAACGGCGACGCTCCGCCGCTTTCGCCACCGTCAGCACGACCTCGTCGTTCGAACGAAACGGCTTGGTCAAGAAGTGGTACGCGCCGGCGCGCACCGCTTTCACGGCCGTCTCGACGTCGCCGAACGCAGTCATCATGATCACCTCGATGCCGGTGTGCGTACTGCGCACGTGCTCGAGCAGCTCCAGACCGCCCACTCGCGGCATCATCAAGTCGAACAAGCCAACGTCCACCGTTTCGCGACCGAGCAACTCGATCGCGGCGGCGCCATCGTCGGCGGTGAGCACGGTCATGCCGCGGCTATTGAGCAAACGTGCCAAGGTGCGGCGCAACGTCGGCTCGTCGTCGGCTACCAGCACGCGCGGCGGCGCGTCGTCGACCGGCACTTGGCCGTATTCACCCGATCGCGCCCGCAGCGGCAACGTCATTGCGGGCGCCCTCGCGACGGGCGATCCGAGCCCTTGCCCGTTCCCGGCCGAGGTGGCTTGCTGGAGGGGCGACGAGCCGCACGCGAGCCTGGCTTGTTCGAGCCGGGTCGCGAGCCAACCTCACCGACCACTGGCGTGTACATGTGGCCCTGCTGCTGATACACGCAAATTCTGTTCCCGCCGTCGCGCTTGGCGGAATGCAGCGCGGCGTCAGCCGCGCGCAATAGTGCGTCCTTGGTGTGCACGTCACGCGACGGAAACAGGGCGACGCCGATCGAGAGAGAAATGGGCAATGCGGGCCTCGCCGCTGCGCCGCTGCTGTTGACGTCCTTGAAGATGCGTTCGGCCACCGTGACCGAGCCGGCGAAATGCGTGCTGGGCAACACCACCAAGAATTCGTCTCCGCCGAAGCGCGCCACGACGTCCACCTCGCGCACCGAACCGCGGATCGCGGAAGCCACGGCCTTGAGCACCAAATCCCCTTCTTTTCGGCCGGCTGCTTCATTGTGCGCCTGCAGACGATCGATGTCGATCACGACGCAGGCGAGCGGTTCATGGTAGCGCTCCGCGCGTTTGAACTCTTCGCTCAAGCGCGAATGCAGGTAGCGGTAGTTGAAAAGGCCCGTGAGCTCATCGTGCAGGCTGAGCTGTTCCAACTTGGCGCGCGCCTGAACCACGTGATCGTGTAGGCGCTTGATGCGCAGCATCGCTTCGACGCGCGCGATCAGCTCGTTCTCGTCGAACGGCTTGCACACGTAGTCGTCCGCACCGATCTTCAAACCTTCGACACGACTCGCGGTGTCCGTCTTGACGGTGACGAGCACGACCGGCAGAAACGTGTCACTCGTCATGCCTTTGAGCAGGCGGCACGCCTCGAGCCCGGTCAGCCGGGGCATGAGCACGTCCAAGAGCACCAGATCGACGTTACCCCTGGCAACACGCTCCACGGCCGCTTGCCCGTCCGCGACAGTCTCGACCACGAATCCATGTTGGGTGAGCATGCCGGCGAGCAGCTCGCGCGTGATCCGATCGTCATCGGCAACGATGATGCGCGCACCCGCGACGGGCCGCGCCTGCGGCGGAGACGATCTCGGCGGTTCGCTGTCCGGCACGATGGGCAGAGGCTACCTGAAGCACAGCAGCTTGGCGATAAGCGGGACATCCCCGTGGCTCAGGGCATCAGATCGAGCCCGAGCCACGCGTCGACACCCCCGCGACCGAGACGATGGCCGACGAACGCGGCCACCGCCAAGCACCCGCAGTTGTGGCTGTAGCGCACGAGCGAGGAGGCCGCGAGCAAGCGTCGCGCCGTCAGATCATAGTCCGAACCAGCGCCCACGCTGAGACTCGCGCCGAGCGGCACGCCGACCAGCGCCCCCGCGTTCCAACCTGGGCGATCCAAGAGCGGGACGGGGGTTTCGAGCCACTCTTCATCGAAGAGCGGTCGCGCGCGCGCAGCGGAGTCCACACTCGCTCCATCCGCGTGCAAGCCGAGATGCAGCGATTCGCTCGCGCCAAAACGCATACGAGAAAGTGAGACGAGCGAGCGCTGCTCGGTCAGGTACGCAACGCGCTCACTTGCTCCGATGTAGCGCGCGTCGACGGCCAGCCGACTCGTGAGCGCGGGCTCCGCTGCGCGGGCATCACTCAGCCACGCGCCGCGCAGCGACAGGTTTGCTGCCTGGCGCGCCGCGCGATCGCCGAGCGAGGTGTCGAGGCCCGTCGACAGGATCGCCGTGTGCTGACTGCGGGTCGCTTCGCCCCGAGGCACTGTGTCGACTATGCCGCGCGCCAGCGCGAGCGGTTCTAACCAGTGCGCGATGCGAGCGAACTGTCGCACGAGCGGCAAGCCAACGCGACCTTCGGCCCCCGTGCGCACGTCCCCGTCGACGCGCTTTTCGGAGACATCCAGAGCGGACGTGTCGCCCAGGCGCAGACCGACGCCCAATGGCCCTGGACGCAGCTCACCACTCAGCTCGGCGCGCTGAGACACGTGCGTCAACGCATGACCGTCGACCACGGTCGTTCGCGTCGCGCCGAGCAGATCGACGCTGGCGCTCGATCCGAGACCTGCGCCGTACCCGACGAACAACTCCGGTCCGAACGCGCCGTAGTCGCGCAGCGAGCTGCCGCGCGCGATGTCCGTGCGCAGACCGAGGCCAACCACCAAATCGCCGGCGTGCACGAGTCCAACGCGTGCCCGGTCCATACGCCTCGCCGCCAAATCAAGGGAAGACGGGGCTACACGACCGCGCGGTCCGCGCTCTGCGTCGGCGCGGAACGCGACGGTTTCGCCGGACGCCGGCGCGCTGCCGTGGGCGTCGATTTCGAGCGCGCTGTCACGCACGTGGTCCCAGGCGACTCGCGAGGTACTGCTCTCCGTCGTCAACTCGGTCTCCACCCGCGCGCCGCGAGCGACGTACGTGCCGACCCCGACGTCCAAAGCCGACTTCACTTGGCCAGCATCCACGAGCAGCGGCAGATGCGCTCCCGCACCGACGAGAAAGCCGTCTTGTCCGCGATAGGACACGCCAGGCAGCGTCAAACCGACGCGCGTTGGCGCGCGCAGCCAGAGGCCGGGCAACCAAAGGACCGGAACACCGCCCACCTCGACAGCCGCGTTCGAAAATAGGGCGTCTGTCGGAGGTGCGAGCGTAGCTGAGGTCGCGTGCAACGTGATCGGGGCATTCGGGCACGCGCAAAATGCGACGTGACTCGAACCGTCGGCTTCGACGCCTCGTGGTCCACGGTTGAGCAGCAGATGTTCGCTCGTCAGCTGATACCTTTGTGCATTGACGTGCACGTTCCCGTCGAGCTCGAGGGTGCCGAGCTTCGGATCGACTTCGACGCGATCGGCCGAAAAATCCACGCGATACTCGCGCGCGGGGGTCGGCGCGGTTACCGGCTCCGCGGGCGAAGCGGCGGCCGGCTCGGGATCCGTCGGTGCGGCGCGCAGCCGCGTGGCGAGAACCAACAGCGCCAAGGCGGTGCGCACAGGCTTCGGCCGCGGCATGCTCACGCCGCCTTCAGCTACTCTGGTCCGTGGTTTTTCGCTAGGATGCCCGAATGCCCACGCAGCTCCCCGCCACCGAGATCACCGCACTACTCGGCCGCGGTACCCGCTTCGAGGGCAAATTGCACTTCGAAGGGCGCGTTCGCATCGACGGCGCGTTCCGCGGGGAGATCCGCAGCGCAGACACGCTGATCATCGGTGATGGTGCTGAAGTCGAGGCCGAAATCGACGTCGCAACAGTGATCATCAAGGGTGGCAACGTTCAAGGCAATGTGCGCGCGACCGCTTCTATCGAGCTGTATGTGCCCGCGCGCGTGAGTGGCACCCTACATTCCCCAGAAATTTTCATGGACAAGGGCGTCCAATTTTCCGGCACCTGCACGATGGCGCCCGTCGAGCCCTCCTCCGAGGGACGGATAGTGTGAACCACGGTACGCGCCGGGCTGTATCGAAAATGCATCACCCAGAGCCTGGGCGGCACGGCAGGCACGACAGCCGTAACCATCTGTCACGAAGCGATCGAAAAGTGTGACGACCCACGGGCCGGAGACTGGCGTTTTTCCCGGAGAGCGTGCAATATTCTCCACCTGGGCTGGGTCGGCACGAAGCCTGCAAAGCAGTTCGCCAATCACCACGACTCTCAGTGAGCAAGTTTTCGAGTCGCAGACGTAGCACGTGGTGGATCTTCGAGGAGTCATGTCGAACAAGACGCACCGTTGGTTTGGGAACATCGCAAGCGTAAGTGGCCTGTGCGCCACCCTCAGTGTCGCGCTCCTCAGCAGCGCGAGCGCGAGCGCCGCGCCCAACGCGGGACCGGATCTCGACAAATGGAGACACGTCGAGCGCTTCGAGGTGAAGACTCCGTACTCGAGCACCAACGCGGGCGCTGCGCGCGTCAACGTAGACGCGCCGGTCGACACCGTGCGTGCAGTCGTACAAGACTTCAAGAACTACTCGGCGTTCATTCCGCGCTTCGAGAAATCCCACGTAGTCGGGCGCAGCGGTGACAAGACGGACGTCTACCTGCAGGTGCCCATCCTCAAGGGTGCCGCCAAAGTTTGGGCGATCGTGCGCTTCGACCCGCCCAAGCAAGTTGGCGAAGAGGAGCAGGTGGTCGGTCACATGGTCAAGGGCAACGTCAAACGGCTCGATGCCGTTTGGCACATGAAAAAGATCGACGACACGAGCACCAAGCTCTCGCTCGATCTCCTGATCGTTCCGGACATGCCCGTTCCGGACGCGCTGGTGGTGCCCGAGGTTCGCTTCGCGGCTGACAAAGCCGTAGGCGGCTCGCGCGACGAAGCCGAGAAGCGGCGCCCGCACGCGGAGTGAGCGCAGCGCCTGAGGGCGTTTCGACCGATTGGCGCGGCTAGCGCGAGCGTGCTTGACGAGCTCTGCTCCCGAAAGTAGCCCGCTGCGAGTGGCGCACCCGTCGACTCGCGAGCTCTTTCTGGTCCCGAGCGAGTGGCACGTCGACGAGGACACGGCCCGCGGTGCACGCGCCGTCTCGCTGACCAATCTGCTCGAGCGCCTGGCTACTCAGGTCTCACCGCGGGCGGCGGCTTCGCCGCAGGCAGTGTGGCTGGCGACGCGACGCGCGCTCGGCGCGCAGAGCGCCCTCGCCGACGCGATGGATCGCGCGATCGGCGGCCTGCGGCGCGCCGGGACCCCGCGCGAGGCGCTGGCGAAACTTGCAGACCCGCGCGCAAAGTTGATCGGAGAGGTCTGGCAGCGACTCGAAGACGAGCTTGCCGCCGCAAGCTTACGAGATCCGCGCTCGAACGCGGCGCTCGCCCGCGCGGCCAGCCTAGCCGAGGTACCGGAGTTCGAAGGAATATCCCGAGTTCGCGTGCGCGGCGTGATCCGCTTCGAGAACGATTTGCTCGCGTGGTTGCTCGCCGTGCACGCCACGTTACGTGCCCGCGGCGGCGAGGGCGTCGCGATCGAGCTTCCGCCACATGACGCCGACGTCAGCGCGCTCGCGACTCGATTCGAAAGACACTGGCTCGAAGAGAACGACCACCCGACGCTGGAGTTCGCCACCGCCACCGCGCACGACGGACCGATCTTGGTCGTAGAGGCGGCGCATGAAGCGAGCGAAGCGCGCGCTGCCGTGCGAGCCGTCCTCGACGCGCTCGCGAATGGCGCCGCGCTCGACCGCATCGTGTTGGTGCTGAGCGAGCTCGATGAGTCTTTCCTGGAGCCGCTGCGCAGCGAGCTATCGACGGCCGGCATCGCCTGGAGCGAACCCAAAGGACGCCCAATCGGTAGCGCGGCCGAGGCGCACGCGGTTCTCGATCTGCTGCGACTTGCGCGCGGCCCAATCGCGCGCGACGCGCTCGTCGACTTGTTGCGCATGCCCGGACTCGAGCTTTCGGCGCTCGGCGCCGACCCGCACGCTGGGCGCCATTTCATCGAACAGATCGCGGAGATCCCGCTGGGCGTCGATCGCAGCGGAGAGGAATTGCTGCAGGCACTTAATGCTCAGCTCGAACTCGCGAAGAGCGAGCACGAGCGAAGCTCGATCGAGGTCGCGTGCACCGTGGTCTCGAATCTATCGGCGCGGCTCGCGGCTCTACACTCGAAAGGGACACGCAGAGCGGCGCGACGAGGCTGGCTCGAGCTCTTTGCCGAGCTCGGCCTGCTCACGAGCGATGCTCGCACGCTGGCACGAGCTTTCGCGATGCACCCCGCCGCACTGCGCGCGCTGGGTGACAACGCCCGTGCCGCCCGCGCGCTCGAGACGGCATTCGCTCAAGTCGTCGAGGCTGCAGCCACACTCGGCCTCGACGACGAACTCGTCAGTCCGGACGAATTCGCCGACGAGCTCGCGGCCGCGCTCGAGCGAGCCAGCGCGCCCGTCGGCGGACGTCATGGTGGAACCCTACGGATCGCTCGCCCCTTGGAGATCGCTGCCCTCGACCTGGATCTGGTCGTCGTCTGCCGCGCGGCTTCTTCGAGCCTCGATTGGGGCAGCGCGCGCGAAGGCTTGCTCACGCGCGACCTCGGCCTCCGCCTGCCCGAGCGCGAGCGACCCCTCGACTCCAGGGACGGGACGGAGCTCGTCCGGATCGCCCTGAGCTCAGCGCTCGCACGCGCGCGCGCACGCGTCGTCACCTGGGCGAAACGAGACGCTTCCGGCAGCAGCGGAGTCAGCCGCTTCGTGAGTGCGCTGCCCGACACGCTCCAATACCGTGAGCCCGCGTCGCCGTTGGATCCAGCGGCTCGGCGCACGACAAGCCTCCGCCCGGCGAGCGAGAATGCGAAAGCACGAGCGCACGTAGAGCTCGCGCGTATCCAATACTACTCACGGCCTGGCCAAGAGCCGGATGCGTTCAACGGTCGCAGCGGGCCCCTCGCCGGGCTGGTGCCCGCCGATGCCGACCGACCGCTCGCGCTCACGCAGCTCGAACGCTACGCGCGCTGCGCTTTTCAGGGTTTCGCGGCGATTGTGCTACGCGCGGTGCGCGACGAAGAAGTGAGCGAGGGCCCGAGCGTGCGAGAGCGCGGCATTCTCGTGCACAATGCGCTCGCGCATGCGTTGAGCGGGCTCGCGCGACGAAGTCACGCCGAGCGACCTCAATTGCTCGAACTCGCGAGCGAACGCGCGCGTGCGTTTTTATTCGCCGGACCGATGACACCGCTGCGACGCGCGACCCTGCTCGGCGTGCTTTCGGACGTGAACGCGCTCCTGCGCTGGTCGTTCGAGCAAGCGGACGACTGTTGGTTCCGCGAGGCTGAGCGGCCATTTGGCGCCGATCTCGCATGGAAGCCGCTCGAGGTCGGTGGCCATTTCGTGTCGGGGCGAATCGATCGCATCGATGCCAGCGCGGACGGCAAGCGCGTCCGCGTCATCGACTACAAGACGGGTGGCAAACCGGCCGGCGATGAGCAAGCGCTCCAGCGCGTGCTGTACGCACGGAAAGTCGCCATCGAATATGGAGCTATGGAAACTCGCTCCGGTTACCTCACGCTCAATCAACGTGCGCCGCAGTTCACACCCAAGAGCGACGAGCCCTTGAGCGAACTGGAAATCGCCCAGAAGAGCGCGCAAGCAGCCGCGCTGATCGACGATTTGCAGGCCGGCCTGGTGCCGCCTCAGCCGGCGCAAGCGTCGCTTTGCACGCGCTGCGACGCGCGCGACATCTGCCGGCGACCGCTGTCCGCCCCGAGCGAGGAGGAGCCGTGAGCGTGCCTGGCCTCGCGCGTAATGCCGTGATCGCAGCCAGCGCCGGCACGGGCAAGACGCAAACACTGACGAGCATCTATCTTTGCTTTGCACTCGGCCTCGAGGACACCGGGCGACCACTGTCCTGCGAGCGAATCGCGGCCACCACTTTCTCGCGCGCGGCAGCTGCCGAAATTCGCGAGCGCCTCGAGCTCAGGCTGCGTTCGCTGAGCAGCGACGAGAGCCGCGATCCGCTGCGCGCGCTCGCCGAGAGTCATGGTTTGAGCCAGCGCGACTTGAAAGAGCGCGTAGCCGTCACACTGCGGGCACTACCGAGCGCGACGATCGACACGCTGCACGGCCTCGCGCTTCGTCTATTGCGCAGGCATGCGCTCGAACTCGGACTCTCGGAGAGCTTCGTCGTGCTCGACGAGGATCAAGCCCTCACTGATGCCGAGCGCGTGATCGACGACACCTTGAGCGACGCGCTGACGGGCCCGAAGGCGGCAGCCACAGCGCGGCTGATCGACGCCTGCCGAGGGCTCGAGGGGACGCGTTGGAGCCTCTACTCCTTGCTCGACCGCTTGGACAACGAGGGCCTGCGTGCCGAGGAACTCGCGATCGACAGCTACGAGCGCGACGCCGAGGCGGAGCTCGCACGACTCCGCGCGATCTGTGAGGCCATAGCCCGCGCGGAGCCCTGCGCGCTCAGCGCAGCAGCACGAGGCGCACTGGCCGCGCTCGCAGGGCGCGACTTTGTCGCCCTGCGAGCGGCGCTCTCGGAGTTCGCACTGGTGACCGCCAGCAAGAAACTGAAGGAGGCGGCGTTTTGGCCAGAATTCAGCGCGTTCCAAGACGGCCTCGGCAGCGACGCCAAACCGCTGCGATTCAAGCGCTTCGTGGATTTCCAAGAGCAGGCTGGCGAGCTCGCGGCCGAACTGCGCGACGTGGCTAGCCTGCTCGCTGAGCTGCAACAGAATTTGCTCAGCGCCCGGCGAAGAGCCGGTCTGGTGAGCTTTGGCGACGCATTGCGACTCGCGCGCGACGGCTTGCGCGACCATCCCGAAATCGCTCTGCGCGCTCGCGCAGAGTTCGACGTCGTGCTGGTCGATGAGTTTCAAGACACGAGTCGCGTGCAGCGCGATCTGTTGTTCCTTCTGCGGGAGCGCCCAGAATCCATCCGCGGGCGACGACCGGGTTGCTTGCCGAATGCGGGCGATCTTTCCGAGCGGGGACTGATCGTGGTCGGCGATCGCAAGCAGTCGATCTACGCGTTCCGCGGTGCGGACGTGTCGGTGTTCACCGAGCTGGCGGTCGAACTCTCCGGCCCAGACGCGAGCAGTCAACTCGATCTGCAGGGCGTGCCGTCCAATCCCAATCCGGTCGCGAGTTTTCACACGCTCACCGAAAACTACCGCTCGCAACCCGCGCTGATCGAAGCCATCAACGTGATCGCGCGGCGCGACTTTTCCGAACGCCCGACGCGCCCGTTCGAGATCCGTTATACCGACGCGGAAGCGCTCGTTGCTCCGAGCCAGCGTGTGCCTGCGGCTCGCGGGCGCGTCACCTTGCTCGAAGACGACGCCGGCACGCCGCCCGACGCGGCGCCGATCGTGACCCACGCCAAGCCCGCCCAGCGCAGCGCGTTCGTGGCCGCTGGGCTGTGCGCTCGGCTGGCGGAAGCCGGCACGCCGCTGCGCGAGATCGCCATTTTGGCTCGCCGGCGCGCGACCCTCCCGCTCGTCGAGATCGCGCTCGACCACTTTGCGCTGCCGTTCGTGGTCGCGGGACGCGCCTTGTATCGCACCGCGGAGGTCCGCGACCTATCGGCCGCCTTGCGGCTCCTGCGCGAACCACGAGATCGTCATGCACTCGCGATCGTCGCGCGCGGGCCGCTCGCTGGCTTGAGCGACCAAACGTTGGCCGCGCTATCGCAAGCGCGCATGGGATTGGCCGATTGGCGCACTTGGGGTGAAGTCGAGCTCCGCGACGCCGAGGAACGAGCAAAGACCGATGCCCTGCTCGCTCGCTTGCAAGTATTGTTTGCCGCGGGACCCAAACTGTCGCCGCGCCAGGCGCTTGCGCTGATCGTCGAACTATTCGAACTGGAAGCGGTGTATGCGGCGCTGCCGCGCGGCCGCGAGCGCTTTGGCAACGTCGAGCGCCTGCTCGAAATCGCGAGTCGGCACGGAGGCAACCTGAACCCTTTCGTGCGCTGGCTCGGGCGTCAAATTGCGCTCGACGTGGACGAAGCCGAAGCCGCGGTTTTCTCGGAGGAAGACGACGCAGTTCGTCTCCTCACCGTTCACGGCAGCAAGGGCCTGGCGTTCCCCACCGTGATCATGCTCGACGTGGGCGGAACGGAGCGCCCGCGCACGGAGCCGCTCAGCTTGTTGCGCGCGGCGCAAACTACCAGCTTGGTCATTCGTCACCGCACCGATCAGGGCGCCTTGTCCACGCCGCTGCAGCGAAGGGCGTACGAGGACGCGACGGCACGGGCTCGCGCGGAGCGACAGCGGCTGAGCTACGTCGCGCTCACTCGCGCGCGCGAGCATTTGGCGATCGTGCTTCCGCCCGGAAAACCCACGAACCATTCGCTGGCAAACTCGATCGCCGGGGAGCTGTGGCAGCTGGCCGAGATCCCGGGCATCGAGCGCGTATCCGCCGCTAGCCTGCTCACGACAGCCAGCCGAGTCCCGCGAAAAGAGCCGGGCCCGACGCTGCCCGTCCCAGAGCGCCCGGCGATTCCGCGCGTGGCGCGCGTCAGCGTCGGGGTCACGGCACTATCGGATTTTGCGATCTGCGCGCGTCGCTTCCGGTTGACGCGACTGCTCGGCATCGCGGAGCCAGCGCTCGGCCACACGACCGCGCTCGATCACAGCGACGATCCGCGCTCGCTCGGCAGCGCGGCGCACCGCGTACTCGAACGCTTTCCAGAGTCGCGTTGGGGCGAAGCCGTGCCGCTGGCGGAGGTCCACGCCCTGCTGGTGCGCGAGGGACTGGAACCCGACGCCGAGTCCACGCACGAAACCGCGAACGGCATCGCGCGCTTCCTATCGGGTCGCTACGCCCGCGAATTGCGCGCGCGCGGCGCGACGCTCCTGCGCGAGATGGCGCTCAGCGTCCCTCTTTCTGCGTCGGCAGGGGCAAGCGCGCCCGCCAAAAATGAGCGGTCGGGCAGCAGACAACTCGACCTGTTCGCGCCGCGCGCGCCGGTCGTCGCTATCGACTCGGCTGGAATGACGTTGGTCCTAAAGGCCACGCTGGATCTGGTCGTTCGCTATCCGGACCACAGCATCGACGTCGTCGACTACAAGCGTTCGCGCGGAGGAGACGACGAGCGATACGCTTTCCAACTCGCCGCCTACCGCGACGCGGCGCGCGCGCACTTCGGCACCAGCCAATTGCGCGTCGGACTGGTTCACTTGCTCGGGGACGCCGAAGAACCCAGCTGGCAGCAAGCCCCATCGTTCGATCTCACTGCGCTCGGCTCACGGCTCGCCGCTGCGCAATCGAGCGACGTGTGGCCGGCGATCGCTGAACCAAACTGCCGAGCAGCGCGTTGCGGTTTCGTCCTAGCCTGTCACGCCAAGCTCTAGCTGACCGCCGCGAGCAGCACGGCCATCACTTCCAGCGGTAGCCGCCAGCGCTCGCGTACGAGCAGTTTGGACAAGGCAGACGCACCGATCGCCGCCAATATCGCCAGGAACGGCAAGGCCCCCGACGTCCCTGCGAGGCACCACGAAAAGACTAGGCCACAGCCAATCAGTTCGCCCGTGCCGCTCGGATCGCACACGGGCCGAAGCTCGCCCGTGGCAAAGCGACGACCGAGCGCTCGCCACGCGAAGGCCAGTGCGCCTGCCAGCGCCACCACTCCAATCCAAGGGGCCATTTCCGGCACTCGCCGCGGCAACGAAGTCGGCCCAGCGGGTGCGGCGAATAAGGCGACGATCGTCTTGGGTGGATCGCTGTGCCACAAGTTTGGGTCGAACAGCACGCAAGCACACACGACGCTGACGCCGCACACGAGCGCGGCGGTCGGTAGCGGCAAGTGGCCGTTCCACATCACGCGCTGCGCGAGCTTGCCGCGCGTCAACGCATAGTGCAGAGCCATCAGTGGAACGACCCAAGCCGCGGCCAACACGAACCCGACAGCAGCCGATGTGCCGAGCGCGAGCAGGCCCAGCGCGTGGCTTCGCGCGTTTGGCTCGCGCGCCGCGAGCCAAGCTGCGTAAGGCGCCAGCGCGAGCAGCCAACTGCAAGCAAGCAGCGATTCGGGCTGCACCGTCGCAACCCCCGCGGCGAACCCAGGCAACGCGAGTAGCCACGCGGCGGCGAGCGCCCCCGTGCGCGCCCCGTGCAAGCGCCGGACGAGCGCGAACACGAGCATTGGCGCAAGCGCCCCGAACAACAACCAAGGCAATCGTTCGCCGACGATCGGCTCGACGATGCCCATGCGCCCGATGCTCAGCTTGCTCCAAGCTCCCAAAAGCGGCGGAAGCGGTCGGTTGCCGATGCCCCCGCACGCGCCGCTCTCGGCGAGGCTCGCTGCGTGCTCGCTGACTGCGCGCACGCAGCCCGTGGCCCGCTCGAGCCCAAGCTGCCAGTCCGGGTTCGAGCCGCGCGCTGGGATCGCTCGACTGCGCAGCCAGAGCACGCAGGATGACAGCCCGAAGATCGCCACGGGCGCCCTCGTTTGCGCTCGCATGTTGCCCGACCAGCCGACCCAATTCATGCCGCTCAACCTTCACTAGCAGGCCCGGGGAAGCTCTGGAAGAGCCTGGAAATCCACGGTTCTTCGGGGCGAGGCCCGCCGCTGAGCTACGCGTTGCGTCATTCCATGCTACGCATTTCAGACCCCTGCTTGGGCGACGCGATCGCCTATACTTCCCCTCCCCGCCCCTGGCCACACGGCCAGCCGACGGACCTACATAGCATCCAACCACCGACATCGAGCCCTCAAGAAATGACTCTCCCGCCTCGCTCCGGACTCTATGACCCGCGTTTCGAGCACGACGCTTGTGGCGTCGGATTCGTCGCGAACATCAAGGGGGAGGCGTCACACGACATCGTCAAGAAGGGCGTCGACATTCTACTGAACCTCGTGCACCGCGGCGCGTGCGGTTGCGATCCGCTCACCGGTGACGGGGCGGGTATCATCCTGCAAGTCCCTGACGCGTTCTTTCGGCGCGCATGCGACGACGCGGACATCGAGCTCCCGCCACCGGGCAAGTACGGCGTCGGTTGCGTTTTCTTGCCGCGGGATCGCCATGAACGGCGGCGCTGCCAACAGATCCTCGAAGACAAGATTTTCGGAACCGGGCAGCGGCTGATCGGGTGGCGCGACGTGCGCGTCAACGAAGCGGCGCTCGGCCCCATGGCGCGGGAAAGCGCGCCCATCATTCGGCAGGTGTTCATCGGCTCGACCACCGAGGACGAAGCCAGCTTCGAACGCAAGCTGTTCGTGATCCGGAAATGGGCGGAGCGCACCGTGCGCGAGTCGAACATGGCCTCCAAGGGCGTGTTCTACATCCCGAGTCTGTCGGGCCGCACGATCGTCTACAAGGGGCTCCTCCTCGCCGAGCAGCTGGCCGGCTTTTACCAAGAACTCGAAGATCCGTTGATGGTGAGCGCGCTCGCGATGGTGCATCAGCGCTTCAGCACCAACACCTTCCCGACCTGGGAGCTCGCCCAGCCCTTCCGCATGCTCGCTCACAACGGTGAGATCAACACCGTGCGCGGCAACGCAGCCTGGATGAGCGCGCGCGAGCAGCTGTTCAGCGACGAGGTCTTCGGCGAGGACATTCGCCACATTTTACCGACGATCACGCCGGGCGGCAGCGACTCCGCCATGCTCGACAACGTGGCGGAGCTCCTGCTCCACGCGGGTCGTTCGCTGCCACACGCGATGATGATGCTCGTGCCCGAGGCTTGGCAGAACGACGAGCAAATGGCCGCCCACAAACGCGAGTTTTACGAGTACCACTCGTGCCTGGTGGAGCCCTGGGACGGCCCCGCCGCGCTCGCGTTCACCGACGGCAAACGCATCGGCGGCATCCTCGATCGCAACGGCCTACGCCCGGCGCGCTGGACCGTCACCAAAGACGGCCTGGTCGTGCTCGCCTCCGAAACCGGCGTGCTCGAGTTCGCGCCCGAGAACATCGAGCGCAAGGGGCGACTCGAACCGGGCCGCATGTTCTTGGTCGACACCGAGCAAGGTCGCATCGTCGAGGACGAGGAGATCAAGGACGAGATCTGCAGAGCCAAGCCGTACGGCAAATGGCTGCGCGAAAACAAGATCTCACTCGCGGAGATCGACGTCTCGCCACCGACCGCGACGAGCCGCGAATACGCCTCGCTCGTGCAGCGCCAGAAAACCTTCGGCTATACGCAAGAGGATCTCAGTTTCTTGATGGGGCCGATGGCGAGCGCCGGTGACGAACCGCGTGGCTCGATGGGCACCGACACGCCGCTCGCTGTGCTCAGTGATCGTCCGCAGCTCTTGTTCAACTACTTCAAGCAGCACTTCGCGCAGGTCACCAATCCGGCGATCGATCCGATCCGCGAAGAGCTCGTGATGAGCCTCAGCGCATACATCGGCGGCGAGGGCAACATCCTGTTCGAGCTGCCCGATCAGGCGCAAATGCTCGAGCTGCCGCAGCCGATCTTGAACAACCAGGAGCTCGCCAAGCTGCGCGAAACGCACCTGCAACAGGTGCGCGTACCACCGACGCTACCGATGCTGTATCCAGTTTCGGAGGGCGGCGCCGGTCTCAAAGCAGCACTCGACGAACTGTGTCGGCAAGCGTCGCTCGCGGTGTTGCAAGGCCACGCGCTGCTCATCCTGAGTGATCGCGGCTCGAACGAGCACATGGCGCCCGTGCCGAGCTTGCTTGCCACGGGCGCCGTGCACAATCACTTGATGCGCAATGGCACGCGCATGAAGGTCGGCATCATCGTCGAGACGGGCGACACGCGTGAAGTCCATCACTTCTGCTTGCTGTTCGGCTACGGCGCGGGCGCCGTGAATCCGTACCTGGCGCTCGAAACCATTCAGCAAATGGTGCAAGACGGCACCTTCCCAGCGTTGAAGGACCCCGAGCAGGCCAAGTACAAGTACATCAAGGCCATCAACAAGGGCTTGCTCAAGGTGATGAGCAAGATGGGCATCAGCACCCTGCAGAGTTATCAGGGCGCGCAGATCTTCGAGAGCATCGGGCTGTCGCCCGAGGTCGTCGACCGTTACTTCACGGGCACGGCGTCACGCATTTCCGGCATCGACATCGACGTACTGGCGGAGGAATGCAAGCGCCGGCACGACAAGAGCTACCCGAAGATGACGGAAGCGTTGCCGATGCTCGACCTCGGTGGTCAATACGCTTATCGCGCACAAGGCGAACGGCATCTCTGGAATCCCGGCACGGTGGCGGCACTTCAGAAGGCCGTGCGCATGGACGACGTGAAGAGCTACAAGGAGTACTCCGAGCTCATCAACTCGCAGATCTCCACGATGGGGCTCATCACCCTGCGCGGCCTGTGGGATCTCGTACCCGCCGCCAAGCCCATTCCCCTCGAAGAAGTCGAGCCCGCGACGTCGATCGTCAAACGCTTCGCGACCGGAGCCATGAGCTTCGGCTCGATCAGCGGCGAGGCTCACGAAAACCTGGCGATCGCCATGAACCGCATCGGCGGTCGCAGCAACACCGGCGAAGGCGGCGAACGCGCCGAGCGCTACAAGCCGGACGCGAACGGAGACCTGCGCCGGAGCGCGATCAAACAAGTGGCGTCTGGCCGCTTCGGTGTGACCACCTACTACCTCGTCAACGCGGACGAGCTGCAGATCAAGGTCGCGCAGGGCGCCAAGCCGGGCGAGGGCGGAGAGCTGCCGGGCCACAAGGTGGACGGCATCATCGCCAAGACGCGTCACTCGACTCCGGGCGTCACGCTGATCTCTCCGCCGCCCCATCACGACATCTACTCGATCGAGGATCTCGCGCAGTTGATCTTCGATTTGAAGATGGTCAACCCCAAGGCGCGCATCAGCGTCAAACTCGTGGCCGAAGCCGGCGTAGGCACGGTGGCCGCGGGCGTCGCCAAGGCGCACGCCGACGTGATCCTGATCTCCGGTCACGACGGCGGCACGGGCGCATCGCCTCTCACCTCCATCAAACACGCCGGTATTCCCTGGGAGATGGGCATCGCCGAAACGCATCAGGTGCTGGTCAAGAACGATCTACGCAGCCGCGTCGTGCTGCAAACCGACGGCCAGATGCGCACGGGTCGAGACGTCGTGTTTGCCGCCTTGCTGGGCGCCGAGGAGTTTGGCTTCGCGACCGCGCCGCTCGTGGCATCGGGCTGCATCATGATGCGCAAATGCCACCTCAACACCTGCCCGGTGGGCATCGCCACGCAGGATCCCGTGTTGCGCGCGAAATTCACCGGTCAACCCGAGCACGTGATCCGCTTCATGTTCTACGTCGCGGAAGAAGCGCGTGAGCTGATGGCAGAGCTCGGCTTCCGCACGATCACGGAGATGGTCGGCCACGCCGAGCGCATTCGTCAGAAGCCGAACGTCGACCATTGGAAAGCCTCCAAGGTCGACTTCAGCGACGTGCTGATGCCGGCCGACGCGCGGCCCGGGGTCGACGTCAGCAAGACCCGAGAGCAGGACCACGGCCTCGATACGGCGATCGACATCGAGCTACTCGAGCGCGCGAAATCCGCGCTCGAGCACCGCAAACCAGTGCGCATCGAGCTGCCGATTCGCAACGTACACCGTACCGCGGGAGCCATGCTGGCCGGCGAGGTCGCGCGCCGTTTCGGGCAAGACGGCTTACCCGAAGGCACGATCGAGATGTCGTTCCGCGGCTCGGCGGGCCAGAGCTTCGCGGCGTTTGCGACGCGCGGCATGACACTCACCCTGGAGGGTGACGCCAATGACTACGTCGGCAAGGGCATGTCCGGCGGCATCATTGCTGTGCGGCCGCCACGCGGCGCGACGTTCCGCGCGGACCAGAACATCCTGATCGGCAACACGTCGTTGTACGGCGCCACCAGCGGCAAAGCCTTCTTCAACGGCATGGCCGGTGAGCGATTTGCCGTGCGGAACAGCGGCGCAACCGCCGTCGTCGAGGGCGTGGGCGATCATGGTTGCGAGTACATGACGGGCGGCTGCGTGGTCGTGCTGGGCAGGACCGGTCGCAACTTCGCCGCCGGCATGAGCGGCGGCCACGCCTATGTGCTGGACGAAGCGGGCACCTTCAAGCAACGGTGCAACACGCAGATGGTCGACCTCGAGCCATTGAGTCCCGAGGACTCGGCGCTCGTCGCTGGACTGCTCGAGGAGCATCGCGAGCGAACGGGCAGTCCGAAGGCAGCAGATCTACTCGGCCACTGGGAGCGCACCGTCAGCATGCTCGTCAAGATCGTGCCGGTCGAATACCGGCGTGTGCTCGAGGCTCAAAAGCGAGAAAAGGCCGCGCTCAGCAGCGCTCAGGCTGTGCTACACGCGGATGCCAAGAGCGGCAGAAGTCGCGTGGCCAACGCCGAATAGGGTCGTTTCAACCCCTCACTTTTTTGGATTTGCCGTGGGAAAAATCACTGGGTTTCTCGAGATTGAGCGCGCCGACCCTGACAAGCGTGCCGCTACTGAACGCGTCAAGGACTACCGCGAGTTCGAGCTGCCGGTCGTGCAGGAGGAGCTCGCCGCGCAGGGCGCGCGCTGTATGGACTGCGGGATCCCGTTTTGCAACACGGGTTGTCCGCTCGGCAATCTGATCCCCGATTGGAACGATCACGTCTACCGCAACAAGCCCGAGCTTGCGATCGCGGCGCTCCACGCAACCAACAATTTTCCGGAGTTCACCGGCCGCGTATGTCCAGCTCCGTGCGAGGCGGCTTGCGTGCTCGGGATCAACGCGGAGCCGGTCAGCATCAAGCTGATTGAAAAGTCCATCATCGATCGCGCGTTCGAAGAAGGACTCGTGAGGCCGATGCCGCCGAAGTTGCGCACGGGCAAACGCGTCGCGGTCGTCGGCTCTGGACCCGCCGGCCTCGCTGCGGCGCAGCAACTCGCGCGCGCGGGCCACCAGGTCACGCTGTTCGAGCGCGACGACCGCATCGGCGGTCTTTTGACGTACGGCATCCCCGATTTCAAGATGGAGAAAGAGCTCGTCGAACGCCGAGTCTCGCAGATGGCCGCTGAGGGCGTCGCCTTCAAAACCTCGGTGAACGTGGGCACGGACATCACGGCCAGCGCTTTGCGCAGCGACTTCGACGCGGTCGTACTCACGATCGGCTCGCGCAAGCCTCGCGATCTGGAGGTACCCGGCCGCGAACTCTCGGGCATTCACTACGCGATGGATTTCCTGACGCAGCAGAACCGCCGCATCGCGGGTTTGCCCGTGCCGGACGCAGAAGCGATCCTCGCCACCGGCAAGGACGTCGTGGTGATCGGCGGCGGCGACACCGGCAGCGACTGCATCGGGACCTCGCATCGACAAGGCGCCAAGAGCGTCACGAGCTTCGAGATCATGCCGCGCCCGCCGGACGAGCGCGCCGACAGCACGCCTTGGCCGCAATGGCCGTTGATGCTGCGCACTTCCAGCTCACACGAAGAGGGCGGTAGTCGCGACTGGAGCGTGTCCACCGAGCGCGTCAGCGGCAGCGGCCGTGTCGAGAAGCTGCACTGCGTGCGCGTAGAATTCAAAAACGGCCGCTTCGAGCGCGTCGCCGGCACGGAATTCGAGCTCGCTGCGGACCTGGTCTTGCTCGCGATGGGCTTCGTGCACCCGGAGCACCCGGGCCTCGTCAGCGAGCTCGGAGTCAAGCTCGATCGGCGCGGCAACATCGACGTGAACGCGGACTACATGACGAGCGAGACCGGAGTTTTTGCGGCAGGCGACTGTCGGCGCGGACAATCGCTGGTCGTCTGGGCGATCGCGGAAGGGCGCAAGACCGCACGCTCCGTCGACCTGTTCCTGATGGGCAAGAGCGAGCTCTCCTGAACCGCCGGGCCTGTCCGAGCCTCCTTCTTTCCCGACCGCCCTGAGTGCTGAGAGCACACGCGTTTGGCTCTAAATGAACGCGGCTTGGCGCCCGGCCCCGTGATTGTGCGATACTCTTCGATGTTTGGCCGCACGCCCACCACGCCCCAGGGGCAAAGCATCCCGTAGCGCGCGACCGCCTAGCGAGTCGTCGCAGCCGGACTTGCAGGTGAGTTACACGCCCGCCGGTACGGAGACACTCGCGGCGATCTCGGAAGAGCTCAGCGCGGCCGTCGATACCAAGGACGAGCCACCCGAGGTTTCCTTCAGCGAAAGCGTCGCGGGACGCGAGACGTTGGCCGCCATTCAGCACCAACTGGAGCCGATGCGCGCCCAACAGACGACGCTGAGCTACGGAGATCGCCTCTCGAACGCGCCCGGAGCGCGCACCCCGAGCTTCGCGCCGAGAGTGCCCAATGCCAAGGTTGCGCCGCTCGCCTCCTCCCCTGAGATCACCATGGGCCAGACGGCGATGGGGCGAGAAACGCTTACCGCGATCGCTAATGAGCTTGCGCCGAGCTCCGGACCCCGCGCAAGCGCGCCCGATCGCGCCAGCCTCCCGGATCGCGCCCACGACGAGCATCCGTCCAGGCCAACTCCGGCGAGTGAACCCACGCCGTTTGCCATTTTCGAAATGATGACGTTCGTCGTGCAGGGCTCCGAGGCAACGCAGCTCTCATCCGAAGCGCTTCGGCGCCGCTTCGTCGAGCGGCATTTGCTCCATCGCTTGCCCGCGGCTCGCATGGACAGCGTGGATCGCATCGACGTCACGCCCTGGACGCAGCGCGACACGGTCGTAGTCCGCATTTGGTGTCGTTTGGACGCCTCGGGAAAGTCCTAAGTCTCACTCAAGCCGCGTTCGATCGAGTCGCGTACGGCGGCCAGCAACTCGGGCGTCACGTCGAGGCCGAAGTCTTTGGGATCCACCGCAGCGTGGAAGGTCACGTCGACTTGCGCGCCCGGCTTCACACGATACGCGCGCGCCGCGAGTACTTGACGTGTACCCCGGATGCTCACCGGCAGGATCCGTGAGCCGGCGCCCACGGCGAGATAAAAGCCACCTCGCTTGAATTCTCCTAGCCGACCGTCGGGGCTGCGCGTTCCTTCGGGCGCGATCCAAACGTTGGTGCCCGAGGAGAGCGCATCTCGCGCCCGATCCAAACTCCGAATCGCGCGATCGCGGTCCGAGCGATCGAGTTCGACGAACCCCGCTCGGCGCATGGCCTGAGCCCAGAGCGGCACACGAAACAGCTCTGCCTTGGCGACCATGCGCAGGCGGAGCGGGAAGGCCCGATACAGCACCGGAATGTCGTAGAGCGACTGATGGTTCGACATCACGACGAAGCTCTCGCTGCCGTCCGGCAACTCGCCGTGGACACGAACGTCGATGCGCGCCCGCTCGACCAGCGCCGACGACCACCCTAGCAGGCGCCGATCACAGAGCTCTGGCGTGAGCGTGCCCCATAGCCCGTCGCGAATCGTCGGGATGCTGATCCGCAGCGTGGCATAGGCCGCGTGGAGCAAGTATCCCAGAGACATGCTGACGATCCGCTTCGGTCAGTCCTTCACGACGCCGTAGGACATGAGCTTGCGCCGAGTCGGCGGAGTCTTCGGCTCACCCGGGGGGGGGATCTGCTCCGACACGAACCAGACATCGAACGCCTCGAGTTCGTCCTCCGGCCGATCGGTGATCAGATGATGATTCTTGATGAAATCGCGCACACCCGGCCAGTACACGCGAAACCGCTCCTCAGCAACGCGGCGATGGAAATCCCCCCAGATCTGATTCATGCGGTAGCCGCCCTTGGGTTGCACGTCGAACGACGGCGCTTGGCCAGTGAGCGGATCGAAGTGCCGGCCGTCCTTGGTGCGACCGTCGATCACGAGTCGCCCGTCGTCGGTGGGCGGGCTCGGAGCGAACATGCTCCAACCTTGGAACAGTCGCGGGTACACGATCACCGCGGTCATCCATTCGGGACGTGACTTCAGCTTCAGCTGGGGTGGCACCGCGGCGTTTTCGATCAGCACTTGGCTTGCGCAGCAAACCATCAGGAAAAGCACGCCACACTCACCGGCTACCCAAGCCACACGCGTGAAGAAGTGCTTGGCCGGGCTCGGCTCTTTCTCGAGTGGGTCGAGCGGCTGAGGCTTGACGCCACAATACGCGGCGAGCTTGCCGGTGTCGGCCGCCGCGCGCTGAAGCCAGCGATCGGCGACGCCTGCAAAGGGCGGCAGCGCGAGCCAGAGCCAGGGCAGCGAGCCAAACGGCAATGCTTCCGCGACGCGACGGAGCGCGAGCGCACCTTGGTAACGCTGACCGGAGCTGCGGTCGATCGCACTACAGGGCGCCGCGGGCTCTTGCTCATTACCGACGCCGGCGACGAAGGCAACCTGGTTGAACGTGTCGAAGCGCTTGATGACGCGCGCCATCGCAAGCGAGACGGCGTTGTCCGAGGCGACCACGAAATCCAGCGCCGGCCGGCGTTTCTTGAAGGCGGGCGCCAGGCGCTCCCACAGCTCGCGCGGGACGAGCGCAAAGAACATCACGACCATGGCCCACGAGAACGGTCCGAGCTGAACGACCGCGTCGATCGAAAGGTGGAGCATGCACACGAGCGCCCAGGCGATCATGCGCGTGTAGCTGGGCTTGAAGGGTAGGACGAGCAGCAGCGCCACCGAGCCCTCGATGGCCAGCGCTCCGAACGTCATGGCCTTGTACGCCACCACGGGCAGGAAATCGCGCAGCCACGCACCGAGCCAGGTGACCATGCGATCCTGCTGGAAAAAATAATAGACGGCCGTGCCGTCACGCCACTGCGAACCGTTCTTGTGCACCACGTTGAAGTAGTAAATGACGGCCCACTGCAAGATCAGCGCGGTGACCGCGAGTGAGACGACGGGCCGCGTATCCCGCGCGAGCGGCGTATTCAAGCGCGTGAGCGATACCGAGCGGTCCCCGCGCAGGGACGCGAGCACGGCGTCGACGCTGAAACGCCGGTTGAGCGGCAAAAAGAGCGACCAGGTCGTGAGCAGCGTGAGCACCACCCAACCGCCGTTCTCGAGCATGATGTTGCGGCTGTTCAGACTCACCAGCAAAAGCAACGCGAACAAGTGCATCAAGCGCGTGCGAAAACCGACAATCAGCAGCAGGTCCACGAGTAGCTGCAAGAAAAAGAGAACCTTGACCTCCCCTGGTGTGCTGCAGGCCAAGTAGAGCGAAAACAAGTAGCTGCTCATCGGCCGAAACAGCATGAAGTGGTTCGTCAGCCAGCCGGTGTTCGCGTAGTGCGCCTCGAGGTCGGGGTAGCGGCGCGCGGCGTCCACGAACAGCAAGATGCCGAGCGCGATGCGGAACAGGCCGAGCGAACGCGGGTCCGCCGTAGCGTACGTATCCGCTAGAAAACGCGAGAAGCTCGTGCCCGCGGTTACTGGCTTGCGACGAGGGCTGGGTTGCACCGACGAGGGGTCGACGTTCCCTGCTTGCTCGCCCAAGGTGGGCTCTCCCGGATCCATCAGGGGCCTCCCACGGGCGCGCGGGGCGGAGCTTGCCGCGGACGTTGCTGCCCGACCAAGGGCGGCACCGATGGCGGCGGCGGCTTCGGCAACCAGGGTGTCGCTCCGGAATCGAGCACGGTACCCGACGACGTCAGGCGTTCGGGTGGAAGCGGCTGGCCACGCTTCTGGCCGGGCTCGGGGGATTTGCCCTGCACCCACCACACGTCAAAGCTCACCAAACGATCGTGCGGGCGGTTCATGAACTCGTGCCAGCGCAGCAGATACTCGCGAAGATGGACGCGATTGGGGGCGTTGTTCGGGAAACGCAGGCGATTCGTATAGTCGCACCAGAGCTGATCGTCGCCCCACCCCGCAGCCGGATACGGATCGAAATCGGGTTCGCGCCCCGTGAACGGGTCGAGCTTGCGCCCGTCCTCGGTGCGGCCGTCGACCACCAGGTGACCGTCATCGTAAGGCGGCTCCGGAGCGAACATGCTCCAGCCCTGGTAGATGCGCGGGTACTCCGCGACCGCCGCGACCCATTCCGGGCGCCGCACGTGAATACGCGTATTCGCCCAGGGATTGTCGCCGAGCGCCTGCACGCCGAGCGCCAGCATCAGCAGCAGCACGAGCCCCTCGCGTATTGGAGCGACCGCGGCGAGCACGTCGCCGCGCAGAGACCTTGGCGGCTCGCTGCCCTCCAGCGCAGACCCGCCGTCGGGCCGCGGGATACCGCACTCGCCAAAGCCGAGCCACGCCGAAATACGCAGACGATTCTTGGCGACGAGTCGATACAGATAGCGACCGAGCTGCGCGCCGCCCGGTAAGCGCAGCCAAAACAGCGGCAATACTCCGAACGGCAGCGCGCGCGCCAACTCGAATACGGCGCGCTCTTCGGTGGCCAGGCTGCCGTCAGGTCGAATCACGACCAAGGTTTCGTCGAGTAGTGACGATGCAATGCTCGCTGGAATGCGCTCGCGCTCGTCGTTGCCGATGAACGTGAGGCGCTCACACGGATCGAGTCGTTTGAGCAACCGACACAAGTACAAGCACAAGCCGCAGTCCGCGTCGTAGATCACGGTGCGCGCACGCGCCGGTCGCGCAAACCAACGCGCGACGTAGTCGAAATCACTGCCTGCTAGATGGATGACGAACTGCATCGTCATCACGTACGAAAACGGCCCGAGACGCGACATGGACGCAATGCCGCCGTGCAGCGCGAGTGCCAGGAGCAGCGCAACGCGGCGCGTGTACGCGCGGGCGAACGGGATCAACAGAATGCAGGACAGCACGCCCTCCAGGCCGAGCGCGCCCTTGGTCATCACCTTGAACACCCAGAACGGCATGTGCGTGCGCATCCACACCCCGAAGGCCGTCACGATCCGATTCTGCTGCACAAACCAGTAAATTGCCGAGCCGTTGCGCCAACCATGCCCAGTCTTGTGCACGACGTTGAAGAAATAAATGATGCTCCACTGCAGGATCAGCGCGAGCACGACCACAGACGTGAACGAGTTGTTGCGGCTGCGCTCGTCGCCGCGATCATTGAGTTCGCGAGCGGTGTGCTCATCATGGGCTCGTAGAGACGAGCGCAGCGCGTCGATCGAGAAGCGGCTGCCGAGCGGCATGAACATCGTCCAAACACCCAAGATGTTCACGACCACCGTGCCGCCGTTTTCCACGAATATGTTGCGCGCGTTCAGACTCGTGATGCAGAGCACGGACAAGATGTGAAATAAGCGCGTGCGGTAACCGAGCGTGAAGGCAACGAAGATGCACAGGGTAACCGCAAACGCGACGCTCACCTCGCCGAGCGATGAAAACGCGTGATAGAGCGAAAATAGGTGCCCTCCCATCGGGCGAAACAGCGAAAAGTGGTTCGGTAGGATCCCGTCGTTCGTGTAGTAGAAACGCGCGACCGCCCAGCGCCGTAGCAGGTCGACGATCAGCAACGTGCCGTACAGGATGCGGAAGACGCCGAGCCAGCGCCTGTCCACCGTCAGAAAATCGGTCCAAAAGCCCGCGCGCTCCCGGCGCCGGGGTCCATCTTCGGTCGTCGTGGGCTCGAGGTCCGTGTCCTCGGGCTCGGTCTCCTCGGGTTCTGATACAGCGGCTGTCTCGGCGGGCTCGGTCATGAGGGCGGTCAACTCGACGTTCACGTGAATTCGGTCGCAAGCGTACGAAGACCTCCACGACCGAAAAAGCTGACGACACACTAGCCGCTACAGGGGCGGCCGCAAAAGCGCTGAATCTGCGCCCAGATCGCGTGCGTCAGCCCAATTCTGACCTGAGGCCGGCTCCGTTTCGACCCTTAATGAAGCGCTGAGAGCCGGATGAGCGCCCGAGGTGCCCGACGAGGCCGGTAGCGAAGGAAAAAGGACCGTGGTACCTGTGCAAGTTGGCGTTCGGGGTTTGCCCCGAGCAGCTCGATTGGGCTTGAGCAATGAACGTAACGTGCACTGCCTGTCCGGCTAAGTACTCGGTACCGGACGAAAAAGTCCGCGGCAAAAAAGTCAAAATCACCTGCAAGCACTGCGGCACTGGCATCGTCGTCGACGGTACCGGCCTCGGCCCTGGACCGGCGCCAAAGGACGCATTGACCTCGCTCGGTCCCGTATTGCCTGGGTCGACACTCGGCGCGCCGACCGCGCCCGCTGCCGTGATTGTCCCTCCAACGGAGCCTCAGGCAGGCGCTACCTCGGGAGAGCCAACCTGGATGATCGGCTTCCCGGACGATCATCAAGAACAGCACACGACGTCGGAGCTCGTCGCCCTCTACAAGGCGGGAACGATCGACGACGAATGCTTCGTTTGGCGCGACGGCATGAACGACTGGTTGTCCCCATTCGACGTTCCCGAAGTCGCCGACGCGCTCAAAAGCGCTGGGCTTTCGCGGCGCAGCGCCCAGGCCCCGCTGAACGACGAAGAGGACGAAGCGACGCGCGTGGCCCCTTCGCCCTTCGACATGGAAGCGCCCGAGCCACCGGCACCAGCACCCGCGCCGGTCGAAGCGAAGCCCGCGTTTGTCTCTCCTGCCGCCGCTAAGCCGTGGGCAAAAGCCGCCACTGAACCGAAAGGCGCTACGCAGCCCAAATTGGCCGCGACACCCAAGCCGAGCCCGGCAGACGCGCCGCGAGCCGCGGTGCAGCCGAAACCCGTAGCGGCACGACGCGCCGCGGCCGACCGTGGTGCGATCGATTTGTTCGGAGCGGTCGATGACGCGGCCGGATCAGAAGAGGACGTCGCTCCGAATGTGGCAGCGGACGAGCACGCCCAAAAGATGACGGGCGCACGCAACGAGAGCTCGGTGTTGTTCTCGCTCGACCAGCTCACCAAGCTCGACAAGCCGAAGCCCAAGGACAAGAAAAAAGC
>DASXKQ010000079.1:0-37235 GCA_036496745.1 Polyangiaceae bacterium
GCGCATTCGACATCGTGGCGCGGGCGGCGCGCTGCAAGCCGATCCATTCGCGAAGGGCAAGATCGCCAACATGCACGCCGAGATCAGCCAAGCCTATCAAGACGCGGGCATGATCGCGGAGGCAGTGCACGAGCTCGAGCGCGCGGTCTCGCTCTGCCCGTCGTTCGCAGACTTGCGCACGCGTCTCGCAGTGCTGTATCGAGACATCGGCGATCGCGAGCGCGCTCGCGAGCAGCTCGAGGCCGCCAAGCTCGCGAATCCGGGCTATATCCAGGGGCGCGTATTGCTTGGTGTGCTCCTGCTTTCCGCCGGAGAGACGCACCCTGCACGCGCCGAGTTCGAGGCCGTGCTCGAGCGTGATCCAGACAACAAGAGCGCGCAAATGTATTTGCGCATCGCGCAGCGCAGCAAGTCCGAGCATCCGCCTTCGTGATCCGTGGGCTCTTGAAGAGCGCCATCCGCCGGGCGCGTGGGGGGAGACAATCGGCCAGTCGCGTCGCGGCGGCGGTCGCGCTCGGTTTGTTCATCGGCAGCTTGCCGCTGTACGGCGCGCATTTTTTCTTGTGCTTGGCGGCTTGTTTGCCGTTCGGGCTCGATCTCCTGATCGCTTACGCCGCTGCGAACATCTCGAACCCAGTGATCGCGCCGTTTTTGGTGGTCGCGGAGGTCGAGCTCGGGTCCCTCGTCTTGCGCGGCCACGCGGTCGCGTTCGACTTTGCCCAGGCACGCGCGACCGGAGTGCTCGGTTTCGTCGCCGAGGCGGCCGTGGGCAGTCTGTTCGTGGGCGCGTTGCTCGCGACGGTCGGCGGTTCACTGAGCTTGATTTTGGCGCGCGCGCTCCGCGCGCCGGCCGCTCAGGCGCCGGATGCCCGCGAGGAGCTGGAGCTAGCCATCACGCGAACGGTTGCCCGCTATCGGAGTCTGCCGCTCGGGGTGCGTTACTACGTGGCCGGCAAACTAGCGGGAGATCCGGTAGTGAATGAACTGGCGAGCTTGGGGTCGCTGGGCCGCGTGCTCGACGCCGGCTGTGGCCGCGGACAATTCGGCCTGTTGCTCCGTGAGCTCCAGCGAGTCGAGTCGCTAGTGGGCTTCGACGCCGACGAACGCAAGGTAACGTTCGCCACCCGCGCAGCTCGCGACGATGCGCGTTTCCACGTAGCCGATCTGGCACACGCGGACGCCTTCGATGCGGACACCGTACTCTTGATCGACGTGCTCCACTATCTGACGCTGGCTGAGGAGCAAGCGCTGTTGTCGCGCGTTTCGGCGTCAGCGAGCGTGTCCCGACTCGTGATTCGCGAGCTCGACGCGGTGGCGGGGCGCGCGAGCGCTTGGACGCGCGCGGCGGAATGGCTCGCGACGCGTACCGGCTACAATCGCAGTAGCGGGCCGCTCCGCTATCGCGCCACGAGTGAGCTCGTGGCCGAGCTCACTGCGCTCGGCTGGCAATGCCATGTTCGCGCCGCGTCTCGAGGCACGCCATTCGGCAATGCACTCACGATCGCGACGCGCGCGGGCCGCGCCTAGAGCCCGGGCACATCGCTCTCGAGGCCGCCGCTTTTCGCGTCGAATACCGCCAGAAACGCGCTGAGCGCGCGCTCGGCTGCCTCGCGAACGTCGCTTGTTTGCCCGGTCAACGATGCGACCGAACCGACTCCATATTCGCGGATGCCGCACGGTACGATCAGCTGGAAGAGCGACAGATCGGTGCTGAGATTGAAGGCAAAGCCGTGCATCGTGACCCAGCGCGAGATGCGCACGCCAATGGCGCCCAGCTTGACGGGCTTCTCGGCGTGCTCCTGGCCGCGCCACGCCTCGGGCGACGCGGCGTCTGCCCACACGCCGATGTATTTGTCGAGCGTGCCGGCTCCGATGCCGTAGCTCAGCGCGAGCCGCCGCATGACCTCGGCCAAATCCTTCACGTAGCGACGCACGTCGCAGCGGTCAGGCGCGAGATCCAAAATCGGGTAGCAAACGAGCTGACCGGGCGCGTGCAACGTGATGTCTCCGCCGCGCCCTGTCTCGGCCAGCGCCACGCGCCGGTGCCCGAGCTCCTCGCGCGCGACCAAGAGGTCCGCGGGCTTGGCGCCGCGCCCGAACGTGATCACGGGTTCGTGCTCCACGAACAGCACGATGTCCCCGAGCTCACCGAGCTTTCGCCGCTCGAGCAACTCCTGCTGCAGGGTGTGAATCGTGTCGTACGGACGTCGTCCGAGCCATGCCGCGCGAACGCTCCGTATCATTCCGGGATCTTGACCCCAGAGTCGAGCAGATCCGCTCGTAAATTGTCGATCTTTTCCGTGAATACGCCGGCAATATCCGGGTCGAACTGCGACCCCGAGCAGCGCATGACTTCGTTCACGGTGACGTCGTGGGGCAGCGCGCGGCGGTAGGCGCGATCGCTGGTCATGGCGTCGTAGGTGTCGGCAACGGCGATGATGCGCGCGATCAGCGGGATGTCTTTGCCGGCGAGCCCGAGCGGATAGCCGCGGCCGTCCCAACGCTCGTGATGAAGATGCACGCCGGGGATCACGGGCTGCAGGAATTTGATTGGATCCAGGATCTCGCGCCCGTACGCCGGGTGCAGCTTGAAGACCTCGTATTCGGTTTGCGTGAGCTTGCCGGGCTTGTTCAAGTTCATCACGCAGCCGATCTTGCCGATGTCGTGCATCAACGCGGAGTGGCGCACGATTTCGATTTGATCTTCCGCTAGACCGAGCCAGCGCGCGAGGTTGACGGCGTAGCGCGCAACACGCTCCGAGTGACCGGAAGTGTAGCGGTCCATCTTGTCGATCGTGCGGGCCAGGCTCTGAATGGTCTGCTGGAACGTGGCTTGCAAATCCTCGTACAAGCGCGCGTTCTCGATCGCCGCTGCCGCGCGCGAGCCGACGATGCTCAGCATCTTGCGCTGGCCCTCGTCGAAGCGTTTGGCGGCCGCCAGCGACACCACGCCAATCCAGCCCAATAGCCGCTCGCGCATCTTGAGTGGCACGATCAAGAGGCTGGCGACCTGGCGGGCTGGGTGCGCTGCGAAGTACTCGCGGGCGCGCGCGCCATGTTCGACTAGAAAGCCCATCGACTTGAGGCGCTCGACGACTAGGGCTGGCTCGAGCTCTCCGAGTTCTTCGCCCTCGGGAATCACGCCGGAGCTCGCCACGCTGCGCGCGAAATACTTGCCCTCGCCGTCGTCGAGCCAGGTCATCACCAGGTCCGCGCGAATCTCGTTGAGCGCGCTGTCCGCGACCGTCGCAATCACTTCGTCGAGGGAGAGGCTCGCGGCGATCGCTTCACTCACTTTGTAGAGTGAGAGAGCCTCGCGCAGGCGCAGGTTTTCCGCGGAGAGCCGGCGCTTTTCCAGCCCGCGCTGCACGATGTGCACGATCTCCTCCACCTTGAACGGCTTCAGGATGTAGTCGTAGGCGCCGCGCTTCATGGCGTCGATCGCGGTTTCGACGGTGCCGAAGCCGGTCATGATCACCGTCAGCGTTTCCGGGTGGGTGCGCGCGACCTCCTTCAGCAGATCGAGGCCGCCCATCTTCGGCATTTTCAGATCGCTGATCACCATGTCGTAGCGAGCGCGCTCGAGCTCGGTCACCGCGCTCGAGCCGTCTTCGGCCGTGCGTACGATGTAGCCCTCCATGCCCAGGAAATCGGCGATGATGTCGCGGATGAACTTCTCGTCGTCGACGACGAGTACGCGTGGCCGGTCCTCCGGATAGCCGGATTCACTGGTGGAGACGCTGGCAGATTGAGGCGCGCTGGAGGTCATCGACACGATTTCGAGAGAGTCGTTAGGGGAACGCGAGGATAACAAGAAACACGCGACTCGCTAGCAATACTGCCGCAAGAGCCGGGCAAGGCCAGCGCTGATTGAGAATCTCGCTGCTCGCTCCGGGATGTCTCCTGGTGAGAAACAGCGAAAAGCGATCAGCTGCGTTGACCGAGCAAGCCGCCCAGGGCGCGCCGCGGCGGTTCGGGATCATGTGTCTTGAGATAGGACAGATTCAGCCAATTGATCAGCGCGTGCGCTGCAATGGGCCCGAGCAGCGACCCGGAAAGCGCGTAGATCGCGCCGAACGCAAGGCCCATGACCGTCGCCCACACCACCCAGGCCCATTTGCTCGGCCCGCGCAGCTGAGAATGCAGGATGCCGAAGGCGAGCGCTTGCAGCCAGAGGCCGAGCCAAGGTTGCAGGAGGCCGCGAAACAAGAGCTCTTCACCGAGCGCGCTGGAGATGGCGACCGCCGCGATGCCGGTGCCGCTCAAGGCGCGCGCGACGGGTCTCAGCTCGCGGTGAAGATTTCTTGCCCACGCAAAGTGCGTCACGAAACCGCGCGTGCTGATCACGACCAGCCCGCCCAAAGCCAGGCCGATCAGCGTGCTGTAGACGTGGCTCACCGTGGCCGACAAGCTGAGCCAGGGCGCGCTGTAGTAGAGCGGGCTCGTCCCGCGCCACAAGAACACGAACGTCGTTGCGCACACGCCAGCGGCGAGATAGGCGACCACGACTTGGCCCCAGCGCAACATCTTGAGCCGAATATGGCACGCGGCCGAACGAGGGACGACCCAAATGCGCGGTAGTGGTGTTACAGTCCCGCGGGCAGTGGGAGCCCCCGACGAGCCGGACGTCCTCGAGCGTTTCAACCAAAACCTCGAGCTGGTCGAAATTCTGGCGCGCCAGATCATTCGCAGCTTGGGCTCCGCGGCGGAGCTCGACGATCTGCTGAGTTTCGGGCGCGAGGGCTTGCTCGACGCTGCGCGTCGTTACGATGGCTCGCGCGGCGTACCATTCCGAGGCTACGCGAATTTCCGAGTACGCGGGGCGATCATCGATGGCGTCCGCTCGTCCGCGCGTTTGTCGCGTCGGACACACGAACGCCTCAATGGTTTGCAAGCAGCGGCGCGGGTCAGCGAGGGAGCGGTCGAGGATCTGAACGCGCCGCGGCCCCCGGGTGCCAGCAGCGCACACGCCGAACAAGCCCTTGGCGATCACCTGGCCGCGATGGCGACGGCCATGGCTGCCGGTTTCCTCGCGCCGACCGCGCACGGTGAAGACGGCGAACGAACGCCGGTCGCAACGAGCGACGATCCCGAGGAGGCGTTTGGCCGAGCCGAGCTCCTGAATGTGATTCGGCAAGCGCTCGCCGAGCTGCCCAGCGAGGAAGCGGAACTCGTGCGCCGTCACTACCTCGAGGGCGATCGCTTCGACCACGTGGCAGAGGAGCTTGGCCTGAGCAAATCGTGGGCGAGCCGCCTGCATACGCGCGCGCTCACCCGGCTCTCGAAAAAACTGCGCGGAGTTTGAGCAACTCGTTTCCCGCTCGTCCGATGAGGGGGGATGGGGATTTCGGGAGTGGGCAACGAACGGCCGACATGGGTCGTGGAGCTCGGGCACACGGACGCGGGGGCGCCGCCCGCGTCCGCCAGCGCAGCGCCCAGCTCGACCTTCGCACACGCGGTGACCGGTTTGACGCGCGCGGTGGATCGCGGGGAGGCCCTGATCGCCAACGCAGGACACCTCGGCAACTACGACGCGGCCACGCTGATCGCGTTACAAGCCGGGATCTACCGCTACAGCGAGGCCGTCGAGCTGGTAGCAAAAATCGTCGACCACGCGAGTTCGGCGGCGCGCACCGTATTGCAGGGCAGCCACTGAGCAGGCTCGAGGTGCCGGGTCGGCGCGGAACGGAGGCCGGCGCGGGCGTCGCGTGTTACGCTGACCGGCATGTCCGAACGCGTGCTGGTTGCCATGAGCGGAGGGGTCGACTCCTCCGTGGCGGCCGCGCGCCTGCTCGAGCAGGGCTATGACGTGGTCGGCGTCACGTTGCATCTGTGGGACTACCCAGACGACGGGTCGGTGAAGGGCCGCTGCTGTGCGCCGGAGGACATTCACGACGCGCGGCGAGTGGCGGACGCGCTCGGATTTCCGCACTATGCCTTTGACCGCCGTGAGCTCTTTCTGTCGGAGGTCGTGACCCCTTTCGTCGACGCTTACCTCGGAGGCGAGACGCCGAGCCCGTGCGTGCGCTGCAATCGCGGCGTGAAGATCCGCGAGCTCCTGCACCTGGCCGATCAGCTCGGCGCCGCGCGCGTCGCGACCGGGCACTACGCTCGGGTGGCCGAGGAGGGCGGCGTGTTTTGCCTCCTTCGCGGGCGTGACGCGAGCAAGGATCAGAGCTATTTTTTGCACATGCTCGAGCAAGCGGCGCTCGCCCGGCTGTGCTTTCCGCTCGGCGAGCTCGACAAAGCCACGGTGCGTGAGCAGGCCGTACGCTTGAACCTGCCCGGCGCTCATAAAGGAGAGAGCCAAGAGCTCTGCTTCGTTCCCACGGGTCGCTACGACCGCTTCGTCGCCGATCGCGCGGAGGGTCGAGCTCGCCCGGGGCCGATCGTGGACGAGACCGGGCGAGTGCTCGGCGAGCACGAGGGCATCTTTCGCTTTACGCTCGGCCAGCGAAAAAACCTGGGAATCGCGCTGGGCGAGCGCGCGTACGTCGTCGGGCTGGACGCCGAAACCGCGACGGTCACGCTCGGTGCCGCGGACGCCTTGTACGCCACGGGCGCGCGGCTCTCCGAGCTCACCCTCGCTCCGGACGTGAAGTTGCCGCTGCATTGCGGCGTTCAGGTTCGCTATCGGAATCAGCCGGCTCGCGCGGAGGTTCGAGCGGACGGGCGCGGAGCGGTCGTCGCGTTCGCAGAGCCGCAGCGCGCCGTCGTGCGCGGTCAATTCGCCGTGCTCTATGACGGCGAGCGCGTGCTCGGCGGCGGTGTGATCGAAAGCGCGCAGCAGGTTCGGATCGCGTCCGCGAGTGCTCGCGTGGAGGCGCATGATCCGGCTGTCTGAGCGGCTCGCCCTGCTCGCCCTTGCACTGCTGCCCTTGGCTTGCACGGTCGGGGAGGGCGAAGGTTGGGTTCGCAGCGATCACCTTGCGATGGAGGGTTGCTGGAGCGGAGCGTTCGATCTCGGTCCGGATTTCTTCGGGGCCAATCCCGATCAAGGGCAATCGTTGGCGATTCGCGTGCAACGCGGCGACAACTCCGAGGACGCTTCGGACGGCCTCTCGGTGCTCGTGAACAATTTGCCGGTCGCGCGCTCGCAAGTGGGTCAGCCGTTGAAGGTCGGTTTGCCCGTCGGCGTGTCGCCTTCCGGCGTGCCGCTGATGGCGCAGACAGATCCGGCCAAGGTCAATCTGTCGCTCTATTTGCACAACACGTGCCATCTCCAGAACAGCACGGTCTATTCAATCGACGGGACGATCACCTTCACCTCGCTGTTCAGCGGAGACCCCAACGAATCCTCGTCCAAGGAGCGCTTGACCGAGGCCTCTTTCGAAGCAGATTTCGCGGATCCTCGAGAGCTCGTCGGCGTCACCGATCCGGCCGCGATCGCCGCGGCGACCAGCAAAGTGAGCGGTTATTTCCGCTTCTTCTTTCAGCGGGGTCAGCCCGCGCAGCCGTTCGTCGAATGAGTCGCGTGACGACTGTCCGCCATGCAGACCCCAGTCGATGAACAGTTCGTAGCGGAGGCCGAGCGTTTTCGTCTGCGCTTCACGTGCGAGGTCTGTGCGCACTTCGACGGCGGAGAGCGCTGCGGGCACGGCTACCCAACCGAACCGCATCGCAATGTCGACCTCGCAAGGCGCGTAACGCTCGAGTTCTGCAAGGAGTTCGAGCTGGTTTAGCGGGGGGGAAGCCTGACCATTCAACCTCAACGAGCACGCTCTTGGGGAGCAGGGCAAAGCCCCGCAACGAGGCACATCAGGCTCGGGGCACCAGATCGCGGAGCGGAACTGATAACAAGACCCAACGCGAGCCGGCGGACCCGGCGCATGCTTTCCGACAGGTCGGAGTAGTCGCATGACGTTTTCCGGCCAGAACTCCACAAAAAATATGATGAATGCTCGGAGGGACAAAGCCTCGCTACAGTTCCGCAGGGACTTTGACTGAAGACTCATGGCGCGCTCGCATCCACCGACCTTGATCACCCTGGCGACTCGCGCCCTGACGGACGAGTGTGCCCTGCCCAAGGGCAGTCGTGTGCTGGTGGCGGTCTCCGGTGGGGGCGATTCGACTGCGCTCCTCCACGTGCTCGCCAAGCTGGCGCCACGCTTCGCGCTCTTACTCTCCGCGCATGGCGTCGACCACGGGCTGCGGTCTGGCGCCGCGACCGAGCTCGACCTGGCCGAGGCGCATGCAGCGCGCCTGCGTATCGCATTTTCGCGCGAGTCAGTGAGCGTCGAGCCGGGTGGTAACCTGCAGGCCCGCGCGCGCACAGCTAGGCACGACTCGCTCCGCCGGGCGGCAGAAGCCTGCGGCGCGAACGCGATTGCGACCGCGCATCACGCCGACGACCGTGCCGAAACGGTGCTCATGCGGCTCATGCGCGGCGCCGGACCGAGCGGGCTCGCCGCGCTGCCGCCGCGTAGCGGCGTGCTGATCCGTCCGCTGTTGCGCGCGCGACGCCAGGACATCGAAGCACACCTGACTCGACACGAGCTCGTCTTCGCCCGCGATCCGTCCAACGACAGTCCGAGATTTTTGAGAACGAGAGTGCGAAGCGAGCTCCTGCCGCTGCTCGAGCGGCTCTCGCCGCAGATCGTGCGTCACCTGTGCGCGCTGTCGGACGCCTTGCTTGCGGAGGGAGCGAAGGCGCGTGACATTCCGTTGTCCTTGAACCGAGCGCAGCGCGGGCAGCTCGAACGAGCCCTGCGTCTCGCGCAGAAAACGGCTGGCGTTCGGCTATCGGGTGGACGCGAGCTGCGGCTGGACCCAAAAACCTCCGAGCCGCTGGTCGCCCCGGCGCGATTCGGGCGGCACGCCCCGAGTCGAGAGCGGTGATGTTTCGTGTATTTTTCCGGCCAGGTCATTTTCGCGGCTTCGGTGCTGGTAGAGCCCACAATATTCCGGCCAAACTTGCGACGCAGCGAACCGACTGTGAAAAGCGCGCAGGCAATAAGCCCGAATCCCCACTATTTTGAAATGAACATCCAGCCAGGGCTTCCAAAACTGCTCGGAAGCCCCAAATGAACAGAGCGAAATCCGAGGACTAGTCTTGAATCGACGTCTGGCCGTTCGGATGGCATGATTCCTGAGAGTTTCGACCCGCGAGAGCGAGAGGTTAGAGGTTCCGAGTGAAACAACCGCATAAGACCCTGCTGCTCTGGGTCGTCCTGATCGTTGCCTTCTTGGCGATTTGGCAGGTGCTCAATCCCGAGCCCGCACCGCGTTCCGACATCGCCTACAGCGACTTCATCGCGCTGGTGAAGGCGCCTCGTGATCAGCGCCACGTGGACGAGGTCGAGATCAAGGACCGCGAATACACGTTCCAGATCAAGGACCCGAACGCAAAGGGCGCCGTGCAACGAGGGCGCACGGTTGGTCCTACGGAAGAAAGCTCGCAGGTTCTGCTCACGAACAACGTGCGCGTGACGTATCAGAAGGAAGAGGGCAGCCCCTTCCTGACGCCCGTGCTCACGATCGTGTTGCCGATGGTGTTCGTGATCGTGATGTTTTACCTGTTCATGCGCCAGCTGCAGGCCGGCGGCGGCAAAGCCATGAGCTTTGGCAAGAGCCGAGCTCGCCTGCTCAGTGAATCGCAGAACAAGATCACCTTCAGCGACGTGGCCGGCATCGACGAGGCCAAGGACGAGGTCGAAGAGATCATCGCCTTCTTGAAGGACCCGAAAAAGTTTCAGCGCCTCGGCGGTCGCATCCCGAAGGGCGTCTTGATGATGGGTCCGCCCGGCACGGGCAAGACGCTGCTCGCCCGCGCGATCGCAGGCGAAGCAGGCGTGCCGTTTTTCAGCATCTCTGGCTCGGACTTCGTGGAGATGTTCGTGGGCGTCGGTGCGAGCCGCGTGCGCGATCTATTCGAACAGGGCAAGAAGCACGCGCCCTGTATCATTTTCATCGATGAAATCGACGCGGTCGGTCGCCATCGCGGCGCCGGCCTCGGTGGTGGCCACGACGAGCGCGAACAGACTCTCAATCAGCTCTTGGTCGAGATGGACGGCTTCGAATCGAACGAGGGCGTGATCATCATCGCCGCCACGAACCGCCCGGACGTGCTCGATCCCGCGATTTTGCGTCCTGGCCGCTTCGACCGTCGCATCACGGTTCCGCGCCCGGACATTCGCGGCCGCGAGGGCATCCTCGGCGTCCACACCAAGAAGGTGCCGCTGGCTCAAGACGTCGATCTGGCGATTCTGGCCGCCGGCACGCCGGGCTTCGTCGGCGCCGACCTCGAGAACCTGGTGAATGAAGCGGCGCTGCTCGCGGCTCGCCAGGACAAAGAAGCGGTCTCGATGGAGGACTTCGAGCTCGCCAAAGACAAAGTGCTGATGGGCAGCGAGCGTCGCTCGATGGTCATGAGCCAGGAAGAGCGCCGTACGGCTGCTTGGCACGAATCCGGGCACACCATCGTGGGCAAGCTCGTTGCCGGCAACGACGCGGTCCACAAGGTCTCGATCATACCGCGCGGTGCTGCGTTGGGCGTCACCATGTTCCTGCCCACGGAAGATCGTCACCTGATGACCCGCCAGCAGACCATGGCGCGCATCGCGATGGCCCTCGGCGGTCGCGTCGCGGAAGAAGTCGTGTTCGGTGAGATCACGACGGGCGCTCAGGACGACATCAAGCGCGCGACGCGCCTGGCGCGAGCGATGGTGTGTGAGCTCGGCATGAGCAGCAAGCTCGGTCCGATCGCCTACGGTGAGAACGAGGAGAGCGTGTTCCTCGGCCGTGAAATGACGTCGCGCCGCGAGGACTACTCGGAAGACACGGCCCGCGAAATCGACCAAGAGGTCCGCGCGATCGTGGAGGAGCAATACCGCGTCGCCAAGCAGGTCGTGGTCGAGAATCGCGAGCGCCTCGACCGCTTGGCCCAAGCGTTGCTCGAGCGTGAGACGCTCGACTCGGAAGAGATCGCCGCCGCGCTGGAAGGGCGCGAACTGCCCACTCGCCAGCGGGCAGTCATCCCGACCTGGTCGGAGAAGCGCAAGGAAAAGACCGAAAAGCGCCGCCCGGCCACGATCTTCGGCACGCCGAAGCCGCAACCGAGCTGAGTTGGGTTAGCGAGCTGCCTGCCCCCTTGGGGTTGTCAGGTTCGAGCGGCTTTGCTCTAAGGTCTCTTGTGCCATCCCCTCGTGATTTTGCGCGCCCCCGAGCGTGGCTGACCGTCTTTGTGGCAGCTGCCCTGCTGTCGTGCTCGCGGACGGACCCGCCGAGTGACATCCGCATCGAGCTGCCCGGTGTCGTCGCGTCACGTGATCCGGTAGCGGTGTCCGTGCGCATCGCGAGCGCCGGGGGCGGCGTCGTGACCGAAGCTCCGAGCAGCGGATTTTCGGTCGAGCCGAGCGAACTTGCCACCGTTGCGGCGTCCGGATTCGTGACGTGCCAGCGCTCGGGCGACGGCAAGCTCACGCTGAGCATCGCCGGGGTGAGCGGCGCGACACCCTTGCGTTGTCGCCTGGTCGATCGTCTCGAGGCCGCGAGCCTTGGCCGCGTGGAACTCAACGGGGGTCCGATCAAGCCGCCGCTGCGCGTACTCGACAAGGCCGGCGTGGAGCTCAGCGACGTCGACGTGTCGATCGTGTCCGAGAACTCGGCCGTGATCAGCGCGAAGGACGGCATGCTGGTGCCTAAGCTCGTCGGGCACGCGTCGCTGGTCGCGCGCGCGGGGCAGGCGTCGAGCCCGTTTACGGTCGATGTCGTGCGCAAGGTGGTGGTGGAGGCGTTGCCCATCGACGACAATCACCGCATCTTCTTTTCCCTGGAGCCCGCCAAATACGAGCTCAAAGTGAGGCTTACCGCTGCGAAGCACATGAAAGCGGAATGGCGCGGCGCACCGTACTGCGACGGGGGCGCCGACGGCGTCGAGCTCGTTTCCACCTGCGAGCTGCGCGGCAAAGGCGGCGTCGTCTTCGACAATCCGGGCTACCTGAATAGCGGCTCGAAGAAGCTCGAGTTGGACGCAGTCGAGCTGCACGAAGTGCCGTAGCAGCGCTCAGCTCAGGAGTTCGCGCGCCCGGGTGAGCAGGGTCTCGCGCTCGTTGAGCGTCGGGTCTTCCGTCACTTCCTCGAGCAGCGAGCGCAGCACGCGGCCGAGCTCGGGGCCGGGCTTGATGCCGAGCTCTTTCATCAGTGCGTGACCGTCGACGGCGAGCTCGGAGACCGAGAGCGCGGCACCTTCCGCGATCACACGCGCGACGTGTTCCTTGAGCCGACCGAGTCGAGCCAGATCCTCCGCCGGATCCTTACCCTTGCCGCGAATGTCGGCGTCATTGAGCGAGTACAAGTCCGGTAGCAAGTCGCTCGAAACCCGCCGAATCCAGCGCCTGACTGCGGCGTCGCTCCAGGTCTCGTCGTAGCAAATCAAGTGATGACGAACGAGCGCGACGATTCGCGCGCGCTCGTCATTCGAAAAGCGCAAGCGCTCGAGGATGGGCTCGGCCATTTCCGCGCCGATCCGCTCGTGCTCGTAGAACGTGTAGTCCGAGGTCTTGTCGCTGAAGGCGCGCGAGCGCGGCTTGCCAACGTCATGCAGGAGCGCTGCGATGCGCAGCACGGCGCTCTCCGGGCAATGGTCGAGGCAGCTCATGGCGTGGCCCCATACGTCATAGCTGTGGTAGCGATTCTGCGCGCAGCCGACCGACTCCAGCAGTTCGGGCGCGCTGATCGCCAGCAGACCGTGTTCACGCATGACCTCGAAGGCACGACTCGGTTGGCGGGCCTTCATGGTCTTCAGCCATTCGTCGCGAATGCGCTCGGCGCTCACCTTGCGATAGCTGGCAAGCGACGGTTCGATGGCGCGCGCGGTCGCCTCATCGAGCGTGAGTTCGAGCGTCGCGACGAAGCGCGCCGCGCGCAGTGCGCGCAAGCCGTCTTCCGCGAAACGCTGTGCCGGATCACCCACGGCGCGCAAGAGCCGCGCTGCGAGGTCGCGCTGGCCGTCGAACGGATCGATCAGTCGATCTTCCAGCGGGTCGTAGGCGATGGCATTGACCGTGAAATCACGCCGAGCCAGATCGTCCTGGATGTCGTCCACGAAATACACGGAATCTGGGCGGCGACCGTCGCTGTAGGTGGTCTCGCCGCGCAGCGTGGTGACCTCGTATTGGCCTTGCTTCATTTGCACGGTGACGGTCCCGTGCTGGATGCCCGTCGGGATCACGCGACGAAATAGCGAGTTGACCTGCTCAGGCCGCGCGGACGTGGCGATGTCCCAGTCGTTGCGAGGAGTGCGCCCTGAGCTCTGCTCGAGCGAAGCGAGGAGCTCGTCGCGCACGCAGCCACCGACGATCCACGCGCGGTGCCCGCCTGCCTTCAGCCGCTGGCATAACTCGCGCACCTCGCTGGGTACCGAGCTCATCAGGCGCTTCGTGTCGGTCATGGCGTCTCGCCGCTAGCGCGATTAGCGCACCATACAACTTCGGGCGAACGCGTCGAGTTCCTCGCTCTACCCGCGCGCCGCTCAGTTTCCCCAAGGATTGACGATTTCACTGCCGCCGAGCGACTTGCCCTTCTTGGGCGCGGGTTTGGCCTTTTCAGGCTCGGGAGCGCGACGCGCGGGCGCTGCGGGGCGAGCCGCGCCCGGGCGCGCGAGCTTCTCGAGTCTCACCACTTCGCGCGTCGTCGAGCCGTCGAGCTGGATATCCTGCTCTTTGTAGCCGTCGAGCACGACGCTGAGCTTCACGGCCTTGCCCTCCTCCACGTCGATCGCGAGCGGGCTTTGGCCAAGATCGGTACCGTCACGGAAGACGTGTGCCTCGATGGGCTCGGCCGCGAGCATCACTTGTTTGCTGATCGTGACGTCGTCCGCCTTGGTGGCTGCGGCGGCTGGCGCGGACTCGGCTGCCTTGGCTGGGGCGCTCGCGACTTCGGCCGTGGGCTGTGTGGCGGCGCTCGAGCCGCCGTGGGCAAAGATGCCGACGACGATCGCGATCGCCGCTGCGATACCCGCGATGCCCGCGTAGAGCGGAAAGCGCGACATGGCCGGGCGGCTCTCGGGCGACGCCGGAACGGGCTCCGGCATATGGCCCTTCTTGAAGTAGTCCGCGGGCACGTTGAAGCCGCCTGAGCGAGCCATCATTTCCGGCACGGCGTCGGGCACGAGCCCCGCGCTCAGCTTGTCGAACTCCGCGAGCATCTCATCCATCGATTGGTAGCGATGCTCTGCGCGCTTGGACAAACACTTCAGCACGATCGCTTCGAGACCGGGCGGTACGTCCTGTGGCGTCGGTACCAGCGCGCGGATCGGTACCGGCGCTTTGTACATGTGCTGTGTCAAGATGCCCATGAAGTTGTCGGCGTCGAAAGGCACGCGACCGCTTGCGAGCTCATACAGAATCACGCCGAACGAGTAGATGTCCCCGCGGTGATCGACCGGCTGTCCCGCGGCCTGCTCCGGAGACATGTAGTGCGGCGTGCCGAACACCGCGCCGGCGCGAGTGAGCTTGGCGCCCTCGCTCGAACTCGAAACCTTGGCGATGCCGAAATCCAGGATCTTGATGAAGTCCTTCTCGGCGCCGCGGGCGATCAAGAAGATGTTGTCCGGCTTCAAATCGCGGTGGACGATGTTCGCCGCGTGAGCCGCCGACAGGCCCTCCGCGAGCTGTCGCGCGATGTGTACGATGCGCGGAACGGGGATGGGCTGTCCGCCCTCCAGGAGCTTCGAGAGCGGCTGGCCCGTCAAGAACTCCATCACGAAGTAAGTGGACCCGTCGGGAAATTGACCGAAGTCGCTGATGTCGATGATGTGCGCGTTGCCGATCGCCGAGGCCGCCTTGGCTTCGTTCAAAAAGCGCTCGGTGACCTCTGCGTCGCGCGCGAGATCGGCGCGCAGCACTTTCATCGCCACCTTCTTGCCGATGATCGTGTGCGTGCAGCGGTAGACGACGCCCATGCCACCTTCGCCGAGCAACGCTTCGACTTTGTAGCGTCCGTCGATCGTGGAACCCAGATACGGATCCTGCCTGATGCGCGCGACCTGGCTGCTCGTGACGTCCGCGTCCGAATACGAGATGCTCCCGGGCGAGATCGTCACGACCTTGAGACCCGTGCTGTCGCTGGGCCGTTGCGGGATCGTGGCGGCGGCGACCTGACCGCTCGTCGGTTCGGACGCCGAAAAGTCTCCGCTCGACGGTGCGGAGCGGGGCGGGGGCCGGGGGACCTTGTTGTTCGGCTCGGTCATCGAGGGGACAGGGGTCTAATTGTCTTGCGACGTCTCAGACAAGCAAAGGGTTTTAGCGCGAACCGCTTCCGCCCGCACTGCTCAGGGGTTCAATGCCGGACAAGCCACGGGCATCCGCCGCCAAAATGCAAAGCTCGGGCCGCGCGCGGCAGCCGGCAAAAGCGTGGTTTTCGCGGCGCATAGTGAACGAACTTCGGCGCTCGGTCCGCAAGCGTTGCGTAGCCCTGCGGGAGCTGTCGCTGCCTTCGGGCGGAGGTATTTGCACCCCGTTGCGGGTGCTCTGCTAAAGCCCAGCAGAATGGGTTTTCCGCTCGAACTGGCGCTTCGCTACATGCGCTCCAAGAAGCGGGCATTCGTGTCGGTCGGGACGATGTTTGCGGTGCTCGGGGTGGCGCTCGGAGTTGGCGCGCTCGCGACCGTCATCAGCGTGACGGGTGGGTTTCGGGCGCAGTTTCGGGAAAAGGTGCTCGGCGTCAACGCGCACGTCCTCATTCTCAAGTACTCGAGTGATTTTCGCGAGTACCGCAAGCTGATGGACGAAATGCGCGGTGTGCCCGGCGTCATCGGGATCGCTCCGTTCGTGATAAGCCCGATGATGGTCACGCACGGAGATCGTACGGCGACCGGCGTGTTGCTCAAGGGTGTCGACCCCGAGCGCGTCAGCCAAGTGCTGGATTTGCCGCAGCACATCGTCGAAGGAAAAATGGAGGGCTTACGCCTGCCGGGCGCGAAGCCGCCGGAACGCCGACGCCAAGCGCTGTTCGACGACCTCGATTTGGATCGCGGCCCGAGCGACGCGGGCGACACCAAGGCTCCGCTGGTGATCGGCAGCGCCGAGCCCGAAGCGTCGGCCGCGCCGGAGCGTCCGCGCAAATCGCCATTACGGGACTTCAATCAGATCTTGAAGGACGCGGCCAGCGGCGAACCAGACTTGCACAGTCGCGCCAGCGCGGATCTGAAAGCGTCAGCGAAGCCGGTCGCGAGCGCGGACGACTCGGACGACAAACTCCCGCCGGGCGCGCCGGTTGGAAACATCGTTCCGGAGGGCGGCTACAAGAGCAAGCTGCCAGACGACGACATTTTGCCCGAGGACTTGCAGGCGGATCCTTGCAGCGATCCCGCGTCGACCAAGAACCTGCCGGGCATCATCATCGGCGTCACGTTGAAACAAAATCTCGAGGTGGGCCTCGGTGATTGCATTCGAGTGACGAGCCCGACAATCGGCTTTACCTACTCACGCGGCTCGATGCGGGCGCCGGTCGCCAAGCAATTTCGCGTGATCGCGGTGTTCGACGCCGGCTTCGATCAGTACGACTCCAAGCTCGTGTACACGGATCTTTACGAGGCCCAAGCATTTTACGACACCGGAGACAGCGTAACCGGCGTCGAAATGAAGGTGAACGACATCGAGAAGGCGCGCGCCATCGCGCGCTCGATCGACGAGAAGCTGGCAAACGGCATCTATCACACGATGGATTGGGAAGAGCTCAACCACGGGTTATTTACGGCCTTGCGCATCCAGCAGCTGCTGATGAGCTTGGTTCTGGCGCTGATCATCGTGGTCGCGGCTTTCACGGTGATCGCCACGCTCATCATGGTCGTGCTCGACAAGAAAAAAGAGATCGCCGTGCTCAAGGCAATGGGCGCCAGCGACGCCGCGGTGCTACGCGCGTTTTTGTACCAGGGCACGATCATCGGTGTGATCGGCACCGTGATCGGGCTCGGCCTCGGGCTGGCCGTATGCAAGGGTCTCTTGACCCACGCGTTGCCGCTCGACCCAAAGGTCTACTTCATCTCGCATTTGCCGGTGCAAGTGCGCGCTTCCGAATTCGCGTGGGTCGGGATTTTTGCGATCCTCGTTTGCCTGGCGGCGACGGTTTGGCCAGCGCTGCACGCCGCGCGTTTGCGACCCGCGGAAGCGTTCCGCGAGCAGGCTTGAGAAACGCGCTGGCGGGGCTACAAGGCGAGCGGCCCTCACTGGCGGCCCATCCGTTTCATGGTAAGCGTTCGAGCTGAGCGTGCAGGGCATCGTCTATAGGTTCGATAGTTTCTCCGAACTCGCGCAGTCGCTGGACGCCGATGATCCGGAGATCAAAGTGCCGACCGGCGAAGCGTTGAGCGACGGCCAGTGGCTGGTCGCGACGTTCACGGTCGGGGAAGAGGCGACATCGCTGGCGGGGCGCGTCGCGGATCGTGGCGCGGCCCTGCACCTGACCTTCGAACAGCGAGACTGGGACAGGCTCGCGCGTTTTGCTCACGGTGAAGGGCCGCCTTCGGCGCCACCGGAGTGTCGCGCGGGAGCCGAAGAAGTACAGGCGCCGCCGGGCACCACGGTGCTCGTGGTCGACGACGACCCTGCGTTGCGCTCGATCGTCTGCGCGATGCTGCGCCCAGCCAACGTCACCACGCTGCAGGTCGAGAGCGCGGAGAGCGCGCTCGATTGGCTCAACGCGGAGCGCGCGGACCTACTCGTGCTCGACTGGGGTTTGCCTGGCATGAACGGCGTCGAATTGTGCCGCCGTTTGCGTGAGGACGAACACTACCGCGCGCTACCGATCCTATTTTTGACTGGGCACTCGTCGAGTCAGGATCTGGTGGAAGCCTTCGCTGCGGGCGCTGACGATTTCGTGAGCAAGCCGTTTCGCGCGCCCGAGCTACGCGCGCGTGTTCTCGGTCTGCTCCGTAGGACGGCGGTCGCGCGCGTCGCAGGCTAGCGATCAGCGCGGCAACCGACGCAGTGTGTTCAGGGTGGTGAGCGCGGACAAGATCGCGAACGCGAGCCAGGCTGCTCGCTGGGAGAGCCCGGCGGGGGGCAAGCCACCGAGCAAGTTCCGGAGATGGCTGCGCGGAAACGGCAGCGCGAACAACGAGCTCCCCGCGCCCAGGACCAAGTCGCCCGCGAGTGCCCACAGCCGCCCGCCACCGCGGCGTCCAATCGTGGAAGCGCCCCAAAACCAAGTCGCGTAGACGAGCCCCGCGGCAGAAGCCACCAGGGTCGTTGCAGCTAGATCGCGCAACCAGGCCGCGTCGAAGTGCTCGTGCGCGGCGCTGACGGTCACGATCGCCAGAAGGCCGCCGGTGAGCGCGGAGAGCGCGGCGGATACCAACAAAAGCCCGACCGCGACACGTCTGCGGTCGGCGCCATGGCGAGCCAGCGGTTCGAGGCTGTGATCGAGTCGCTGATTGTCGGTCACGCGTTGTGCGATGAGATAGCCGACGATCGGGAGCGTCCAGCCGAGCACCGGACCTTCCAACACGGCGTCCAAGCTCGATTCCGTGAAGTGGACGAGCGCGACGGCGAGCGCAGCGCTGGCTGCGAGCAAGAGCGGTAGGCTCGGAGTGCGCGCGCGCGTCCACGCGAGCTGCACTCCCGCGCTAAGAGCGTTCACCTGCGCCTCTCGGCTGCGCCGTAGATCGGTCGTTTCGGGTCGGCTGGTATGGCTACTTGCTGTGATCCGGAGTGGGGCAACCCCGGTGTCGAGCCGAGCAGGTAGGGGTCGATCTGTTCGCAGAGACCAGCGAGGGCGAAGCCGGCGCGCCGCGCTTGCTCGGCTACAATTCTCGCCAGTGGTTCCAGCGCTTCGCCGTGGACGAGGAGCTCCTTCTGCCCGACGCGCGTCACCTGCAAGATCTCCGGCATGCCCTCTAAGAGCGTGAATAACTCGCCTGCGCTGTCGCTCCGTACTCGCAAGGCGTGCGCTCCGAGGCGCGCTGCACTGAATTCACGCCAGCCGTGTGGGCGCACGGTGATCACGCGGCCGCCGAGGGCGCGGCTGTCCTCGAAGCGGCTGATAGTGACGATCACAACAGCGCGCCGCGCAGCCCGTGCGAGCGCAGAGCGCAGCACGCTCGGGTCGACGCGCGTGGCGAGAGGCTCGTGGAGCGCGATCAGCGCCGGCTCCGGCTGAGCGAGAGCGATCGCCAGAGCAACGCTGCGCGCTTCTCTCGCGCTCAGGCGTTCCACGCGCTCATTGCAAAGTTCCGCGCAGCCGGCGCGCTCGAGCACTGCACGTGCAGGGCTCGCTTCAGGGTGCAAAGCGAGCGTGCTTGTCACGGCGTCGAGCACGGTGCGCTCGGGCAGTGGCGCTTCTTCGGCTTGCACGGAGGCGATGCTCGCCCGCACGTCCGGGTGGTCGAAGGGGGTCTTGCCGTTCAGTGTGACGCGGCCTCGCGTCGGCGCCGCCCTGCCCGCAATGACCGCGATCAGTTCCTGGGAAGCGTCGAGTGCGGGTTCGAGTACGGCGTACAGGCCCTGGCCAATATCCGCGGACAGCGGCGGGAGCGACGTGCAGGCGAGCTCTGCGAGCACCAGGCGATTCACGTGAAATGGGCTCCGAGTGCAGCGATGCGCGCGAGGGCCCAGGAAAATGCGGACGGCACGCTGGGCATTCCAGGAAATCCGAGAGCGATCACGAGCGGGCAGAGACCGAGCAACAAGAGCGATGCGCGCGCGTGGCGGGGCGACAGCCACGCGGCTAGCCGAGCCAGCAAAGCGAGCGCGCCGCTCATGCCGAGCACATAGAGAACGAGCGCGGCGCTCGTCGCGAGCGCCCAGGCCAAGCTCTTGCCGCACGAGAACGCGACGAACACGATGCCGAGTGCAGGAGCTCCGACCAGCAGCCCCGAGCGGTAGGCGCTGGCGAGCAGCCGAGCGAGCGCCACGTCGCGTGGCGAATGACCGCGCTGCCTCGCGAGGGCGCTGAAGGCTTGCCACTCGGCGACGCGTGCAAAATTGCGCGCTGCCCCGAGCGCGCTCAAGGTCCCGACGATGAAAGACAGCGCGGCTAGTGCGTCGTACGTCAGATCCGCGAGCACGTCTGCGTGATCGCGGCCGCGTAGCAGAACGAGTAAGCAGGCGTAGCTCAGCAGCACGCCGAGCGCATAGAGCCTCGCCGATTTGAGCTCGAAGAGCTTGCGCTGTTCACGGTCGCAGCAAGCGATCAAGGACAAGCGGCGCCTGAGCGCGTCGCGTGGGCCACGCGAGCCGGACGCGCTGGTTGGCGAGGCACTCACGGGCCTGAGTGTAGAGCGAGCCTCGCACCCGGAGCCAGCTTTTGCGCGCGCTCGAGCCAGGCCTGGGCGCTCGGATCGCCGAGACGCAGCAGCGCCTGGCCGAGGGCAAGCGTGGAGACGGGATCGTCGGGGGCGAGCTGCAGCGCTCGCTGTGCGGCGCCGATCGCGGCGCGCGCGTGATCCTGGGCGAGCTCGGTCACCGCCAGCCAGCCGAGCGCGGCGACCGCCAGGTCGTCGCGTTCTGCAGCAAGGGGCGACAGTAGGGTACTCGCCTCCTGCCAATGACCGGCGTGGATGGCCTCGCGCGCTTGCAAAATCGTGAGCTCTTTACTTTCTGGAGCAGCGCGTCGCCCCGCGGCAATCGCGTCGCTGGCTTCGTCGCGCCGTTCGAGGCGCAGCAGCGTGGTCGCGAGTCCGACGTAGCCGCTCGCGTCCGTCGGCGCGACCTCGCTCAGACGCTTGAACTGCACGAGCGCTTCTTCTAGGTAGCCCGAGTCGTACAGCAAACGCGCTAGGTTGGCGCGCGCGGGAACGAAGCCGGGATCGACGCGCAAGGCCTCGTAGTAGTGTCGTGACGCGCGATCGGGTCGTCCTTCTCGCTCCTCGAGCACACCGAGGCCGTGATGGGGCTGAGGCAGATCGGCATTGAGTCGACGCGCGCGCTCGAGCAGCTGGCGGGCACGCTCGAAGTTGCCTCGCTGCAGCTCGACCAGGCCCTGATTCGTGAGGGCATCGACGAAGGTCGGGCTGTACTCGAGAGCCAGGGTGAAGCGGGCGTCCGCGGTCTCGAGGTCGCCGGCAGTCAACGCCTCGATCCCGGTCCGGTTCAGCTCGACGGCCTTGGCCGGCAGCGGGGCGGAGCCCGCACAAGCCACGAAAAACAGCGAACTTGTCGCCCAAAGCCGGGATAGCTGCACGTATCCCAGTCGGCGCGGCATCGCTCTGGGTTGCGTACGATCCGCATTCGAGCTACCCGAATGCGCCCATGGCAAGCGAATCCGAGCCGGAAGCGGTGGCAGCGGCGGACGACGAGGCGCGCAGCAAGCGCGGCGCCGATCGTGAGCGTCCGCGGAAAAAGAAGAGTAAACGCCCCCGTCCGCCGCTTCCCCGCACCGAAGAGGAAATCAACTCACCCACCCGACAGACGCTGGGCATGCTCGGTATCCTGGGCGGCATGACGCTCGTGATGTGGGCGCTCGCCCACGGTGCGTGCAACTACCACCCACCCAAAGAGACTCGGAATCCGCGCGCGGTCGGCACGCCTGAGCTTGCCTCCGATCCCAAGAACGCAGCGATCGAGTTTCAGCAGCGGCTCTTGACGCACAACTTCGACGGAGCTCTCGAGTTGGCGAGCGGCGCGGAGGTCGCGGAAGTGCAGAAGGCAAAGGCCGCCTGCAACGCGCAGTGCTTGCAGGATCGTTCAAAGCTCGAGAAGACCGTGTTCACCTCGGCCGCGCTGATCGCGCGCAACCCGCTGGTAGCGGTCGCGCGCGCGACTAGCGTCGGTAGTTCACAGTCGGGGCCGTACGAGATGAACCTCGAACACGTCGGTCAGCTGTGGAAAGTGTCGGCGCGTGTGCCGGCGAGCGCCGTGACCGCGCCGAGCCAGCCGCCGGCGCCTGCAGCGGCTGCGGAACCCAGTGCCGCTCCCGCGGGCGCGGCCCCTGCCGCGTCGCAGTGAACAGAGATACGCTCTAGCGCGCGGCGAGCCAGCTTTCGAGCTCGGCGCGTGAGGGGATCCCGGTGCGGGTGTGACGCACCACGCCCTGCGCGTCGATGTAAATGAGCGTCGGCAGCATGCGGATGCCGTAGTCGCGTGAAACGCTGCCGTCGTCGATGGCGACGTCGAACGGGATGCCCCAGTCCGCTTGAATGGTGCGCGCCGCCGCCGCATTTTCGTCGACGCTCACCCCGAGGAAGGCCACGTTCTGATCGTGGTGGGCGCGCCATGCGTCTGCCAGGCTCGGCGCGCTGCGGCGGCAAGCGCTGCACCAGCTCGCGAATACCTCCACCAGCACGGCCTTGCCTTTCATCTGCGCGAGCTCGAAGCGCTCGGGGCGCGTGGCAAGCGGTAGATCGATCTTGGCCGCGGTGGTGCCCTCTTTGGGTCCCGAGGCGTGGCGCATGAGCTCTGTGGCGAGCAGATACAGTGCGACGCCGAATAATACGTAGCGCCCGAGATCGAGGAGCTTCTTGTGCTTTGCCCCTCGCAGAAACGTCATGGTGCGAGGATCCGCCTACCCACCGCGAAGCCGAAAAAGCCAAGCGCCACGACCACCAGACCGTGTGCGAACCACAGATGCCAGGCCTCGTGACTCGGACAGGCAATGCCCATGGCCAGCGCGCCGCCCAGTCCGCCCACGAGCCCAGCCAGAGCTCCGGACAGGCGCGGCGTGAGCGGATCGGTACCGCGGAACGCGAGCAGCACGCCGGCGCTGACCGTGGCACCGACGAACAGGGAGACCAGGCCACAATGAAAGGCGTGCTCGGCGCGCGCGCCGTGCGCAAACTCCGCGAACGGCACGAAGCTCCACGCGTCGAACGCGAGGTAGCAGAGAAATGCGACCGGCAAGAGCAGCGCCAGCGCAAACCGAAGCGCACAGGAGCCTCGCGCGCCCGGCGGCCGCGCGAGCCCGGCGAACAGCACGGCAGCTTGCACGGCACCCCAGCCGAGCGCGCCGTACAGCCCGGTGCGCAAGCCGAGCTCCGAGCGATCTGCGCGCTGGGCGAGCCAATACAAAAAGCCGACGACGGTAGAGGACAACGCGAGACAGAGCGCCATGCGCGCCCCGCCCGAAAGCCCGCGGCTCGCGTGCAAATCTTTGGTGCAGGTGCGCTCGATCGCAGCAGAACACTGCTTGCTCGGAGCCTCTGGCTTCGGCCAGGGCAGGTCGTCCATACTCTCGTCACTCATGATTTCCGGGAGAACTCCTCGAGCTGTTTGCGCAGCTGTGTATAGCCACGATGCACGCGCAGCTTGACGGCCGTCTCGGTGGTGCCGAGCACGGAGGCCGCCTCGGTCATGCTAAGTCCGCTGATCTTGGTGAGCACGATCGCTTCGCGGTAGAGCTCGGGCAGCCGATCGAGCGCGTGCTCTAGGGCGTCCGATACGTCCGAGGAGAGCGGTCGCTCGTCGGAGACTTGCTCCGGGAGCGTGCCGTCGAGCGAGAGGTCCTCCGTGCGCACGTGTGCCGACCGCCGCTCGTCCAGAAAGGAGCGGCGCGCAATGGCGAGTACCCAGGGCAACACGGGAGCTCCGCGCAGGTAACTGCTGCGCGCCCGGTGCACCTTGGAAAAGGTGACCTGAAGCAAATCTTCCGCCCGCTCGCGATTCCGAGTCAGCCGCAACAGGTAACCCAGAATGTTGGGCGAGAGCTTGCGGTAGAGCGGCGCAAATGCGCCACCCTGGCCGTCGACATAGCATTCCATGAGCTCCTCGACTGAACTCTCGATGAAGCTCGGGTCGCGCTCGAACGCCAAGGGGGGCAGTTCTAACGCGTGGAGGCGCCTCACGCTACAATCGGACACTATCGGCCACAGCGTAATTTACGCCCGGCTCGTCGCCCAGGTTTCAACAGAGTGCGGCGACAGAAAGGTAAGATATTCGGCGCTGGCGAGGCTTGCGGAACCGAGCTTAGCGTCCTAGCGGCCCCTAAATCAGCGACTTGAGGTCGAGCATTTCTTCGACGTCCGGCATCAATACCAGCTCGACGCGCCGGTTTTGCTGGCGATCGGCGTCGGTGTCGTTCTTGCCGACCGGATCGGTGTCGCCGTAGCCGGCAGCGTGCAAATGGTTCGGATCGAGTCCGCCGCCGCCGTCTTTGGAGTCGATCGGCGCGATCAAATAGATGAGCACCTGACGAGCGCGCATCGCCGAGAGGCCCCAATTGTCGCCGAAGCGGCCGCCGACCAAGGGCTTGTTGTCGGTGTGGCCGGCGATCTGAAAATAGCGATTCGAGAGCTGCTTGTCGTTGCGGATGACGTCGGCCACCGCGTCGAGCACCTTCTTGCCTTCGCCGCGCAGTTTGTCTTCGCCGGAAGCGAACAGCACGTCGCCGGGTAGACGAATGACCATGCGGTTACGTCGAATCTCGACCTTGAGACCGAGGTCGGTGAGCTTCTTCAGCTTGTCACGCAAGAGCTCGAAGCGCTGCTTGATGCGCTCGAGCTGCGCGGCGCGCTCCTGGTACTCCTTGAGAGCCTGGTTGAGATCGTCGAGGTTCTTGGCGAGGGTCTTGTTTTGTGACCCGGACTGCTCGAGCTGTTGGTTGAGTGCGTTCAGATTGACGCCCATCTTCTCGAGCTGCTGCTTCAGCTGATTGACGATGTCCGTCTGCCGTGCGAGCTCCGCGCGATCAGCCGCGTGATCGGCCTTCTCCTTGTCGTTCTGATGCGAGAGCGCGTTGTACTTCGCGAGCTGCGCTTGCCACTCGTCTTCCGAATAACCACAGCCTGCGAGGGTCAGCGTCAATAACAGGGCGAGATACCGAAAACGCATCGTGAGAAGACCTCCTGGGGCGGCCCGAAGCCAGCCGTCGGGCCCGACAGTCGGCGAGGCCTGCGGAGCTGTCAAGCCGCCTCGCCACGAGGTCGCTGGCTCGCTCGCCAAGCGGCGTTACCCGCGGCGGCGGCGGCGCTCACGCAAGCCAAAAAAAACCGCTGCGAGCGCCAGAACGACGCTCGCTTCGTGCCGGCCTGGCGTCATCGCGAACTCGCAGCTCGGCTCGGGCAATGGCCGCGGGGGCTCGGGCAGAGCGCCTCCGCACACACCGGAAAACCCGTGCAGCGGGGTGCAATCGACAGCCGTTACCGGGCGTGAAGCCGGGTAGGCTGCGCAGATCGCGTCGATGTCGTCTTGCTCGAGAGAACGCACGCTAGTGTCGCCCTTGGTGTAGCCAGGCGCCATCGTCGCACCCGCTACTTTGGTGTGGGACAGCCCTAGAAAATGACCCGCCTCGTGGGTCAAGATCGAATCGAGATCCGCGCCCGTTGCCGGGTCGTCGGTGCTCAATGGATCGGGACCCGAGCCGTTGAGCTCGACGTCGACGTCCTGAATGTCGGGCTTGTCCAGATCGTAGTGAACGGTCGTCATGCCGAGCACGTCCTCGCCGCCGATGTACGGCCAGACGTCGTCCCGGAACATCCAGATGTTGGCGTTGCCGCCCGTGTGGTTGATCTCCACGCTATCGCAGGCCACGCTGCCTAGATTCTGGACCTGCAGGGACACGGCTCCGCCTCCCTGGCATTGGGCTTGGGTCCAGCGTTCGAGGGCGCTCTGCACCATGTCACCGAAGTCTTTCGCGGAGATGCCGTACTTGACCGAGCCGTCCTGCTGGACGCTGAACCCGACGCATAGGCTCGGCCACGAGATGGGCACGCCCGTGACGATGCAACCGGCATCATCGAACATGCAGCCTTGCGTGGGGTCCGCCGGATTGCAGTCGTGGGTCAGACAATAGGCCGATGCGGAGCGGCTCGTGACGAGCGTCAGGACCGCGCCGAGACCGGCGAGCATCAGCTGCTTCATGGCTCGAGCACCCGTCGCAGCGCGTCTTTGGCGGACGCGATGGTCAACCCTGACAGGGCTCGCACCGCTGACTTCTCGAACCCGAGCAAGTCGGGCAGCCTCGGACTCGGCGTCAGGTGCGGGATGCCGGCTGCGTCCGACAGCACGGGGAAATGGCCCTGCGCCATGCCCGTCAGCCAATAGGGCTCACCGCCGCGCGCGAGCCGCCTGAGAAACACGACGCACGGAGCGCCGAGCTCGAGCTCGGCCTGCCCTGCCACGTATTCACCGCTGCGTCCGACGACACCGCCGAGCACGCGCACGGGGAGGACCGACGCAGCGGGCGGCGCCTTGCCGAGCACGTCCTCGACCTGAAATTCTACGTCGGTCACGATTCGCTGTGAGCCGGGAAAGTTTTGAAGGTGCGAGCTTGCGCGGAGCGCGCGTCCGAGCACGATGCAATCGCTCCTTTGAGCCAAGGTTTGCAAGCTGAGCGCGCGCATCACCGTCGCGTGAGCCGTGCGGTCGCCGAGCACCGCGAACGCGCTCGCGGCCAGGGCTTGCATGAGATGACGACGAGTGAGGGCTGACATCAGGTTTTTCGGCGTGAGCGGACTCGGAGCGCGATCGAACACAAGGCGAGCGCCAGCAGCGTCACGACTCCGGAATCCGGGCTCCCGCGCACGGCGCAACCTGTTTGTGGGATCGGTAGCCCGTTGCCTGGGCCATCGTTGGGATCCGAGCCCATGCGCAGCTCGTCGAGGTCGGGGATGCCGTCGCCGTCGCTGTCGGTTTGCTCTGCGTCCATCGTGGCGAGGGCGCGATCCAGAGACCCGACGTCATTTTTCCCAATCGCCCCCTGGCTGAGCACCTCGCGCCCGAAGTCGGTGACTACCGTGCCTGGCCCACCGAGGTCGCTCGAGTGGCAGAGCGTACAGGGCGGCGCGGGCGGCTTGCCGCCGATGTATTTGAGCACGGCGTCCGGGTAGTTGGGTGACGCATGCGCGGCGCGACTCGATATGACGAGCGCGCTCAGCGCGAGCAAAAAAAGGATGCGTGCGGTCATAGGTACAGGTGTGCCTGGAGCAAAAAGGAGATCGCGCTCGTGCGGCCACCGCTGCTGCCGATGCTCTGAAACACGTTGTCGAGCCGAATATCCGCGTGGGGCGCGAAGAACCACGCGTACGAGAGCCACCCGCCATAGGACAAGGGTGGGTCGAGCACCCCGACGTTGCTCGCTTCACCCGTCAAAATGAAGTGTACGCCTTGAGTTGCTTCGATGTCGGCTTGCGCGTAACCGACCACACCTTTGCGCCTCAGCTGATACTTGGGCGATTCGAGGACGTAGTCCCACTCACTCAAGATCACGAGCGGTTGCCAAGGCGTGAGCCAGCGCGTGAAGACGCCGTGCGCGTGGCGCCATTCTTCGCGCAGGAGCAAGGTGTCGAGTTCGACGTGGGTGATGCGACTGCTGCCCCCGACGCCGAGCGTCGGCATCGGGAATAGTTCGGCCTGCAGGCTGTAGCCGCGCTCCCGGAACGCGTCGGGCCGCAGCTGAAAATTGCCGAGAATGCCGAGCAACTCCGCGTGCAAGCGGTCGCTCAAGAAGGTGAAAGAAACGCCGTATTGCTGCTGGTCGTCGATGTTGGCGCGCGTATAGGCGCGAGCCCACAGCGTATGCTCGATGTTGCGAATGCCGAACGGCACGTTCATGCGGCCGGCGCGTAGCAACAGGGCCTGGTCGTCGTCGAGCCAATAGCCGACCCAGTGCTGGCGCGATACCAAGTTGGAATCGGTGCCGCGCGTGAGGGCCGCCCCGAGCGCGCCGCGTGGCGCATAGCCAAGGCTCCCCGAAGCAACGAAGTGCCCCTTTTGGATCGAAGCGTCCAAGTCCGCTTGCATCCAGATCAGATCATGACGAAGCTTGGTCTGCTCGATCTTGGTGTGGAGGGACAAGACTCGGAGATCGCCGCCAAGTTGCGCAAGTTCGCTGTCACCCACCACGAGCTTCGGCGTGCTACCCGCGTCATCCGGCTTGTCGAACCAGTAGCGCGTCCTGAGGATCTGCTCGGCCATTGCCCGGCCGTACTCCGTCATCGGCCCGGCGCCGGACGGATCCACGTGACACTGTGCGCATTGCGTGTAGCCGTGCCGGATCATCCAGGCGTAGGCGTGCGCACGAGCGGGGCACGTCGTGACACACAATGCGAGCAGGCAAGCGTGCCAGATCAGCCGCGACTTCCCGCGAAAAACCCTGGCGAATCGCGTGCCGCGCGGCATGGTCCGGGCACTTAACATCGAGCCTCACCGGCGCTGTGTAACAATTGAGTGCCGCTTCGGCGACGCGCTCGTCGCTCGTCGCTCGTCGCTCGTCGCTCGTCGCTCGCGCGCGAGCGTCGCCGCTTCAACGTTGTTTGACGAGCACGTCGTCGAACAGCACGCTGAGCGGTGCAGCGTCGAACGTCTTTACCGAGACCAGCCGCACGGACATCGCGTGCGCGTCCGGCGGAGCGTCGGCGTCCATCTCGGCGATCGACCAAGAGTCCAGCGCAACAGGCAGATTCGAGGTCCGACCGAGCAGTGCGTCTCCGCTACAATCGGTCGACGCATAGAAACTCAGATTCATACCGCCCGAGCCCGTGCTCGATTGGTCGCTCGTGATGTAGAGCTTGGTGAAGAACTCGTAGCTTGCGCCGCCGATAGCCGCGATGCATTGGCGCGTGCCGCTCATCGTCAACCCACTCAAAGACGATTGAGTCGTATTGTCGACGCGGAGCGAACCCGAATCGCTGCGACCATCTGCGTCCAGATCTTGCCAACCCTGATCGGTCGCTGGATCCGCTGACCAATCGGCTAGATTTTGGCTGTCGAAAGCGGAGTTTTTTACGAGGCTTTCGCTGCAATCCGGGACCGAATCCTGATCGAGATCCGGACAAGCGCTGGCCCCCGCGCTGCCGGCTCCCGCGCTCGAGGTGCCACCGGCGCCCGTCGTGCTCGTGGTACCGCCAGCTCCGGAACCAGCAGCCGCAGTGCCTGCTCCCGCGCCAGACCCAGCGACGCTCGCGTCCGCACCGCCATCCGAGACGGCGCTTCCGCCGGAGCCCGCCGAGTCAATCGAGCCGGCCGAGCCGCTCGAGCCTGCAGAGCCGTTCGCGTCCGCGTTCTCGCCTGCATCGAGGTCGTCGCTTGTCTGTGCGCCGAGCGTGCGCGTGTCGAGCGGACAACCCGCAAGGAGCAACGAAGTAAAGAGCGCCGCGACACGCGTCGACAGCGCGCGTCCGGAGAGCACTAAAAACTCCTGAGCGCGCTCACACCCCAAGCGCCACCGGCAACCGGCGCAAGCGTCCAAGTGCGGGCGTTCGTTTGCGCGGCTGGAGCCGAGCCGAGGTACATGACAGTCGCGCCGATCAAGGCGGCTCCGCCGACCCCGAAGCCCACGAACGACCAGGTGCGGAACATTTTGGCGTCGTCGACCAAGTGTTGGTGGTGATCGATCTCGGCCTGAGTGCAGTCGACGCTCGTGGGACAAGTCTCGGTCGCCGCGACGTTGTTCGCGTGGTATTTCAGGGCAAATACGCTGCCCGCGGCCAGCGCGCCGACGCCCACGCCGGCCAGTGAGAGCGTGTAGAGGGTGCGCGGCCCGAGGTGTGTGTCGCGCGCCGAATCGCGCTCGACCGGCTGAGGCGCGCTGGCGTGCTCGGCCTTTGGCGGCTTCTCCGTCGGCGGCTCGGTACCATTTTCACACGCGCTCGCTGTGGATGCCTCGAGCTCCGGCACGTCGACGGTCTTGCTCTCGGCTGCACGGATTTCGATTTCGAGCGACCACGGTTTCTTGTGAGGCGCGCTGGCTTCGAGCCGGTATTTCCCCGGATCGACGACGACGTCGTTGCCGTAGTCGCTGGCCGGAATCAACGCTTGAGCTCTGCGCACCTTGAGCTCGGGGTCCTTGTCGTGCACGTCAATCACCAGGTGCGCGAGGCGCGGTTCGAGCGCGAGCGCGCGATCGCGGGACATTTGCTCCCGCTCGTTCTGCCCGGCTGCGCGCGCGCTGGCCGCGACGCCTAGAAAGAGGGCGCGCGCACTGGCGGTGCGCCCGAGGTGTTCCCAGCAATCAGCCAAGTTGTATTGGATGCCGACACCCACGTGCAAGCGAAGTGCGTCTTCGAATTTCGTGCAGGCTTTGTCGTAGTCGCCGGCCGCGGCCAACTTGCGACCGTCGTTGAAGAGCACCTTGGAGGCGGCCTCGTCCGCAGCTCCGTCCGCGCGCGCCGCTCGCGGCGTGCACAGAGCCAGGCAAAGGCCAGCGCACAGCAGGGCACGCGTCGATCGAGGCAGGTTGGCACTAGTTTGCATCGTCGAAGAGGTCCTGTGCGCGCGCGCTCAGCGCCGTTGGTTTGGAAGCTAGAGTTGCGGGCTTGCGGCTCGATGGTTCCTCGGCGACCTGGCCGTCGTCGGGCGTGGCGTGGATTTCCGCGCGCGGCGCGCGCTCAGCGGGTGGCGTGGGCGCGCGGGGCCGGGCGGCGAGCATCGGCGCGGGCAGAGTGCTCGGTTTCGGCGCGCTCGCTACTGGAATGACGCTGGGCGCGCGCGGCGCAGCGCTAGCCGCCGCCTGCACCGGCTCTGCCACCGCCGGAGAGAGCTCCGCAACCAGACTGCGATTGCGCGTGGCGCTCGCGGCGAGAGCGCTCTGCATCGTGCGTGCAGCGATGAAGGCTCCGCCCGCCGCGGCTGCGGCGAAGCCGACGGCGACCAGCGCAAGTTCGGCGACCTTGCGGCGTGTTTTGTGGTCGACGGGCGGCGCTGAGCTGCCGAGGTGGACAATCGCGTGCGTTGGAGCTCGAGCGTCGTCCGGAGCTTGGGACGGCATCGGGGGTGGGAGCGTGCTGCGTGTGCGGCGGTTGATAAGCTTGCCGATGCGCTCGATCGAGCGAATGCCCTCTGCAGACGCAAAGGGCTGCAGCGTACTGGCGAGCGCGAAGACGTTCGCCGGGCGATCCTCGCGGTTCTTGGCCAAGCAGCGAAAAATGATCGACTCGAGCTCGGCCGGCACGTCTGGACAGATGCTGCTGGCAGACGGCGGTGGATCGGCGACGATCATGGCGAGCAGGCCGGGAGTCGTGCTGGCCTCGAATGCGCGGCTACCGGTGAGAAGCTCGTGCAAGATGGCGCCGAGCGCCCAGATGTCCACGCGCGCGTCGAGCTCGCCGGGTTCGCGAATTTGTTCGGGCGAAAGGTATCCGAGCGATGGCGTGACGATGCTGGCGCGATCCATGACGGCGCCCGTGAACGGATCGTCGGACACGCAGAAATCCAGCACCTTGAGCTGCTGAGGTCCGTCGGGTTGACGCACGAGGAACAGATTCGACAATTTCAAATTGCCGTGCACGAGGCCGAGCCTGTGCGCCTCGGCCAAGCCTTCCGCGGCCTGGAGCAGGAGATCGACTGCTTCCGGCACCGGCAGCCGCTCGCGAACGCCGAGTACGCCGCGCAAGTCGGAGCCGACCAGATGGTCGCTCGCCACAAAGGGCACGCCAGAATCGAGCGCTCCGATATCGAGAATTCGCGCGACATGATCGCCACGGATGCGGGCGGCGGCGCGCGCGCCGCGCAAGAATCGCGCAACGCTTTCCGGCTGAGTCCGCGGATCCGCGAGCAGCAGCTTGAGCACGATCCGCTGCCCGAGCTCGCTGTGCAACGCTTCGACGGTCAAGCTCGAGAAGCTGCCGCGGTGCACGCGCTCCACGCGATATTTCCCCGCGAGCACGGCGCCGACGCGCAGTTGTTCGAGTCGGTCTCTCGAGTTTGCGCTGTCTGCGAAGGACTCCTCGCCGTGAAGCAGCTCGGCGTCCGACACCTGCTCGTCTTCGTTCGAATCCTGACTCGCCTCGTGCATGCGCGCGTCATACTTGCAAGCGGTGACAAGTCGGTGACTTTGAGATTGCGCGAGCAGGGCGAACGCGTTCCTGCGCGCCCGTTCGAAATCAGCAACTAGATGTTACGGCACTTTCACCCAGGTTGCTCGGGTAGCGCTTACGGTGGCGCACTCGACAACTCTCTATTTTTGCTCGAGCTCTGGAAGGAACGACGATGATGCGTGGCGTGCGGCGCTGGCTGCTGGGGATCGCGGGTCTCGTGCAAGGTGCTGCAGTCGCGCTCGTTCCGAGTTGCTCGCAAGTGGATCAGCGCGCGCTCGCGGGGCGCGAGGGGGCTGCGGGGACGCTCGCGTTCAACCTACAGCTCTCACCCGGTGTGCTGGTAAACAGCGTGAGATACACAATCACCGGTCCGGGTGGCTACAACGTGAGCGACACAGTCGACGTTTCCAAGAGCTCGGAGTTCACTGCTTTGATCGGCGGCATTCCGGCGGGCGCGGGCTACACCATCACGCTCTCGGCGGTATCGGCGGACGGGCTGACGACCTGCGCGGGTCAGGCCGCGTTTTCCGTGGTCGCCGGGCAAACCAACACGATATCGGTACCGCTGCAATGCCAGGGACCGAGTCACACGGGCACCGTAGTGGTCGGCGCGACGTTCGCATTTTGTCCGGTGATTGAGCAGTTCGAAGTCTCGTCGCTGAGCATCGTGGTGGGCGGCACGTTGCGCATGCGAAGCTCGGCAGTCGATCCCGATCCAGGTCCGCTGCCTTTGGCCTACGGCTGGAGCGCGACGCAAGGCACGTTCTCCGATCCGACCTCGGCCAATACCCAATACAAATGCACGGCCGTCGGCTCGCCCGTGATCACGCTCACGGTCTCCGACGGCAATCCGAGCGGTCCCGGCTGTCCCGCGTCGCAATCGGGCGACGTCACGTGCACGGCTTGTGGCGCTGACAGCACTGCGTGCAACGACGGCAACGAATGCACGCTCAACGACGCATGTCAGGCGAACACCTGCGCGGGCGCGCCGGCTCCAGTTCGCACGAGTTGTCAGGGCAGCAAGCTGTGCGACGGCGCGGGGGCGTGCGTTGATTGCGTGAGCGCCGGCGATTGCCCCGGAAGTGACAGCGCCTGCGCCACGCGCAGTTGCACCGCCGGAAAATGCGGCGTCGCTTTCACGGCGGCGGGCTCGCGCAACCCGGCCCAGACCGCGGGTGATTGTCACGCCAATCAGTGCGACGGCATGGGCAACATCGTGTCCGTGGTCGACGACACCGATCTGCCGGTCGATGCGCGGGAGTGCACACAGGACGTCTGCGCGAACGGCGTGGCCTCGAATCCGCCGCTGCCGGCGGAGGTTCGCTGCCAAACCTCGCGCGTGTGCGACGGGGCCGGCTCGTGCGTGGACTGCATCGTCGCGGCGGATTGTCCCGGCGCGGACACGACCTGCTCCACGCGCACGTGTAACGCGAACGTGTGCGGCGCGACGCGCGCAGCCGAAGGTAAGACGTGCACGGACAATGGCGGGCAGATCTGCGACGGTGTCGGGGCCTGCGTGCCGGTTACGTTCAAGGTTGCGCGCGTTGGGACCGGCGCGAGCACGCTGACCAGCAGCATTTCGGCGCCGGTGTTCATCGAGCAGCATGCGCTCGATGGCTCGCTATTGGGCACGCCGCTGCCGCTGCCGACGACCGTCAACGGCGCAAACAAGCCCTTTTCGTTGACGGGGACGGCCGTGACCGAAGGCGATCTGACGCGTTCCGCGGACGGTCGCTTCTTGTCCATCGCCGGCTACGCCGCGGCGCCAGGGGCGAGCAATGTCGGGATCAGTCTCGCGAGCGATGTGCCGCGCTTGGTGGCGCGGATCGACGCTTCCGGAGCGATCGACACATCGACGGTCCTCGGCGGAGCCTTCAGCTTGGGTAGTCCGCGCGGCGTCGCGTCCGCTGACGGCTCCTCCTTCTGGGTTGGCGGCTCCGGCGCGACCACGGCAGGCACCCCACCGGGTGGTGTGTGGTTCGTGCGGCTGGGCGGCAGCGGCGAGAGCCAACTCATCACGACCGGTGTTCACTGGGTGCAGGTGTTCGGCGGACAGCTTTTTACGAGCGGCAACGCCTCGACGCTGCTCGCCGAGATCCTCGACGTGGGCAGTGGCTTGCCCGTCAGTGGTCCGCAGACGGCGGTCGAGCTGCCTGGAATGCCTGCGGGCAGCGGTCCGAGCCCCTGGGGCTTCGCGATGTTCGATCGCAAACCCGGGGTGCCGGGTCTCGACACGCTGTATGTCGCCGATGATCGCTCGGGGCCGGGCAGCGGTGTTCAGAAGTGGACGTTCGACGGCACGACCTGGACGCTCGCGTTCAGCATGAACCTCACCCCAGCGACGCGTTTCCACGGCCTTGGCGGGATCGTGACGGGCTCGACCGTCACCCTGATGGCGAGCACCGTCGACGTCGGTACCGGTACGCAGAATCGGCTGGTGCGCTTCGTCGATGACGATGTGTCGATGCCGGTGGGTGTCGTGGTGGCGACCACGCCGAACAACGTGATCTATCGCGGAGTGGCCCCGAATCCGCATCAGTAGTCGTGCGGGCTACTTCACCTCGAGTCGAAAGCTCTTCCAGTCGATACCGCCGCGAGCGTCCCGCAAGACCACCCACATGAATACGGAGCCTTGAGCGCTCGGCGCGGTCCAGCTGTCGTCGCTCGTGGTGAGCGCGAATTCCTGTTCGGTGCGGCCGGTGTGGTCGTCGGCGAAGTCGCCCGCCGTCGAGAACCACGAAACGCGTATGGTCTCGTGGCGGTCGACGATTTGATGTGAAAGCGGGTCGAGGTAAGCGTACGGCTCGGCGCCCTGGCAGCCATGAGGTGTGCTGCAGTCGGCCGGGCAACCCTGAATGTCTTCGTGCGGTCCGCAGATCCCGTCGCCACAACTGGACGTGACGGGGCAGGCCGGCCACGAGGCGCGCAGCGTGAGCACCGTGCCCGGCGCGATTTCGAGCGGCGCGGCGGCGTCCTCGGCCGTGAGGGAAGCGTTGCCGAGCTCGAGAGCGACGACGTCGCTGAGCTCTGGGTTCTCGTTGGGCTTGGAGCGATCGTGATAATCCGTGAGCTGTGCGGTGGAGCTATTGGCGAGTCCGCAGCTGATGCGGGTTTCGCCGAGCTCCTGAATCAACCCGGATGCGGCGTGTAGATTGAGCACGACCGGTTGATAGTAGCCGCCCGTCGAATCTGCGTCGGTCGGGCGTGCTTGGGGCTCGCCGGGCTTGGTTTGCGGAATGTCGGGCCCGAATTGGCGACAGGCGTTTTGCGGGATCGTGCCGCTCGGCTCACTGCCGCTACCGAAGGGCACGACGACATCGCTGCTGCCGAGGCACGCCGCTGAAAAATCATTCACGTCGCTGCCCGCGCGTGGCTGTGTGCAGTAAGCCCAGTCGACGAGTGGGCTCTGATCCGTTCCGGTCGGTGTCGCCACCAAGATTCGATAACTGACGACCGTCTTGGGCGTGACTTCGGCAGCGGTCGACTGGACACCGAGCACGCGAGCCCCGTCGATATGCGAAAACCGGTTCGAAAACTCCGGATTGCAGGCGAGGACGAACGGAACGAGCGAGAGAAGTGAGCGCGCATGTCTCATGTTCAAAACTCCATTCGCCCGCCCAGCACCGGCAAGATCGGCAGACCGGTGATGTAGTTTTTCTGTGCGAAGCGATAGTCGTACACGATCTCTTCTGGGTTCTGACGATCCGTGACATTTTGTACGTCGAGGTAGAGCTCGGCTTTCGCCCAGCTCATCGTAAAGCGTTTGGCCACCCTCAAGTCGAGCTGCACGAACGCCGGAATGCGCGTCGAGTTCTGTGGCCCGAACACGGGCTCGTACAGATCGCGTCGAGCGCTGCCCACCGCGCCGATCACGGGTGTGCGTGGAAAGCCGGTCGAGTAACGAAAGCGGGCGCCTAGTTCGAAGCCGAGCCCTAGATCGTAAGAAGCGACGACGGTGGCCACATGCGTTTGATCGAAGTCGAACAAGCGCCAGTCGGTGAACGCGTGGTCCTTGCGCTCACTGCGCATCAGCGTGTAACTCACCCAACCAAAGAAGCGGTCCGCGAGCTCTCTACGTAGCAGGACCTGCAGCCCGTAGGCCCGGCCCTTGCCCTCTTGCATGAGCGACTGGGCACGCACGGGCGTTGGCGTTGCGCTGCGCGTCACCAAGTCCGAGGAGGTCGAATAAAATACGACCTCCTCGAGCGAGAGCTGCTCGCTCAGTTTGAAATTGCTGCCGGCAAGCAAGTGCTTGGCGCGCTCGACGCGTAAATTCGGATTGCCGAATACGGCGGACAGGTCCCCAGCCTGGGGAGACTGGTGATAGTACCCGCCCGCCGCCTTGAAGCCGAGGCGCGGCAAGGCCTGATAGGAAGCCGAGAGCCTCGGCTCGACTGTGGTGTCTTCGGTGGTGATGCCGGTGGCAGGATCGTCACCCGTTACCGGAAAGCGTTGGCTCGCGCCGATCACGAACGGCTCGATGCGCAAGCCAGGCACGACGTGTATGCGGTCTTCGCAAAGCGAGATGTCCGCTTGCGCGTAGGGCGCGACCGACACGAGCGTCGTCTTCCAGGCATCGGCGTTCACCTGATCGCTCGGCGGTTGACCGAACACGGTGATGTCGCCCTCGCGCGCTGGCAGCGTTACGGAGCCGACGCGTTCGATGCTCGAGCGGCTGCCCTCGAAATCGAGGCCTGCGGTCATCACCAGAAAATCCGTTGCTCGCCCACGCCACACCGCGCGCAAACCGAATACGTTGCTCTTCGAGTCGAGCGCGGCCGGCGTGCCGCCGAACGAAGCCACCGCGCGCTGGTGGTCGAAGCCCGCCCACGGGGTGACGACGACGGTCGCGCCGTCCGCCAGCTGTCGGCGATACGTGACGCCGAGTCGCGTGAAAGTGGTCAGAGTGCTGTCGCTCTTGACCTGCGCGGGGTCCTCGTTGGGCAGCGTGCGCGTGATTTGATCGCGCGACGCCAGGCCGAGCACGTCGATGCTTTCGTTCGTGCCAAGGTCGTGGGTCAGCTTGATCTGCGCGTCGTAGTAGTCGGGAATTGGGATGAAATCGCCGACGTCTTTCTTGGTGAAAGCGGCCAGCGTGCGATCGAGGTAGCTCTTACGGCCGGCAATCGCGACGCTCGTCGACTTGCCGAGCGGAGTTTCGACCATGGCGCCCGCGTCGATCGCGTCGGCGGTGGCGAAGCCGTGCACGCCGTCCATGCGCAGCGCGCGCGTGTCGACAGTGACGAGCCCGCCGAGGCCGCGGCCGTACTCGGAGCCGTAGCCGCCGGGCGCGAGGTTGATCGCGCGCACGAGGTCGGAGGTCATCACCGAGCGAATGCCGCCGCCGTGATAGAGCAGCGGTACGTGGATACCGTCGATGTACACGCGCGTGTCCTGCGGCGCCGCGCCCCACACCACGAGCGCGCCCGAGCCGAACGACGCGCGCGCGACGCCCGGCAAATTCTGCACCACCTTCAGCGTGTCGCCCTGCGTGCCCGGAACGCGGCGGCCCTCTTCCGTCTTGATCTCGGTCGACACCACTTCCTTGCGGATTTTCGGCGCGACCACCACGATCTCCATGTCGCTCTGCTCTTCTTCCGGCGCGTTCTCT
>DASXKQ010000080.1:0-13352 GCA_036496745.1 Polyangiaceae bacterium
CCCCGGTTTGATGCGTTTAAGGCAACTGACGCGCCGCCGGCGGAGCCTTTGACCCGGCCACTCGGCTGAACTACGGCTTCAGTGCTGGCGACGGTCCGAGCTCGGCGAGAGCTCGGCAGGCTCACGTAATCGGCCTCCGCCGAACGCTGAACCTCATCGGAACGACCTCCCCCACATGGCCATCTCCACGCCGTCAGCCGGGCCGATCGGTTTACCGTCGCGCGTGACTTCGATCTGAAGGAACACCCCCGGCACGATCGTCCCAAACTCCGCCCAGCCGTGCGGCGCCTCGTCGCGCTCCATCATCTCGGCGAGTTGCTGGAAGCCCTGCCCCGGCAGCAGTGAAAAGAATTGCGCCGGGATCGGGCCGATCGCCGTGATGGCGTCGATCGTGTTGCCGTTCCGGATGCACTGCACGCTCACCTTCGCGAGCTCGGCGCCCCAGATCGCGAGGCCGTCGGGCTTGAAGGGCACCTGCGTCTTGCCCATGAAGCACGGCCCGGCCCACTCGAGCGGGAGCAAAGCGCGCACCACGCTCACCACCGGGCCGATGTAGCGCAAAGTGTCGTCGATCATGGCTCCCCCGCAAGCCACGCGAGCCGAGCTCGAGCGGGGTCGACCGGCGACGGCGGCGGCTTCGGGGGGTTCAGGCAGAGCTCACACTCGCACTTGGTCGGGTGGCCGCGGTGCTTCGGGAAGTGCGTCGCCGCCGATAAGCGCAGCCGCATGCGGCGCCAGCTCAAGAAGGGCGCGACGGCCCAAGCGCGGAGCGTCAACGCTGCCTCCAGTCCCGGCAGGCCCTGGCAATAGGTCGTGGGGCGACCGCTCTTACCGATGAGCTCGACACGCGGCACAAGCCGCCGGCAGTGCCGGCAGGCCGTCCAGCGCTCGCACGCCGCCACGAACGCCCGCCGGAGGGCAGCTTGGCCGATGGGGGTCAGTTGCCAGCCGAGCGAGGCGCTCTCGCGCAGCAGGCGGCTCCGGACGCACCACGCGAGCGCTAGAGAGGCCGTGCGCGTGCCTTTGCCGTCCCGGAGCTCGGCTGCCCATAGGTCGAGCCCGAGCGAGGCGTAGGCCAGCACGCGGGCTTGGTTCGGGGTGACGGGGGAGGCGACCGGCGAAAAGACCGGCGGCCGGGCTAGCGTGCTCGGGCGGCTTGTTGGGGGCGGTAGCCCATGCTCTAATTGTTTGGCCATCGTGAAACATCGCGCGGCCGGGGTTCGCCTCCCGGCCGCGCGTCCTTTGGTGTCAGGTTTGGGAAGCGTCGTTTTCGGTTGACTGCTCGCCGGTGACGTAGACCAGGCCCACGCCGCCGCAGGTGCCGCACGTCTCGCCGTCGATCTCCAGCTCGCAATCAGGGCAGGGCTTGAGCGTTTCGTTCGTGTGATAGCGCGGCGTGAACTCGACCGGCTTCTGGCGGAGCTCGGCGCGCGTGGGGCGTTTCTTCTTTTCGCTCATGTCGTCACCGGCGGGCGAAATCGTTCTGGGATCACGTACACGGCCCCGCACCAGCGGCAGGTTTTGAGCCATCGCGCGTCCGGGCCCATCAAGAGCACGCCGCTCACGTGTACATTGAGCGAGCGATCGCCGGCGCTGCGCTCTTGGCCGCAGGCGCACACGATCGGAATCGCTTCAATTGGGTTGCTCATGAGTCGTCCTCCGGCGAGGCGTAGAGCGCGCCGCAACGCGAGCAGGCGCGGACGTGGCACGGGCTTGCGTTCTTGCGGCTTGCGTGTGGCATCGCGAAAGTAGAGCTCTGCTCCGTCTCTTGGTGCGGCGTCGCCTTCAGCAGAAACGAGCCCGCGCGGCTCGGGAGCATCGGATTCGGGACGAGCAGAAACGGATCCAGCTTCGAGCGCTGCGCGCCGCAACCGCAGAGCATCGACCAGCCCGACCACGCCATCACTCCACCGCCTTTGCGTAGGGGTTCGGGGTGGTGTTGCCGGTGAGCGCGTCCGACTGCGCGCAGAGATAGCCGTTCGTCCAGATCTCGAACTTCACTTGCCGCTGAAGGTCTTCGGCTTCGAGCCGCTCGCGCTCGGCTTTCTCGGCGCGAAGCTTTCGCCCGGCCTCGTTGTGAATACTCGGGCGATCGCGGTCGACCGGCTCGCCTTCCTTCCACTGGCAGCCGTGGCAGACCGTCGAGCCGTCGTCGTCTGTTGAATCGATCAGCGTGTCGCAACAGGGACAGCTCACGCAACCGCAACGGCTCGCGGAGCGCGTCTGCTGCCAGCCTGCCGCAATGGATTGCTCGACTGTGCGCAGCATCAGAACGGCACTCCCGCGAGCAGCTCCGCGACCGCCTCCGGATCCTGCGCGTAGCGGCCGGCCTTGCGCATCGTTCGGCCGTGCTCGCGTTGCTCTTTCATCAGCCCGCGAAGGTACTGCTCGGCGGCGACTTCGTGCACGGCCAAAATTTCCTCGGGGTTTTCTTCGGCCCATTCGAGGAAGGCCTCCGTGCGCGTGCGGCGCGGCGAGCCCTTGATCTTCTTCTTGACTATCTCGAAGACCGGCAACAGCTCGGGCGGGAGGTTCCGGCGCACCGCGTCGTCGTCCTCGGCGGCGCGCTCGCGAGCAGTCGAGCGCTGTTTCGGCGCCTTGCCCGCCTCGCGGATCCGGCGCTGGTAGATGCGCTCTTCCTTGAGCGTGCGCTTGGCGCCGCGCTCGAGCTCGAGGCCTTCGAGCTTCGCGTTCGTTTTGCCCGACTCGCACGCGGTCTTACCGGCAACGCGCTCGGCGCGGTGCGCAGTCGTGAGCTCGGAGCGCTCGACCGCCTGGCGCTCCTTCAGCATCTCGCGCGCGGTGCGGCACGAGACGCGGGCCCGGGTCAGCATCGCGCCGCGGTCGACGCGCGCGGCTTTGATCTGAGCGCGGAGCAGACCGAGCTTGGCGCGATCCTTTTCGCGCAGGTGGTCTGAGAGCTCGCGCTGGAGTTTCTTACGTTCGTTTTGCATGTTGACTTTTCTCACCGCTCGCTATCGGGGATCTGCGCGCGCTCGTCTTCTTTTCCGGCATCGAAGGCCTTCAACAAAGCTTCTTTCAGCGTCATCCGCCCAGCGGTTACGGCAGCCTCGATCGGTTTCAGTTCTTCGGCATAGAGCCGCTCGCGTCCTTGCTCGTAGAAGCTGGTGTTCATCGTTCGTTCTCCCGGGCGACCTCTCCGAGGATGCCGCCCGACTTGATGTGTTTATCCCACTTGGCGCGCGCCTTCGTGCAGTCGACGCACGAGCAGCGATGGCAGACCGGCGACGAGCTCCACATCCGCGGCACGCACGGGCACGGCGGCCGGTAGGGCGTCGCCTTGCTCTTCTTCGTGTCGCGGTCGAGCTCGAGCCCGCAGAGCGTGCGCTCGAGCATCATCAGGCGAACCCCGCACGCTTGAGCTCACGCGCCACGGCGCGTGGGTTCCGGAGCCACCAGCGCGCGCTCGTGCAATGGATCCAGCCGAGCGCAATCAAGTCGCGGAGCTCGTCCGCGACGTCGAGCGCCGTCGTCATGAGGTATTGCGGCGGGTCGACCAGCCAAAGCCGCACGGTCGGGTAGGTCGGCGAGCGGCTCATTGCGCGCACCTGCACTCGAACACCGCCCGCGCCGCTTTGACCGCCGCGTCCGTCGTCGGCTCCGAGTAGTCGCAGAGCCCCGCGCACGTCGCCGGCGTGCAGTGGTTCGTGAGGTAGCAGTCGAGCACTTGCAGGCAGCTCCGCGCGCCCTCGGAGCTCGCCTGACTCGTGCACGTGTCGCAGCTCGAGCCCTCCCAATCGGTCAGGCAGGCGGCGGAGGCGCCAGCGTTGCCGCCTGAGCTCGGGCTTGTTCCTCCCGTGTCCATTCCGCGTCCGCCAGCGCCAGCAGGAGGCGCGCCATCCTTACCTCCTCCACCCGCCAATTCGTTTCCTCCGCGTGAGCCACTCGCGCCAGCAGCACCGGCCGCGTTAGCCCCTTGTCCGGCATCGCCATTCGGAACCACCTCTCTCCCGCCGGCGCCGGCTTGGGACATTGTTTGGGTATATCCGCCGGCGCCGGCGGTCGAGAAGTAGTCGGCCGTAAACGGCGCGCCGCAGCCCGTGACCAAGAAGCAGAGCAAGAGGCCGACGGCCACAACGAAGGCCACAATCAAAAACGCTTTGAGCATCTGCACGTCGAAGATCGGCGCGCGCACGAGGTATCCGCCGCACTCCGGGCAGTAGTTGTAGGCGCACGCGCGGGAGGCCTTGCCGTTGCCGTTGCAGATCGCGCAGGGCGCGCGCTCGCCCGCATAGCCGCAGTGACGGCAGATCATTGCGGCCTCCGGAAGGGGTTCAGGTGGGGGGCGTCGCCGCGGATGCCGGCGGAGCGGCCGATCTCCCAGGCGATCGCGTCGCGGTCGGCGATCGGGCGCTCGAGGTGCACCAGGCGGGCGGCGTTCGACTCGCCAAGCTTGGCGAGCTCGCCGACCAGGCGGTCAAGACGACCGCCGACGTGGTCCGGATCATGGGCCACGCGCTCGCAGGCTTCGAGCCGGCGCATCAGCTCGCGCGCGCCGCGCTCGCGCACTGCGGCGCGCGGCATGTTGCGGAGCGCGCTGTCTGCGATCTCGAGCTCGGTCTCCGCCGGCTCCGGGCCCTCGGCTCGGCGCGCCTGCTCGAGCGCGCGCCGCACGGACGCGGCGAGCTCGTAGGGCGGCGTCGTGTTCACGGCGTCGACTAGAGCGGCGATGCGCTCGAGCACCTGGCGGTCTGTCTGTCCGTGCTCGCCGCGCTCGGCGGCCGGCAGATCCGGGAGCGCAGCGTAAGCCGGCGCGCAGCACGCCTCGCCGCCGATCCCGTCGTTCGGTTGAAAGGGCTTGCCGCAGTTGGGGCACGGGGCAAGCGCCGGCGCGCTTGCAGCGTGCGGGGCATTCGCCGCGCGCTCGGCGGCCGTCAGGTCCTCTTGCGCTTGCTCGAGCTCGCGGCGGATATTGCCAACGGTCGCCTTCGGGTTGTAGAGCGCGACGCGCGTCTCGTCGCAGTCGTCGTCCAGAAGCGCCTCGATGCGCTCGAGCGCTTGAAGCGCGATCTCGGCCGTGCGCACCGAACGCGCGCCGAGCTCAAGCCGGTGATGGACGGCGCGGTAGCAGGCCAGGTAGTACGTGAACGGCCCCACCTCGCGACCGTTGATCGGCAGCTTGATCGTTTTGAACAGCTCGCGCGCCTCTTCGTCGATCGCCATTTGCGCGGGCGACAAGCTCGGACAATCTCCGAGCTTGCGTTTGCCACCGCACAGCTCGCACCAGCAGACACCAGCGATCACGAGAACACCGCCTTCAGCACGAGTAGGCCACACAGGACCACGAAGCAGAGCACGAGAGCCGGCGTGCTCCGCGCGGCGCTCTCGGCGAGCTCGGGCAACGCGCGGCGCCGCTCGAGCGGCACGCCCTCCCGCGTCCACTGGAACGCTTGCAGCTCGTACGGCTGGGCCGCGAGCTCGGACTCCACCGTGCTCCAGGCAACGGGCACCAGCGCCACAACGGCGCGGAAGGTGCGCGCACAGGCGCCACAGATTGCCAGGCTGCCCGGCTCCAAATCACCCACCGGAGCGAGGCGGTTACTCCCGCACTCGCACACGGCTCCGGATTGCGCTAAATTGATCATGTCGGAAAGCTCCTATCTTTCTGGCCGTGGCCCGGGTCGTTGATGCGACTGCGGGCCGTTCTGATTTCTAATACTACGCAGTCGGGGAAAGTTCGCCACTGGCGGGATCCGCCGATCCGGAATTGTCCTGAGTTTCCGCCTCGTAGTCGTCGAAAAACTTTTTGTGAACCGCCTCGAGCTCGGCGCCGGTCAGGTCCCTGCCGTAGCCGGCTTGCTGCCATTCGGCGACGCTCGGGCGTACATAGCCCGGCTTGAGCTTGGTACGGGACTGCGTGCCGCTCGCTAGACCCTCGCGCGGGTTGACCGCCGCCGGAACCTCTGGCGCGGCGTCGAGCTCGTGCGGCTCGAGCGGTTGAGTCAGCCTCGCACGCGGGTTGAAGTGCTCGGCGTACTCGCGCATGGACTCCACGGCGCGGGGGTCCAACGTGCTCCCAAGCTCGGTCACGATCTCGGCGTCGAGCTCGGCGAGCTCCGTTTGAGCAGCCAGCACGTCGCGCGGACTGAAGTGCGGGGCGGGCGCGGGGTTGTCCTCTGCGATCTCGAGCTGCAGCTCGGGCGACGGCTCGAGAGCGCGCGCGGGCGGCGACGCCGGCGGAGCGTGGCGACGGACCTCCGCCTCGTGCCGCTCGAAGAACGGCAGGTAACGATCGGCGGTGTGCGTCGGCGAGGCCGCCAGAAACTCGGCGAGTGTCGGGCGCACGTAGTCAGCGGGAAGCGGGTTTGGCATGTGAGCTCCTATTGAACGAGCACGGTGTAATCACCGGCGTTGACCGTGACTGTGTCTCCGCCGCCGATCACCGCCGGCGGAAGAGGGATGTTCGCGAAAACGACCAGATCGATCAGGTCGTTGTTCGAGTCGTCGTGCGTCGAGACGGCGACGGCCGCGCCCCAACCGTTGCCCGTCGGTACCGGGAACGCGAAGACGCCGGCGGAGGCCTTCGCGCCCGCGACGCTCGCGGGAAAGTTGCCCGCAGAATTGGGCAGCGTGGCCTTTGCGTAGCCGTTGCCGCCGCACTCCACACCGCCCGTGCCGTCGAGCGCCGGCGCGACCAGCCACAGCCGACAGGCGATCGTGGCTGGAGCGCCCGAGCCGAGCACGGAGTCGTTCATGCGGTTACAAAACTTGACGCTTCTGGTTGCGCTCATGTGTTCACTCCGGCGCCGTAGCGCGCTCCGTAGTAGACGCCGAGCGCCGTCCGCTTCGTCGCGCCCGGGTCGGTCTGTGAGATCGTGACTTCTTGGAAGGTCTTTGCCCCGAAGAACGACGCCGGGAGCGACTTAAAGAGGTTGAAGTTCGTAACGGGCGCGCCCGTCGCCCCGAAGTTCAACACCGCGCCGCTATCGGTGCCGCCCGTGCGGAGGTAGTCGGCACCCACACCGCCCGAGTAGATCTCGAGCCGTTTGATTTGCCCCACCGTCAGCCCGGCTTGACCACCGGCCGGCGCAATCGTGCCGCAGTAGCCGGAGGCATTCGGCGAGCCACCATTATCGAACGTGACGAAGAAGCCGCCGGCGCCTCCGAGGCCGCCGAAGAAGCGCGTGCCAGTGATCCAAGTGTCGGTGCGCGTGATTGCAGAGATAAACGTCCCGGTGACCGTGTTGATCGGAAAGGTCACTGTAGTGCAGTTGAGCTCGCTCGTCGGCACTCCGGCAACGAGTCGCGCTTTGACGCCGCGTTGGCCGTTGGCTTCGAGCGTGAGCAGCGGTTGAGCCGCAATCGAAGGAGCTAGAAGCAAGTGCGCGCCGACCAGATTGTCGAGCCAACTCTCGACGGTCGAGTTATAGACGTTGTCTGCGGCATAGGCTTGGTTCGGGAAGGTGACCACCATCGGCGTTGTGGTTGCGTTCAGGATCGTGACCGAGGCCGCGCACGGGATCGCGCTCGCCACCGGCACCGTGCCGCCGTCCTGATACACATCGAACTTGGCAGCCGCGCCCGTGCCCGGTGTGCTGATCTTCAGGACCAGCACATCCTGACGCAGCCGAGAGCCCGCCCAGGTGACCGCGGGAGGCGCGGTGCCGGTTGCGTTCGGGGTCGTGCCGATCGTAATGCCCGCATCCGATCGCCACCACGCTTGAGTCGTCGGCCCGAGAATGCTCGGCGGCGTCGCGGCGGGGTTAGTGATCTTGAGCTGGGTCGTGACGTTGACGACGCTCGGCGCTTGGCACTGGTTCGAGATGTTCTGACGGACGCAGCGGAAGGCCTTCGCGTAGCCCGTCCCAGGCGCGGGACTGTCGACGCCTTGGATCTCATGGCGATTGTCGAAGCTGAGATCGGCGACCGTCGTCCCCATCAGAAGCCCGTCGATCAGGGACACATCGGTGCGGCCATTGACCACGCCGGTAGACGCGGCAGCGTACTGCGCGAGCGTGAAACCTAGGCCGTTCGGCGCCCCACCGTCGTTTAGGAAAATGCGCGTCTGGAAATGCATCCGGAGCGCCGGGAAGGCCGTACGCATCGCCGTGAACGTCGCGGCGAGATCGGTTGCGTATTCGGTCGGCGTCTTCAACGCCTGAAAGAAGGTGCCGGCGTCCGTCTCGAAGTAGAAATCATTTTCGATCGCGCCCGTCATGCACGGCGCGAGCGTGTTCAGAATAAAGTTCGGGATGCCGAGGCCGATCCAATTGTAGAGGCTGAAGCCGGACTGCGAGAGGTTGAAGCCGCCGCCAAACGTCGCCAGCTGGCGGAGCCGCCCGTACCAGCTCTTACTCGCCACCATTCCGAGTGGGTTGTAGCCGTAGGTGCCGCTCGCACCGCAGAGCGTGATCCGCTTCTGGACCGGAGTCGGCAGCAAGATCCGACCAACGCCCTGAACAGCGGTCACATACGTTTCTTGACCCGCAAGGACCTCGATCGTGTGCACGCCCGCCGGCACGTTGTAGATCTGCGTCTGCTTGGTCGCGTCCACCGTGAACGTCAGCGAGGCGTCGTAAGTGCCATCGAGCATGATGTCGACGGTGTTGCGTAGCGCCGCCACGGCGCCGGTCGCTGGCACCGACTGCACCACGAAGGCCTGGGGGCCTGTGACCTGGTATTTCGTATAAGCGTAGTAGTTGGTCTGGATGTACTGATTGGGCGCGACGCCGGCGGCCGTGAAGGCCTGGTTATCCCAGAGCCACGACGGATCGATCGGCTCGAGCAAGCCGGACAAAGGGATCCCCGGCGGAGCGATCGCGGACGCGCTCACCAATAAACCGCCGCCGAGGGGTCCCCTCATGAGTACGCCAGCCCCGCGACAGAGACGAAGAGATCGGTGCCGTTCGAGAAGAGGCTCAGAATATCGATCGAGCCGGGAGCTGCGCTCAACGCCAGGGGCGTCCCGCCGGGGGTCTTCGCGCCGACAAACGTTGGGGTGAAGCCGCCGCCCGGTCCCTGCACAACGCGAAGCTGGAGCCAGGTGGGCCCCGGCGGCAGGTTGAGCGAGGAGACGTTGCAATTGGCCGTGATGCCGAGCACCTGCGCGGGGCTCAAGCTCCAGTCAATCGACGCGACGCCGAGCACGTTGAGATTCGCGACCTCTTCCGCGAACGAGGGAAGTCTCACGATCGGGCCCGAGGGGGGTTGACGCAGCAGCATAGGGAACGCCTTTCGCTAGAGATGAACAAAGAAAGCGCGAGGGCCGCGCGGAGCCACGGCCCTCAGCGCGCGCCGCTCAGAAGCATTCGGCGAGCTGGAGGAGCACCGTGCCGACACCCTTGGTGTCATCACCGGGAGTGATAGCCGACTCGACTTGGAGGGTATTCGCGGTGCCGGATGCCGCGCCGATGCGCGCGCGGACAATGAGGGCGAGTCCCCCCACGACGCCGAGCGACGCGCCCGAATGCAAAATCAGATCGCAACGGATGTGACGAGCATCGAGGGCGGCGACCAGGTGGGAGTTGCTCGCTTGCTCGGTCCAGGTCGCGCCGTCCGTGCTCGTGTCGATGTAGAGCTCGGCGGAAGCTGTGACGTTCGTGCTCGTGTTGATGACGTCGAGCAGCACCGTTGCCCGGTACTCGAGGGCGGCGTTCGGGTCGGCGAACTCCAGCGTGAAGCCGGCGACGCCCAGGGTCGGGCCGATGACTTGCGGCACGGTCGAAACCGCGAGCGAGCCGCCGATCGTGCACTGCGCTTCGACGAGGCGAAGCTGAGCGCCAGGGCCCGGCGCGAAGGGCGCGCCGCCGGCGTTGTTGAGGTTCGGGCCCGAGGGAGAGAGACGAATGGCTTTCATGACTTTGATGCTCCGTTGGTTACAGCGGCGGCGACCTTCTGGGCTGCCCCCGCGATGCTCTTTTTCTGGGACTCAAGGAGGAGCCCGAAGGCTTCGAGCGCGAGTGGGCTCGCGTCTTTCAGCTGCTGCATGATGAACTCAGAGACGCCCGACTCGTTGCCCTTTTCGAGCAGCTCCAGATCTTGCTTTGCCTTCTGGTAGTCCCTGAGATCGCAGACTTGCTCGGTGAGCGACTCGTTCACCTTGGTGACGTAGGTCACCATGTTTTCGGCGGATTTGAGCATCGTGTTCATGAGGGAGGCTTGCGCCGTCATCGCCTCACTGAACGCTTTGGCCGCGCCGCCGCCCGAGCCCGCCAGGGCGTCGGCTTGCGCGTTGCGGCCCTGGATCGAGCTCGGACACTGAGCCTTGATCTGACTGTCGGCGCCCATGGCCGTGAAGAGGAGCGAAACGCGGCGCTTCGGCGACTCGTCGGCGATGGCCGAGATCACGGCTTTAGCGACGTTCACCAGATCGTCGGCCGGCGGAAAGGGCGCCGTCCAGCTCTCGAACGGCACGCCGTCCGCGCTGAGCTCGATCTTCTTGGTCGGGTTCGCGTCGTCGGGCGCCGCCGCGATCAGCCGTGGGATCCAGTCCTCGAAGGCCATGCTTCAGATCTGCCCCGCGGCAACCGATTGCGCGATGAGCCCCGACGTCGGCGTCGTGCCCACCTGCACCGGCGAGCCGTTGAAGAACACCGCCCAATCGTTCGCCGGATTATTGGCGTTCTGGACAAGGCGCCAGGTGCCCTCCTGCGCGCCGCTCGCGTCCGCGAGCTGACCCCACGTCGTCACCTTCAGCGGGAGCTGCGTGGGGTTCGTTTTGGCGATCGTGGTCGTGGTCGACGTGCCGGGCGGCGTGAAGCCCGGAGGCCACACGCTCGCGCTCGCGGCGTTCGCGTGGTGCTCGAGCGCGACGAAGACAGCGGCGCCAGCAGCGCCGAGGAGCAGTAGCGGAATGAATTTCATTGGTTCGATCTCCCTACGTATTTGGACAACAAGATCAGGGCCGCGGCGCCACCGACAACCCACGCGAGCGTTTCAAGGCCATGGCCGATCGCGTCGCCGGCGTCGGTGCCGAGCTTGCCAAGCGAACTCGGTTGCGGGGCGTTCGTGACGGCGTTCGACGCGCTCGGCGTGTAGACGGCGTCGAGCAGGAAGTTCTCATCGTGCGGCCATGGCATGATCGTCTGCGCGCCACGATTCCAGAAGCGGAACGTGTGAAGCGTGGCCTTGCTGCCTTGTTTGCCGAGCTGCTGCGCGCCCGCGAGCGCCGGCAAGTCCGCACGCGACGCGGCCACCGACAGGCCCGTCACGAAGGGGATCGGTTGGATCTGATCGCCCTTGAGGGCGGCAGGGTTTGCGGGGTCCGCGACCGCCGAGCCCGAAGCGTTGTCTTTGATCTGGTCTTCGATCCAGACGCGGAGCACGCGCTCCGGAGTCTCGCCGGCGTTCCACAAGTCGGTGAGGATCGACGTGTCCGGATCGTCTGCCGCCCAGACGTCCCAGACGTTCCAACCTTGGAAGATCGGGGCGAAGCCTTGCGGGGTGGTCATGGCGTCCCCTCCCACTGCTCGAGCAGCAGCCAGTCGAGCTCGGTATCGGAGCCGAGCTCGGAGCCGAGCACCAGGCCGAAGTGTTGCGGCCACGGGAGCGCCACCGGGCCGCCGTGCCAGGTGAAGATCACCGACAAGAACCACGGCTCTTTCCCCGCGACCTTGCGCGGTAACATGCCCTTCTCCACATTGCTCGCCACGCGCAAGCGCTCGGGCACTTGCGGACGCACGCGCGTACAGGTGACCAAGATCGGACGCGCCGCGCCGATCACGAAGCGCCCACCGGTCGGACTCGAGCTCAAGATCTGGAACACGCCGCGGAAGCCCGCGGGGCTCGCGTGGTTCAGGGTGCGGTTCAGGAAAGCGCCGGCACTCTCGATCACGGTCGAGCGCTCGGCATCGTCGCGATCGGTCCGAGCAATGAGCCAGGCGTTCTCGCCGTGCACCAGCTTCACGTTGTGATCGTGGGGGCTCACGACTGAAACCCCGTCTTCTTCGCGAGCGCTTCGCCAGCGAGCGCCGCGAGCGCGAGCGGGCTCAGGTGCGAGCCGTCGGAGAGCACCGTAGAGGCGTAGACCGACGCGCGCGCCTGCATGCTATCGGCCGTGTTGTTCTGCACCTCGAACCAGACAAACTGCCGCTCGAGCGGCGACAGCTCCGGATGAAACGACGCGGGCACGCTCGAGCCGCTCGCGCCGAGCGCTTTGCCGCTCGTGAAGAGCGCAACGAGGCCCGAGATCAGGATCCCGCCGATGAGCAGGCGCTCGGTGCTCTTCTTCATCGGCCTAGCGCCTTCCAGAGCGCGCGCAGCATCGGCGCCGCGAGCTCGTAGAGCGTGAACACGCCCGTCATCATCACCGCCAGGCGGTTACCGGCGCGCTTGGCCGCGTGCATGCTCGCGCCCTTCACGAGCTCGCCGCGGTCCTGCCGGATCTCGTCCCGCAGCCCGCGGACTTCGCTCGGGAGCGTGGCCAATGCGTCGACCTTCGTCTCGAGCTGCGCGGTTTTGCGCATGAGGCGCCCTAGCAGCTCGTGCACGTCGTCTGTCGGCACTTCTTCGACCACGCGGAGCGGCCGATTGACACCCGTGCGGGTGACCGGCTCGTCGTCGAAGCTCGGGGGGCGCGGGCTCATTTGAGCGCCTCCGCGATCAAGCTCTCGATCGAAAAGAAGGCCGTCCAGTGCGAGAGGGGCGCTTCGTGCGTCATGATCGGCGCGTGCGGTCCTTGGTTGCCGTCAATCGTGTGCACCACGTCGCCCGAGACTTCGACCACGATCGCGTGGTGCTCGAACGGCTTATCGAGGTAGGCAATGTCGCCGGGCTTGGGCGAGCTCGTGCGCTCGAGGTTCCAGAGGAAGCCGAAGTGCGGCGGCCCGAACAGCCAACGGAGCTCGAGCCCGAGGCCGGCTTGGTGCAAGCACCAGAGCGCGAGCGCGCCGCACCACTGCGGGGGGTGAGGCGTCGTTAGCGCCTGGTGCAGGACGTCCGCCCAATAGACATTGATCCGGTCCTTGATGCCCTGGACGTTGCCGGTCTGCACGAGGAGCGCCATGTCCTCGAGCTCGCACGAGCCCGCGAACACGACCAGGTTGCGGAGGTTCTCGGGACTACCGGCGCCCGCGGATGCGGAGGGTGGCGACGAAGATCCAGACAGCGATCCCGGTGATGGCGACTGCGGCAATGGGCGAAGCTCCTCCGGTGCTTGGGCGGGGACTGCTGGCGACGGCGGGGCTACTTTTTTTTTTGAGGGCGCGAGCGCCGCAAAGTAACCCTTACCGCGGATCGTCGCCTGCAAGCTGCGAAACGTCGGGCCCGAGTCCTTGCAGGCCTGATCGGGGCAGTAGCCGCTTTCAAAGTACGCCTGCGCGAAGGCCATCGGATCGCCCGTGCTCGCCGCGTCGTACATCGAGGGCTTGACGTTCGAGAGGAAGACGCGCGCG
>DASXKQ010000081.1:0-47762 GCA_036496745.1 Polyangiaceae bacterium
GGTAGCTCGCTCGGTCAGCTCTTTTCCTCGTTCTCCGCGCTCGCGGCCAACCCGAATGACACCACCACGCGCCAGAGCGTGCTCGATTCCGCGGGTGCGTTCGCTCAGCGCGCGAACGACACCGCGGCCTCGATTAGCCAGATGCAGTCGGATTTGCGGCAGCAAGCGCAAGGCACGATCGACGACGTCAATCAGCGGGCCAAGGACATCGCCAAGCTCGATCTGCAAATCGCGCAAGCCGAGTCGCAGGGGCAAGACGCGGCGGACCTGAAGGATCAGCGCGATCAGAAACTGCTCGACATGTCGAGCCTGATCGACGTGCACACCTTCACCGACGGGCAAGGCAATCTGGTCGTACAGTCAGCCGGCACGACGCTGATCGACGGCTCACACGCCGGGCAGCTCTCACTCGGCGCGGCCAGCGACGGCTCGCTGCAGATCTTGACCGCCGACCCCAGTGGTTCGACCGCAGACGTCACCAAGTACCTGACGGGCGGCAAGCTCGCCGGCATTCGCGACGCGCGTGACGTCGATTTGTTCGACGTTTCCAAACAGCTCGATCAACTCGTGTTCGACGTGGCGACCGCGGTCAACACGCAGCACGCCGCCGGCACCGGCACGGACGGCGGCACGGGCCGCAACCTGTTCGACGTCGGCGCGAACTCGAGCGGGGCGGCGGCCGCCGTCCATGTTTCGGCGGACGTACTCGGGCACCCGGAGCGCGTCGCCGCGGCACTTTCCTCGACCAGCCTGCCCGGCGGCTCCGACAACGCAGCCGCGCTCTCGGCGCTCTCGACCAGCTTCTTTGCGAACGGCAACAGCGAGACCGCCGCACAGGCGTACGGCGACATCGTCGGTCACGTCGGCCAGCTCCGGGCGGACAGCAAGCGCGACGTCGAGACGCAGACCGCGGTATTTCAGCAAGCGCAATCGATGCAACAATCGCTGAGCGGTGTCTCCTTGGACGAAGAAATGGTGGCGCTAACCAAGTATCAAAACGCTTACCAAGCCGCCAGCAAGGTGCTGACGACCGTGGACCAACTACTCGCAACGCTGATGGATGCCGTCGGACGCTGAGGAGCTCATGCGAGTCACCGACAATATGCGTTACAACCAGGTGCTGTATAACCTAGCTTCGCTGTCTTCGCGTCAAGCAGACGCAGCCCAGCAAGCGCAGACTGGCTCGCGGGTGAACGCACCTTCCGACGACCCCGTGGCTGCGGCGGAGCTCGCTCGGCTGAGCGCCGCGCAGAGTCGTGTCAGCGCCAATCGCAGCACGATCTCCAGCGTGCGCGGCGATGCCGAGCTTGCGGAATCTTCGCTGCAACAAGCCTCCGACCTGCTCACCTCGGCCAAGGAGCTTGCGACCCAGGGCTCCAACGACAGCTTGAACGCGTCGGATCGCGCCGCGCTCGCCATGCAGGTCAAGGACTTGAAGGACCAGCTGTTGGCGGTCGCCAATACCCAAGGGCAAAACGGTTACATCTTCGGGGGCAGCGCTACTTCGACGCAGGCGTTCTCGAGCGCGGGGCTCTTCCAAGGCAACGACGACGCGCACACGGTCGACATCGGCAATTCCACGCCCACGACCGTGAGCGTCAGCGGCGCCAAAGCGTTCACCAGCGCGGGCGGCCGCGACGTGTTCGGCGATCTCGACGCGCTCTACACGGCTCTCTCGAGCAACGACGCCGACGGGATTCGCGGGACGTTGACCAACCTCGACACCTCGCGCGCGCAGATCAACAGCGCCCAGGCAGAGGCCGGCGCCGTCCTGAACAAGCTCGACGCGAGCGACTCCGTGCTGAGCTCGGTGGATCTGAACAACCAACAGCAGCAGAGTGAGGTCGGTGCGGCTGACCCTGCCCAAGCCTATTCGAACCTGAATCAGCTGAACAACGCGCTCACTCGCTCGGTGACCGTCGCCCAACAAATCCTGAGCGTCGGCGCCTACAAGACTTCGTAGCCTTCGCCGCGGCGCAGACACTGGCACACGACGTGCAGTGTTGGAGTACGACCATGCTGATTCTCACCCGTCGCAAGGGGCAGCGCATCGTGATCGGCAACGACGTGGAAATCGTCGTCACTGAGGTCGGGCGCGGAGCCGTAAAATTCGGGATTGTCGCGCCTCCCTCGCTCACGATCCTGCGCGGGGAAGTGAAGGACGCCGTCGAGCAGGCGAACCGCGAAGCGGCGACGAGCGAGCTCGCCGACGAATGTCTGCGCGCACCGTCCGTGCGCCCGACTTCCACGTCCGGCTCGGACGAGAGCGCACGCCTCGTCAACCAGCTGGCGGCTGCCGAAGCCAAACCCTGACGCTGGCGGAACGCCCCCGCTCGAAACGACGAGCGATCCGCTCGAGACCCGACGTCTCTCGCCGCGCGTTGCGAAAAAACCACGCCAATCTCCGCGACCAGACGGGCCGCTTCGCCTGGCACGGATCGTGATCCTATCTGCCCGACTCCCCGGCCCCGCATGACCACTCCTGTCGAATCCACGCCCCTCGCCGCCCGGTTTTTCGCGGACAATCGCGCGCTGCTCAGCGGAGAGACGCTGGAACTCGTCGACGCGGCAGCCGAGACGACGCGCGTCGTGCATTTGCAGGACGGCTCGCTCGCGCTCGAGCAGGGAGGTCGCGTGTTTGCGAGCGCCGCGTCGGAGCTCGCTCTGTACGATATCGTCAAGCGCGCGGACGAGAAGTCGAGCTTCGTCGTGTTTGGACTCGGCGTCGGGCACACGCCGCGTGCACTGCGCACGCTGACCCGCGCACCGCTGGTCGTGTTCGAACCCGATCCGAGCATCGTGCGCGCCTTTTTCGAAAGCGGGCCGAGCGATCTCGGCGACATCCCGATCGTGTGCACCTCCTTCGATCTCACCCAAATTTGGCCGAGGATTTCGCATGGCAACAAGAGCGCCACTCTCGTCAATACATCCGGCTACCCTGATCTTTTTCCTGATCAGGCGAAACAACTCGCCGAGACGCTGGGCCAGTTGGTTCAGCGCGGTCATGTCAACGACGCGACACACCGACTCCGGGCGCGCGCCTGGATCCAGGACGTGCTCGCGAACCTCGACTCACTTCGTGAAAATCCCAGCTTCTTGGCACTCGCTGGGCAGTATCGAGGTGTGCCGGCGTTTATCGTCGGTGCCGGCCCGTCGCTCGCTAAGAACGGCAAGCAGCTCGCCGAGGCCGCGCAGAAGGGTCTCGTCATCGCCGTCAATTCCAGCGCCCGAGCCCTCGCTAGCTACGGAGTCGAACCGCAGATCTTAGCCTGCATGGAGTCGATCGACGTCTCCCAATTGCTGGCGGGTTTGCCTTTCATCGATCACGTCGTGCGAGCCTTCAGCTTGACCGCACACCCGCGCACGCTGAAGACCGGCAACGGCCCACTCTTGCCGGTCTTCGAAGGCATTCCGCAGCTGAACGGGCCTTTGCAAGACTTGCTCGGCGTGGCTGGCCTGCCCGTGTCGGGTAGTGTTTCCACGCTCGCTTTCTCGCTGGCACAGCGGCTGGGCTGTTCGCCGATCGTGTTCGTGGGACAAGACCTGGCGTACACGGACGGCAAAGCCTACGCGCCCGGCTCGCCCTACGAGGCTTCGCGCGTGCGCATGGCCAAGGACGGCACGCATCTCGAGCACGACTGGTGTGACACGCTGAAGCGCACGCACAACCAGGGCAACAACAAGATGCACGAGCGCGAGCCGCTGCGCGAGACGCTGGCCTGGGGCGGCGTCGGCACAGTCTGGAGCACCATCGGTTTCGCCTCCGTGCGCGCCTGGCTCGAATCTGCGGCGATCGTCGTGCGGCGTGACGCGCCAGAGCAGCGCTTGCTGAACGCGACCGAAGGTGGCGCGCGCATCGAGGGCTTCGAGGAAATTACGCTCGCAGAGCTCCTGGCGAGTCTGCCGGCGGCGCCGATCAGCGCCCGCGATCTCTCACGCGCGGCACGCCTGGCAGCGCCCCCGCTGCCCGCAGAGCGACTGCGCGCTTGGTGCCTTGCGCAAGCCGAACTAGCCGAAACGGTGCGCCGCAGCGCGCGACGTCTACGGCGGCTGTGCGACGCCGCCCAAGGGGCGCTGATGACCAGCGACCCAGCCCGCATCTCCAAGAGCTTCGACAAGCTCGGCCGCGCGGAGAGCGCCTTTCGCGCGGCGGTCGCGGGCGCGCCGTTCGTCGACGCCTGGGCGCACGCGGAAATCGACAGCGCCCTCGAGCAACAAGCGGCCGACGCTCATGGCGATCGCGAACGCGCGCGGAGCGCCGTCGGGCTCGAGCTCAAGATGGCGGCCGTCGTGGAACGCGCCGCCAGCGAATTACGAAGCGAGCTCTGCCGCATCGCAGAGCGCATGGTGGACCGAACAGAGCTCACCCTCAGTCAAGACTAGAACAACCCGGAAAAGGAAGCAGCCATGGCCATAGACATTCAGTCCAACATCGCCTCCATCGACGCGCAGATGAAGATGGGGCGAACGCAAATGCAGATCAGCAAGAGCTTCGAGCGACTGTCGAGCGGCTTTCGGATCAACACCGCGGCTGACGACGCGGCCGGGCTCGCGATCAGCGAGAGCATGAAGTCGCAGATCCGTTCCTATACGGTGGCCGAACGCAACGCCAACGACGCGATTTCGATGACGCAAACTGCTGAATCGTCGTTGGGAGACATGCACGACATCCTCGGCCGCATGCGTGAGCTCGCCATGCAAGCGTCCAACGGCGACATGACCGACACGGACCGCGGTTACCTCGACACCGAATTCAGCTCGCTCAAGGCCGAGCTCTCGCGCATTCAAGGCTCTTCGAAGTTCAACGGCCGGCAATTGGTGGCGCAGACGGCGAGCAACATCACCTTCCAGATCGGGCTCGACAATACGGCCAGCGACCAGATTACGCTCACGTTCGGCGGTCTGGCCCTCACCACGATCTTGGCCGCCAGCACCAACCTCGGCGGCGCGACCGCCGGCAACGCGCTCGGTTCGCTAGCGCGCATCGACGCGGCGGTACAGACCATCTCGACCAACCGCGCCAAGTACGGCGCCACCATGAATCGCCTGGACATGACCGTGTCCTCGGTTCAAACGATGCGGCTCAACATCACGGCCGCCAACTCGCGCATCCGCGACGTGGACGTGGCAGAAGAGACCTCGAACTTGAGCAAGAGCCAAGTGCTCGCACAGGCCGGTGTGGCCGTGCTGGCGCAAGCCAATCAGCTGCCGCAGCTGGCTTTGAGTTTGATCAAGGGTTGAGTTGTTTGATGCGCCGGCCTCGCCGGTTTGTTGCTGGTAGATCCATCTCAAATTGAGATCTCGACCTCAAATCTCTGGCCTTCCGGCCTTCGCGCCTTCGCGCCTTCGCGCCTTCGCGGTGCTCTCTCTCTTTTCGTTCAAGCCCCGCCCGGAGTCTCCGTTCCTTGCTTGTGAACGGGCAATGACGCCCCACGATGCCGGCCGAGCCGGCTTCGAACTCCAAGAAGGAGACTCCCCATGTCAATTGATATCCAAACCAACTACGCGGCACTTTCGGCTCAAAAGAATCTGAACAGCAACCAGAAGCTGCTCGCAGGTAGCTTCCAGAAACTGTCCAGCGGCTTTCGAGTCAATACGGCCGCCGATGACGCGGCTGGTCTCGCCATCAGCGAGAGCATGAAGTCGCAGATTCGCTCCTACACCGTCGCACAGCGTAACGCGGCGGACGGCCAGTCCATGGCGCAAACCGCGGAAGGCGCGCTCGGCAACGTGCACGACGTCCTAGGCCGCATGCGCGAACTAGCCATGCAATCGGCAAACGGCAGCCTCGACTCGACCGACCGCGGTTACATCGCGACCGAGTTCAAGTCGTTGCAAGCGGAAGTTACGCGCGTTCAGGGTTCGGCGAAATTCAACGGCGTCTCGTTGATCAATTCCACGGCCGCGAACATCACGTTCCAGGTCGGCCTGAACAACACCGCCAGCGACCAGATCGCGCTGACCTTCGGCGGCGTCGCGTTGACGACGATCGTCGCAGCCAGCACGGACTTGTCGAACGCAACCGGCGCGCTGGCCGCGCTCGGCCGTATCGACACGGCGATCCAAAACGTGTCGACGGCACGCGCCAAGTTCGGTACCGCGATGAACCGCATGGACGTTGCCACCAGCAACATCCAAACCATGCAGCTCAACATCACGGCCGCCAACTCGCGCATCGTCGACGTGGACGTGGCCTCGGAGACCGCGAACCTCTCGCGTAACCAGGTCCTGGCGCAAGCGGGCACCGCAGTGCTGGCACAAGCCAACCAACTGCCGCAGCTCGCCCTGAGCTTGATCGGTCACTGATCCAAGCTAGGCGGAAGAAAAGGCAACGGCCGCTCCTCGGGCATGCGAGGGGCGGCCTGCCGCTTTTTTGTGGATCTTTTTCGGGAATTTTCCGCGCAATTTGCTCAAACGACGCGCGGGGCGGCCGTTCTAAGCAAGTGGAGAACAGCAGACGATGGCTTCCTCGACGACCTCCGCTCTCAGCCTGAGCGGCCTCGGTTCCGGCATCGACACACAAAGCCTGATTCAGGGGCTCGTGCAGGTCGAGTCACAGCCGATGCAGGCGCTGCAGACCAAGCAACAAAACACGCAGGCCGCCGTGTCGACACTCTCCAACATCAGCACGGCCCTCTCGACGCTGCAGACCGCCGTGAACGCGCTCACGACCGCGACTGGCGTAGGCAGCAACACGGCCACGTCGTCGTCGAGCGCGATCGCAGTCAGCACCACAGGCGCCGCGTCTCCCGGCGCGTATTCGCTCTCGGTGACCCAGTTGGCGCAAGAGCAGCGCACATACTCCAACACGTTCGGTTCGGCGAGCACCGCGTTGAATCAATCGGGCTCACTCACGTTGCAGGTCGGAAGCGGCTCGACCGCGGTCGTGAACATCGACGCCAGTGACACGCTCGACCAGGTCGCGAGTAAGATCAACGGCGCTGGCCTGCGTGTCAGCGCCTCCGTGTTCTTCGACGGCAATCAGTATCGACTGCAGATACGCGGCCTCGATACCGGCAAGGACAACGCCGTGTCCATTGCGCAATCTGGCGTCTCATTCGGCTTCGACGATCCCAAAAACACCGTACAAAGCGCGCAAAACTCGATCGTGCAGCTCGACGGCTTCAACGTCGAGCGGAGCACCAATCAGGTAGTCGGCGCCATCCCCGGCGTAACGCTGGCGCTCACGGCCAAGACCGACAGTCCCGTCAACATTCAAGTCGCTAGTGATCCGCATGGCCTGGAAACCAAGCTGCAAGCGGTGGTGACGGCGTACAACTCGATCGTCAGTCAGATCCAAGCCTCGAAGGGCACGCTCACGACGAACCCCGACGGCACCACCACCTCTAGCGGCAACCCGGTGTTGGCTGGAGATTTCGCGTTGAGCTCGATCAGGAATCGCTTGAGCGACACGCTCGGCGCCCAATTCAGCACGGGCCAGTACACTACGCTCGGCAGCATCGGTCTAGCGCTGCAGCGCGACGGCACCCTCAGCCTCGACACGGACAAGCTCGAGACGGTGCTCACCAATGACCCGACCTCCGTGACCAAGTTGCTCGCCGGTCAAACCGACGGCAGCGGTGCGATGAGCGCGCTAAGCTCCGCGATCGACATGTACACGCAAACCGGCACGGGCCTCCTCGTGCAGGAGCAGGACGACATGACGAGCTCGATCACCGACTTGGGCAACCGGATCAGCACCGAACAGGAGCGCTTGAACACCTATCAAACCCTGCTCACCGCCCAGTTTACCGCGATGGACACGCTCGTCACCGGTAACAACTCCAACCTGAGCGCGATTCAGCAGGCGTTCGCGTCCCTGCCCGGAATAAATAGTAAATGAGCATGCTCCAGTCCGCCGCCGCTCGCTACACCGAGGTCCGCAACGCGACCGCCACGCCCGGCGAGCTCTTGCTGGCGCTGTACGACGGACTGTTTCGGTTCATGAATGGAGCCAAGGCGTGCATAGCCAAGGGCGAGCTCGGACGCGCGCGCGAACTCCTTTCGCGCAGCAACGCCATCGTTTCCGAGCTGTACATCGCGCTCGATCATCCAACCCACCCGGAGCTGTGCGCGAACCTCGAGGGCGTCTATGGCTTCTGCATGGATCGCCTCACCTTTGCGTCACGCAAGGCAAACGCCGAGGCGCTCGACGAAGTGATCCGCGTACTCACGCCGCTTCGCGAGGCCTGGCGCCTGGCAGTCCCCAAGGCGATTGCCGAAATGCACGCGGGCAATCGACCATGAGAGCCGCCTCGCCCAGCGCGGCCCAGGCGGATAGCGCCCCCAGTGCCGAGCTTCCTCGCTACAGCGCGGGCGGGCACGAGATCGTCGCGCAGTTTCCGAGCGGCGCGAGCGTCGAGATTACGCGTGGTCGCGCTCGCGCATACCCTGGATTGACGAGCGCGGCGCCGCGCACTCTGCCGCTGTACGAGTTGTTCGCCGGCGAGCTCAGCGCTCGACACGTCCTCGATGCCGGCTCGGGCTCCGGCGCCGGACTGCGCCTATTGTCAGAGCGCTTTTCGCACGTAACCGGCGTGGACAGTGACGCGCGCGCGCTCGCCTTCAGCAAGCTGTACGCGCCGCGCGCAGAGCTCGTGCAGGCCGATCTCTGCCACGGGCTACCGATCGATCGCGCGGATGCGGCGCTGCTCGTCGACGTACTCGGACACGTGACGCAGCCAGAGCAGGCGCTCCGCAACGTGCGCGCGTGTCTCGCGAGCTCCGGGCGCTTGCTGGTGGCCGAATCCGCGAGCCACCCGTCGCAACGACTCATGCCGCCCGCGCGGCGCGCCTTCTCGATGCTCGGTTTGGAACGCCTGCTGTTGCACTCGGGTTTCGAGCTCGAGACCATCCATTGTCAGACGGGCATGTTCCTCGCTGCGCTCGCCAGACGCTCGGAGGACGGCGCGTGCGCCGCGCTGGTCGAGGGTTTTCACCTAGCGAGTCGCGGACGTTTCGAGCACAGCTTGCACGCTTTCGACAAGGCGTTGGCGAGCGACCGAGCGAACGTCAAAATCGAGGCTTTGCTCGGCCGAGCCGAGGCTCGGCTCGCGCTGAACGACGGCGATGCCGCGGGAGCCGACTTCTTCTCCGTGCGCGAGCTCGCGCCCGACGACGCCCGCGCCCTTGCCGGACTTGCTCGTATTTCCCTCGCCGTGGGCGCGTTCGACGACGCGCTGCGGCTCGCCGCGGACGCCGTGCACGTGGACCCGACCGACGCCGATGCATACGCCGCGCTCGCGTTGGCCGCCGAACAACTCGGGCACTCGGACACGTTCGACGCCTGGCGCATCGCAGCGAACCTGGCCCCTGACGCGCCGACGATCGCCACTGGGCTCGCGCGCGTGGCTACTGCGCGCGAGCGCTACGACTTTGCGATCATCGCGCTCGAGCGGCTGCGCGATTACGGCGATCCACACGGCGCCGACTTGCACGTCACGCTGTCCTGGCTGCTCTCCGCCGAGGGTCGAACACAAGATGCCGCCGACGAAGCCCGCTTCGCCGAAGCCCTCGCGCCGCGAGATCCCGCCGTGATCGAACTGCTTCAATCACTCAAAACACGCGGCTAGATTTTTTCGCGAGAACCGCGAAGGGCGCGCTTCGTGGTACCCGAAGGGGTGCGCGAAGCTCCGATTTTTTTGGGGGGGCGGGTTGCTCTGCACGGCGAGCGGCGCACTGCGCAGTCGCACCCCGCCTCTGCGCGCAGACCAAATCTCTTTCGCTAGCTCGCTAGCTCCCCGTACTCGCCATCTCGCGATCGGCCGTCAGCGCGAGCTCGACGATTTCGCAGATGCCGTGCCAGGCCAGGATGTGAAGCTCTTGGATGCGCGGCGTGGCCGCTTCCGGCGCCCGGAAGGCGAGATCGGCGGCCTTGGCGATCGGGCCACCGTTGCGACCGGTGAACGCGATCGCAAACGCGCCGCGCTCACGAGCCGCGTCGAGCGCGCGCACGATGTTCGGTGAGCGACCGCTCGTGCTGATGCCCACCACGACGTCACCCGGCCGGGCGTGCGCCCGCACCTGACGCGCAAAAACGTCCTTGAAGTCCCAGTCGTTGCCAACCGCAGTCAAAATCGAGGTGTCGGTCGTGAGCGCGAGCGCGGGCCACGGCTCGCGCTCGATCGCGAAACGACCCACTAACTCGGCCGCGACGTGTTGAGCGTCAGCGGCGCTGCCGCCGTTGCCGCAAAACAGCACGCGATGCCCGCTGCGAAGCGCGCGGGTCAGGACTTCGGCTACTTCCGCGAGCGCGGGCAGCGACTCTTCGAGCAGCTTTTGGTGCGAGGCAATGCTGTCTTCGACGATCTTTTTGAGCGAACGCTCGCGATCGGCGGCGCCACGACGACCGTCGCTCAAACTCAGGACGAGCTCGACCGCCTCCGCGGCCGCGCCCGCGCCGCCCGCGCTCTGCAACACGCGATGCGCTTTGGCCAAAGCCGCGCGGGACGCGTCGCGGGGAGCGAGCGCGAGGCCGACGCTCGGGAAGGCGAGCGCGTCGCGCTCGGCGTCACCCACGAAGCATATCTGTGAACGCGGCACGCCCAGCAGGTCGGAGAGCGCCGCGATTGCCGCGAGCTTGTCCTTGGCACCCGAGATCACCTGGTCGACGCCGATGCGTTGTACGATCGCTTCCACCATCGGGCCCGCTTCACCGGTGACGAGCGCCACTTGCAAGCCTTGGCGTCTGGCACGCGCGATCGCGTCGAGATCGCGAAAGCAGAGCTCCTTGGCTTCTTCCCCGCGCGGACTGAGTGTGACTTTGCCGTCCGTGAGCACGCCGTCCACGTCGAGCGCGAGCACCTTGATGTCGTTTACCAGCATGTGCGACCTCCGTCGATCACGAGATTCGAGCCCGTCATGTACGACGAAGCGTCGGAGCACAGGAAAACCAGCGCCGCGCGGTACTCGTCGCGCGTCGCCATCCGCCCCATCGGAATCAAATTCGTCAGCTTGTCGACGAAGTCCGCTGGCTGCTCCGCGTACACGCCGCCGGGGACGAGCGCGTTCACGCGCACCTTGGCTGCCGCCCAATACGTGGCCAGGTACTTGGTGAGCATCACCATCCCTCCCTTAACGACCGAGTAGGTCACGGGTTTAACGGGTTGCTCGTGCTCGGCGAGCTCCGGGCGGCGATAGATCCGTTGATCGGGCGCGATCAGCCCCAGATCGGACGCGACGTTCACGATCACGCCGCCACCGTGTGTAGCGAGATGTGCGCCGAACACTTGGCTCGCCAGAAACGCGCCCGTCAACCCGACCGACACGTCGCGTGACCATTCGTCGAGCGGGAAATTTTCGAAGCGAGACAGCGCGAGGCCTTTACCCTCGACCTTTGGGTTGCGCGCGGCGTTGTTCACGAGCCCGTCGAGGCGGCCATGCTGCGCGATAGTCGCGCCGAGCGCTTGCTCGCACGACTCATGGGACGTCACGTCGAGCTCGACTGCGCTGGCGGGAACGCCGTGGGTCGCGGCCAGCAGAGCCGCGCGATCTTGGGCTAAATCGAGGCGAATATCACCCAACACGGGCGTCCCGCCCGCGCTCGCGATCGCCTCGGCGTGCTCCAGCCCGAGCAGGCCGGCGGCCCCCGTGATCAGCACCACGCGCCCACTGAGATCGAAACGGGCGAGCACGCCGTCTCTGTCAATGGCAGCGCCGGTCATGCGGGGTGGCGCCGAACGGCGTCCTCTTCCTCGGACTCGCCGCGCTCCCAACGCTCGACCGCGCGAGCGAGCGCCGGGATCTGATCCGGATAGTCGAGTTCGTGGATCTTGCCTTCGATCACGAACGGCAGCACGACCTGCCCGACCATCGAATCGAGCTCGACGATCGTGCGCGGTCGCACGATGTCCACGTAGCCATTTTGCCAGTACACGGCCGGCAAACGTTGGCGCGGCATCGAATGCGCCTCCGGAAAACCGGGCAACGGCAGGGCCGGGCGCAGGAACGAGCCGTCAATCGTCCACATCTTGTACGGCGTTTGCTCGGCGAGTCCGATCGCTCGCAAGCTGTCGGCTTCTTCGTGCTTGAGCATCAGGTTGATGGCGCGATCGATCAGCGCCGGATCGCGCACAGGCCCGGTCGGCCTCAAATGCACGATCAAATCCGGCGTGTAGCCTTGCTCCTGCAGAAAGCCGAGCGCATGTCGGAAGACCTCGAGATCCGTGGCCGTGTCGGAGGCGAATTCGTCCGGGCGGCGAAACGGCACTTCGGCGGCGAAGGACTTGGCCACACTCGCGATCTCGTCGTCGTCTGTCGAAACGATCGTGCGCGTGATGAGTTTGGAGCGCTGCGCGTGAGCGATCGAATAGGCGATCAGCGGCTTGCCCGCCACCTGGAGCAGGTTCTTGCGCGGCACCGACTTCGACCCACCACGCGCCGGGATCAGCGCCAAGACTTCGGGGCGTTTCATGTGAGCTCCTTGGCGAGCGTGACGGCTCGGCCGGATGCTTGCGATTCGAGCAACGCGAGCGCGACCTCCAAACTCGCGGCCCCTTCGCGCAGGGAAGGCGAGCCCGCTACCTTGTCGGTGACGGCCGCGAAGAACTGCTCGAGCTCCGCGAGGTATGCCTGATTTCTCGCAAAACCCTCGAAATCCTGGGTCTCGAGCAGATTGCCGCGTTCGCCCCACACGCGCAGTGTGCGCTGGCTCAGGCTCCACTCGATCTTCCCGCGCTCACCGATCAACGTCACGCTGCGCTCCGTGGGACGCTGCACGAAATCCTGGTGTAGCTCCACGAACAGTGGCCCGCCGTCGGGGTGTGTGAATTCCAGCAATGACGCGGACACGTCATCCACGTCCACGTCCAGCGACGAGACGTGCCCGCCCATCGAAAATATGCGGCGCGGTCGCCCGAACCAGGCAAAAAGATAGTCGATCTCGTGGATCTGCGAAAGGGTGACGCCGCCGCCGAGCGTGCGTTGTGCAGCGTACATGCGGCGATAGTCTTCGTGCGGGTGAAACGCGGGCAGGTATTCGCCGACCTGCGCGCGCACCGAGAGCACTCGGCCAATCACCTGCGCGGCGAGCAGCGCCTGAACGCGCAAGAAACCAGGGTGATGTCGCAGCTGGTAGGCGACGCAGGTCGTGAGCCGCTTCTTCTCACAGAGCGAGATGAGCCGCGCCACGTCCGCGAGCGAGTGCGACAGCGGCTTTTCGATGAACAAGTGCGCGCCCGCCTCGGCCGCGGCCAGCGCCACCGGCACGTGCAGGCTGGTCGGATTGGTGATGAACACGACCTCCGGGCGCTGCGCGAGTGCCCGCTCGAGATCGGTCGTGACCTCGACGCCGTACATGCGCTCGACGTCGACGCCGGGCAAGACGCGCAAACCGTCGTCGAGCGCCGTGCGCTCGCGGCGCACACGGTATGCCTCGATCTGAGCCGAGTCCCCGAGCAACTGCCGTGTGTTGCGCAGATGCCTTTGCCCGATGCCACCCAGGCCCACGAACAAACACCTATGCACGTCGAACACTGGCTTTGGGCGCACGCTCGGCGCAAACGAGTCAAGCGAGGCGAGACTCATGCGGCTGCCTCGGCCGCGGGCCATAGGCCGCGCACGACGCCGAGCGCCTCCCGCGCGGCACCTTCCGGATCGTCGTCGAAGTAGTGCTGCAGCAGGAAATCCCCAGCGAAACCACTTTCGCGCAAGCGCGCGAACAGACCGGCAAAGTTCGTGTCGCCGCTGCCGAGCGGGACGCTCGAGCCGTGAGTTCGACGGTCCTTCAAATGTACGGCCGTCAGCAGCGGCAGCAGATCGGAAATGTCCTGCCCCACGTCGAAACCCTGCGCCGTCGAATTGCCGGTGTCGTAGTAGGCGCGCACACGGCCGTGCCCCACGCCGCGTACGACGGCGGCGTACTCCGGTCCCGCGATCTCCATCTCGAGCCCGAGCGTGACGTCATAATACTCGAGCACGCGGGTCACTTGCCGCAAGCTATCGCTCGCCTCCAGCACGAGCGCGGGCGTAGAGAGCGCCGATGTTTCGAGCAGCGGTAGCAGGATGCGGGACGCGCCGATCTCGCGCGTCCAACGGATCAGCTCCGCGAGCACGCTCACGTTCTCGGCGCGCTCCTCGCAACTACCCCCGGCGAGTTTTCGAACCATGAAGTAGTCGGCGCACACGCTGCCTATCGGCGTGCCGCTCGCGGCGCACGCCGCGACAATCGCCCTCCGCCCGGCTTCGCTCGCGAGCGGATTCTCTCGCGCGCGCGGCGCTTCGTAGATCCACTCCACGAAGTCGAGGCCGACGCGCTTGGCAATCGCCAGCTCGTCCGGCCAGGTCTCGTGAGGGAATGCTTGTAGCCTGTCCGCAGGGCGCGGCGATAGGCGGCCTTGCATGACGCCGATCCTCGGATATCCGGGCCTCGGCTGGGTCGCGCGCGTCTTCTCGGTAAACATGTCAGCTTGACTCGCTGCTGTTCTGGAAAGAACGAATGAGCCTCAGCCCACGCGCCGAAGCTTCTTCATAATTGGAATTTCGTCGTCGGTGACCTTCTTGACGCCGTCGCCGAGCGCGCTCTCGATCACGCGCGAATCGCGCACGAGCTTCATCAACCCTTGCGGCTCCACGCTGGCCGCTTGGTCCGAGCCCCACATCGCGCGATCGAGCGTGATGTGCCGTTCGACCATGCAGGCACCGAGCGCGACCGCGGCGTAACTCGACGCGAGACCGACCTCGTGACCCGAGTACCCGATCGGGACGCCGTAGCGCTCGCGCAAGACCGGGATCATCTTCAGGTTGAGATCGGCAATTTTGGCTGGGTACGCGCTGGTCGTGTGCAAGATGATCAGATCTTGAGTACCGAGCACCTGCACCGCGTGGTCTACCTGCGCGAGCGTGCTCATGCCCACCGACACGATCATCGGCCGTTTGGTGGCGCGATGGTGACGCAGTAAATGATCGTCGGTCAGGCTGGCGGACGCGATCTTGTACGCGGGCGGGTTGAATTGCTCCATGAAGTCGACCGCGGCTTCGTCCCAGCAGGACGCGAACCAGGCGATGCCCTTTTCACCGCAGTAGCGATCGATATTTTGGTATTGATCGGCGCCGAACTCGAGGCCTCGCTTCAAGTGACCGTTGCTCGTTCCGAACGGATTTTCCCGCGGTTTCGCCAGCTCTTCCGCGCTGTAGACCACGTCGACCGTGCGCTTCTGGAACTTCACGGCATTGGCGCCCGCCACGCTGGCCACGTCGATCAGCCGGCGCGCGATACCGAGGTCACCATTGTGGTTGATACCGATCTCGCCGACGATGTAGCAGGGGCAGCCGTCGCCAACCTGAGTGTTTCCGATCTTGACTTGCAGCATGTGGGTCTCCGCTTTCTTTTCGTGTCTGGGTCTCTGCAAATTGCGAGCCGCGGCCGCTCGTGCCTCAGGCGACCTTGTCCGCAACCACGAGCAGCATCCACTCCTTCGAGAAGCGCACGAACTTGGAGCGTTTGAAGGGCGTCGGTAAGAGAGCTGCCGCGTCGGCCAACGGGCGCAGGTAGGGATGCTGCCAAAGCAGAGGCAGCTGGCGGAAGCGCACCGCTTCGCGGATCGCAAAGCCATGGCTTTGAATGCACTCGCGCAATCCGGGCAGTGTGAACGGCCGCACGTGCGTCCAATCGTCATAAAAGTGACGCCACTGCGCGGTCCAATCTGGCACGAGCGTGATCATGCGGCCGACCGGCGCGAGCACGCGGTGGCACTCCCGGAGCAGCGGGCCTATCTCGCGCACGTGCTCGAACACGGATTTCGAGAAAATCACCGAGTATTCCGCGTCGGCGAAGGGCAAGCCGTCACGTTCGTAGTCCGCCACGCGAACCTCTTCCGCGTAGCGCGGCACTGACGGGCGCGAACGGTCGATGCCCGTGCCTTGAAAGCCTTGCTGAGCAAAGCCATGCAGGAACTCGCCGCGCCCGCAGCCGAGATCGAGCAATTTGGTGCCGCAGAATCCCGCCAGGTAATGCGAGCTCAAATGCGCGGTCAGCTGAGAAGGGTAGTCCGTATACGGGCGCTGCGCTTCGCTGTAGCGCACGTCGAGGTAGTTCTTGGCGCCGTCTGTGTCGAATACGCGGGTGTTCATCCCTCACTCCGATCCGTTGGTGACGCCATGATCCGCAGCGCGGCCCGGCTGATCTCGTCGGTGATCTTGAGCGCGTCGATCAGGGGCGGCAGCGGCTCGGGGCCGAACGCCGCGAGCCGTGAATAGTCGCCGCTCGGAGGGCGTGCCGCTCGCATCGCGAGCTCAGGCAGCGCCGCGGAACCGGCGCGCGCCGTTCCGATCGCCGAAAATCCCTGCTCGAGCCCCTGCGCGGTGAACGACGCGACAGCCCGCGTGTACGCCGCAGGATCGCCCGTGAAATAGCCGCGCTGCCGCAGGCCCTGTACGAAGCCGACGGGATCGCCCGCTTTCGCGCTGTTGGCCGCCTCCGGAAAGCGCGAGACGAGGAACTGCACATAATCCGTCGCGCCTTGATCCGCGCTGCGATATGCGCGAAACCGATCGACGATCGTGTGCTCGCTCTTGCCGTAGCCCTCGCGCGTTTGCTGAGCCACGCTGAAGCCCTCGGGCCCAGCGCCCTTGATGCCGCCGAAGTTATAGTTGTACATCGACGCGCCGGTGCCGGTCTCGTGCGCCCATTGCGCCGTGAGCACGGCCACCGCGCCCTCGCTGGGCGGCTCGCCCGTTACCCGCGTCCAGGCCGCGCGCAGCGCGCTCGCGGCTTGTTCGCCGTCGAGTTTGGTGCGGACGGTGGTCACCACGTTGCTTGCGGCGCCGTCACTGCGAGCCGACAGCACTCGCTGAAACGCCGCGCTCTCCGCCGGCATCGGCGCGTCGCGCTTCACGACGTTCGTCGGTTCGGCGGCCCGCTCGGCTTGCGGCGCGGTCAAGGCGCTTTGAATCGCTGCGACCATGTCTCTCCTCTCTCCTCCGCAAGTTCCAGGCCAAGCTCGGCGTCAACGCGTTGACGCGACCGGCGAGAGCCCATCACCGCGACCGCCGCGCGTGTATCCGGCTATTTCGAATCCATCTGCGATTTTGCAATCGTCAGATCTTCGAGTAACTCGAGCAGCACGCCTTCGAGACCGCGATTGCCAATCAAGCGGATGGCATGATCGAGCGAGTTGATCTGGATCTTGGTCGAGCGCGAGATGGCCTTGTTTAAGCAACGCGCCGCCAAAATCGGTATTTTTTCGACCAGGCGCTCGACGCTTTGTCCCGCCGCGTAGGGATCGTTTAGAGCCCGGAGCAGATCCTGGATCTTGCCGAGCTCCTTCAAGTGTTGTGGCTTGACCTTGATGTCGGCTGGGTTGATCTCGAGCGGGCGCAACGAAGGCATGAGGGACGAGCCTGTCCTTGCGAAAAGGGCGCCAACCCCGCGAGCCTAGCTTTACGGCAAAGCGTCGCTCTCTCGCGCCTGATGCGTCAGCATTTCGACACCGGGCTCGTCAACGCGTCGGCCATTTTAGCGCGCGGGTCGAAGCCATGTCGCACAAAGGCGCGACGCGCGTGCTCGCTGCCGGGGAACACGCGCACTTGGCCCGCCCTTTGCTGAGAGAGCACCGTGAGCACAGGAATTTGGGCCGCTGCATCCGGAGCCGTCGGGCAAACCTCGGCCCTGGATCTGGCCGCGCAGAACATCGCAAACGCTTCCACTCCCGGCTTTCGCGCCGAGGACGCCGTGTTTCGCCAGACCCTGGTGAAGGCCGTGGGCAAAAACACGGCGACCAACTCGATGCGCTACGCGATCACGCGCACCACCGCGCCCGATTTTCGTGCGGGGCAGATCACGCAGACAGGGCGGCCGCTCGACGTGGCCATTCCGGACGACAAGAGTTTCTTCGTGGTACAGACGCCGGCGGGTGAGCGCTACACGCGCGCCGGCAGCTTCCGCCTCGCCGTTGACGGCACGTTGACCACGCCCGACGGTCACCCGGTATTGATGGCCAACCACCGCCCCGCGCGCGTGGCACCGAACTCCCATATCGTGAGCATCGATCGCGACGGCAGCTTGAACGCGGACGGCGTCCCCGGCGCGCAGATCGCGCGCGTCACCTTCCAAAACCCGAGCTCGCTCGAGCGCGACGGCCAAGTGATGTTCCGCGCCAACCCCGGCGCGGGACGCGCCTCGCGTAGCGACGTCGCTCTCGAGCAGTCCTCACTGGAGCAATCCAACGCAAACCCGGTCACCGGCATGACCACCCTCGTCAATGCCTCCCGACAATTCGAAATGATCACGAAGGTGATCGAAGCCTTCAGCGACATCGACAAGCGCGCCGCGACGGACATCATGAAGCGCTAGTTGCGCGGCAATAGAGACTCGGCGCGTTGCTCAAATTGAGACACCGGAGCTGACGCGCAAGGAACACGCGCGAAAGATCACCATGGTCGTCCTGCTCTTGCCGGGGCACTCTCCGCACGGGCACTTCAACGAAAGGGCAGATCATGGCGGATGGTTCAGATGGTTGGGATTTGACTGGGATTCCGCGGCCGCTTTGGCCGTACGTGCGAGAGGTGTTGGTCGCGCGCGAGCTCTATCGGTTCGCCGGGCAGGTCGATAAGGCGACCGGTGAGGCGCTGCAGGGCGTGGCCGGCAAGCTGCTCACGAACGGCGCCGCCAAAATCGCCGAACTCGGCGTGCGAGGCTAAAGGCTGTCTGGAAGCTCCCTCGCGCGAAGAGCGCGAGGGAGCCAGGTTGCCGTCGCGGGTCACCTGTCTAACGAATCACTCCCAACGCATCGATACAAAAATCGAAGCTTGCCCCGGGCACGTTGATGGCCGGAAGCTTGAATTGGAGAGCATGCACCTTGGCCGGGTCGAACGTATACGTGACGCCGGTGCCGCCCCAATAGTCCTTCTTCATGTCACTGAAGAGGAGCTCGCCGTCCAGCGAAGGCGTCGGAGCGCCGTCGGGGGGACCGTTGATTTCGCAGGTCATGGCGCTGCAGGCGCCGCCCCAGCTCGGATCCATGTTGAGGACCCAAACCTGGAGCCCCGGCGCGACGCCGGAAATTTGCCAGGCAATGCCGCGCACCCCCACGTCGTCGGGGTTCCACAGGAGCTTGGTGTTCGGAGGATTGCCGCTCGGGCCCGTGTTGCGAAAATCGAAGCCGACGGCAACTCCCCAGTTCTGGAAGCTCGCGCCCGCATTGCAGAGGTAGCCCGACATGCAGCGAGTGGTCGGATCCCACGCCCAGGTGGCGCAACCATCGGCGTAACCGTAGACGGCGCCGTCGATGCCAAGCGTGCCGTTCGGCGGATCGCTCCCGGGCGCGGTATCGTTCACCAGCGCGAGCCACGTCACGGATGGAGAGCCGCCCGACGCGGGCGCGCCGGCCTCGCCGCTTCCGCCATCCGGAGTTGAGCCGCTGCTCCCGCCACTCGCGCCAAGGCCGCCGCCGGCCGCACTGATGTCACCCGCGGGGATGATTCGCGTGTCGAAGCAAGCCCCGGTGAGCAGCAGGCACAGACTCGTGCCGAGCGCCGCGCGAGTCAAAACCGGCCTCGCCAGCCGACCCAGGGGCGTAGCGCTTGCCGCCGGGCGGGACCCGGAGCTTCGCCGTCGCTCACCAGGAAGAGCACGCCGCCCGTGCCAAGCGCGAGACCCGCGCCGAGCGCGAGCCCGATCGTGACGCGGCTGGCGCTCGTGATCGAGTCGGCGAGCCGATTGGTCTGCTCGCGTTTGCTCTCGTTCGGATCGCGGTTGTAGTCGGCATATGCGTCCTTCCAATCCTGATAGCGTCCGCGATTCCAAATGAAATGTGCGAGCGCGGCCCCCGACAGCGCGACGCCGACCCCACCGATCACATAGGCAAGCGTGTGATCCGGGGCGCCGTTCGACGTCGCGGTCGGCGCGGGCACGGGTCGCGGCGTCGGCTTCTGCGTTGCACGAGGCTGGGGCGCCGGTTCCGTGGGCACGGAGGGCGTGACGATCGCGGGCGGGCTCTCGTCGGCAAAGTCGAGCTCGACGCGCCGCTGCTCGTGCGCCGCAACCTCGATGGTAAGCTCGCGATGTTCGCCGGAATCGAGCATGGCAGCGACCGTGTGAGGTCCCGGATCGACGGCGATCGGTTGCGGCAGGGGAGACCGGCCGAAAGCGAGCGCGTCGACGCTGACGAGCGCTCCGGCCGCGTCCACCGCGACTTCGACGGCTCCAGTGTACTCGGTTTCGCGCGCAACGCTGGCCTCGACCTCGACGCGGCGGCTGGCCTCGAGGTTGGCGCCGCCCTCGTCCAGATAGCGCTGCAATGTGCGCGACGCCTCGGCGTGACGACCGAGCGCGATCTGGGCTTGGCCGATGTTGTAGAGCACACTGAAGTGCGGTGTGGCGTCGTAGGCCGCCTGAAACTCGGCGAGGGCCTCCGCGTACGAGCGCTTGCGACTCAGGGCCACGCCGCGCTCGAAGTGCTCGTGCGCGAGCTCGCGATCGGCGCGGGGCTCCGCCGCTGCGAGCGGGGGCGGCCAGAGCAGAACCAAGCCGAGGCCAGCCAGCACGCGCGAACGCGCGCGCATACTGGCACTGCTGCTTGAAATTTTAGATCCTGTCGAGGACTTCGCAACCGGGGCGGACCCAGCCCCGCTTCGAGGTCCTGCGACCGATGCGTGCTGTGTACGTAACGGGCGCTGGTCTCGCCCGTTCCTGTTTTCTTGGGTTTCGCCTCCCTTTGCCGATCGGGGCGCTTCGACGCACCCGAAGGGGTGAGATCTGATCGTGCCAAAGTTTGAAGGAGTAGCCCTAGTACGGGTTCTTTTCATCGAAATGGACCTCGGACGCGGCCGGATGCTGCGGCTGCACGGCCGCCGAGGACGGAGCGCTCCTCGACATGACCCGCGTGGCTTTCGCCGCCATGTCCGACACGGGTTTGGCGACCGCTGAGGGCGTGGCTGCCGAGGTCGCGCTCGGTAGCGCTGAGCTTACGGCGGGGGCGCTCAAGGGACTCGGGGCTACTGGCGGCTGCGCGGTTGCGCTCGCCTTCGGCAGAGCGATTGCGGCCGGCGCGTCGCGGTGCGAAGTCTCGCTCGTGAGCAGGGCGCGCGACAGCGAAGCCGCGAGCAGCGCAACAAACGCGGCAAGCAACCAAGGCGAGCGTGCCGTCAGTTTGGCCTGCGCGGGACGCGGCACCGAGCCGACCGCGCTGCCCAGCGTGCCCTCGCCGGCCGGCGCGAGCGATCCCGAGTGCGAGCCGAGCGTGGCCGCGCTACTTGTGACCGCAGCGCCGCGCCTCAGATCGAATTGCGAGTCGCGCGCCTTGATTTCGCGTCCTGCGAAAGGCGAGAGCTCCGCGACGAACGCCGAAACCGAAGCGTGTCGCGCCGCGGGATCGAAGGCGAGCGCGCGCTCGATCACCGCGGCGAGCCCGATCGGCAAATCGGGTCGCAATCCGCGCAGAGCGAGCACCGGCTGCGTCAAAATGTGGGCAAGGATCGCGTTGTAGCCATCGCCGGGATGCGGCTTTTGCCCGCTCAGGAGCTCGTAGCCGATGACGCCGAGCGCGTAGATGTCGACGCGATGGTCCACGGTCTTTTCTCCGCGCGCTTGCTCGGGGGCCATGTAAAAGGGAGTGCCGAGCACCGCGCCGCTGTGCGTTGTACCCGCGTCCGGCCCGTCGCCGAGCAGCTTGGCGATGCCAAAATCCAAGATCTTCACGAGATCGGAGCCGTCGGTGCGGCGCACGACGAAGAGATTGTCCGGCTTGAGATCGCGATGCACGATGCGAGCCTCGTGGGCGACCTCGAGCCCGTCTCCCACCTGGAGAAGGATGTCGAGCGCGCGCGGCACGGGTAAGCGTCCTTCGCGCGCGAGGATGCGTGCGACGCTTTCGCCCGAGAGGTACTCCATCACCAAAAACGGCGCGCCGTCTTGCGCTCGGTCGAAATCGAGCACCGCAGTGATGTGTTCGCTGTCGAGCGCGCCGGCAGCCTGGGCTTCGAGCAGAAATCGCGTGGCGGAATCGGCCGCCAGCGCGCGGCGCTCTTGCAGGAACTTGATGGCGAAACGACGCCCGACGACCAAGTGGCGCGCCTCGTACACCTCACCCATGCCGCCCCGACCGAGCAGACGCTCGATTCGATATTTGCCCGCCACGATTTGACCGACGCGCGCACCCTGCGGCAGACTTTCGTCGCGGGATGAACTGGGTTCGCTGCGCTCTGCGCTCACGGCTCGTCTCCACTCTGGCGCAGCTCGTCCAGATCGAGGTCCGGACGCTGTTGCAGCATGCGATAGGCACGCTGCCGTGAAATACCGAGAGATTGCGCCGCGCGTGCCACGATGCCACGCGATGCGCGGAGTGCATCGAGGAGCTGATCGAGCTCGGGCGGCTCCGGCGCCGCCATGGCCGCCGAGCGCAGCACGCTCGCCGCGCGCTGCTCTGGGGTCACCAGCGCGCCGCGGATCCGTTCCGGCAAATGCTCGACCTTCAAGCGGCTCTCCGCGCCGTGAAGCACGAGCTGCCGCTTCACGAGCAAACCGAGCTCGCGCACGTTGAACGGCCAATCATAAAGGAACAGCCGCTCCACCAGTCGCGCGTCGACCTCCGGTGGACGCGCGCCCGAGCCCGCAACCAGCATGCGTGTGAACAGATAGGGGATCTCCGCCCGGCGCTCGCGCAGCGGCGGCAAGCGCACGCAGAGCCCGTCGAGCCGAGCGAACAGATCGGCGCGAAATCGCCCGTCGGCGACGGCTTCGCTCAGGCTGCTTTGTGCGGCAGCGAGCACGCGCACGTCGAGTTTCGTCGGCCTGGACTCGCCGAGCGGTTGCACCTCATGCTGTTCGAGCACGCGGAGCAGCTTGGCCTGAAGCGGGAGCGGCAGATCGCCGACCTCGTCGAGCAAGAGAGTGCCGTGCTGGGCCGCGCGGAAGTAGCCCGGGCTCGCTTGATCAGCGCCGGTGAACGCGCCGCGCCGGTAGCCGAACAGTTCTCCCTCCGCCAGCTGTTCCGGCAAGGCGGCGCAGTTGACGGCCACGAAGGGGCCCGCGCGCTCGCTCCAGGCGTGGATCGCGGACGCTACGGCCTCCTTGCCGGTGCCCGTCTCACCCTCGAGGATGATAGGCAAATCGCTGTGTGCCGCGTGCTCGACGGGGGCGAGCGCCTCGCGCAATTTCGCGCCGCCGAACAGACCCGGCGCCAGGCTGCCGAACGGACCGGCAAAATGGGTTACGATCGCTACCCAAGCGCCTACCCGCACGACGTCTCCGGGAGCGAGCACGACGGAGGTGATGCGGCGGCCATTGACCCAGGTACCGTTCCGGCTGCCGAGATCCATGAGCACGCTGTGCGGGCCCTGCACCCGAATCGCTGCGTGTCGGCGTGACACGTCTTGACCGGACAGCTGAGCCACACACTCCTCGTCCCGGCCGATCAGCGCGTCGCCCGGCCCAGGCGGGGGTAGCGGCACGACATGTCCGTCCGTTTTCGGAAACAGCCAGGCGAGCACGAGCGGCGGCGCTTCACCCGACGAGAGGCTTACACTCGGCGAGGGCGCCGTGGTCTGACCCGAGGCTCGAAGCGGCATGCGGAACGACATCTCGGGCCGATACACACCTGTGGCTCACCCGTGGGCTCAGTATACTCCCGAACGCTCCCCCGCAAGAACACCTGCTCGCTCCCAAGCCCCCCAGCGTCGAGGTGAGCGCGCCAACCCCGAGAGATTCAGGGTCCGAACGCGACGTTCGTGACGTTCAGCGCCGCTGGCCCCGCAGAAGTCGAGCGCACGCGAACCTCGATCTGATCGGCGGGCAGCACGGCGTAGGGTCCGGCGCCCAAACCCCAGCACGCGTTCGGCGTAGCCGAGAGCGCGCCGCCAACGACGGGGTAAATGCAGCCGTCGGTGCCGTTGCCGCGAACGAGCGCGATCTCCAGCGTGCCGCCGGTGCCGGCTCCGGTGATGCTGAGTGAGCCGATGTTCTGGGGCGAGCTGAAATGAAAAAAGATCGCTCCCACATCGTCGGTCTCCGGGAGGTCGAACGACGCGGACGCGGAGCCCGCCGTCACCTTGAAGTCGGTGACGTAGAGCGCTGTTTCGTCGTTCGCGAGAGCGTCCAGGGCGAACACACCGGTGGTGTCGCAGCAATGCGGACACGTCGTCACGAGCGCACAGCCGATCAGATTTGGATCGGCTCCGCCCGAACCCGCGCCGCCGCTCATGCCCCCTTGCGCCGCGCCACCAGTACCTCCAACGCCCCCGCTCGTTCCGGCGCTACTCGTTCCGGCGCTACTCGTTCCGCCGTTACTCACTCCACCGTTACTCACTCCACCGCTACCTGTGTCGCCGGCACTTCCGCCGACGCCGAGCGACCCTCCGGCCGCGAAGTTCGGATCCAAACAGATTCCCGCGTAACAGGTGAGCCCGCTATTGCAGGTGCTGTTCGGATAGCAGAAGCACGCCGCTTCACCGGTCTTGCAGGCCGCGGGCTGCGCCGTATTGCCTGCGCCGTTGCTGCTGCTGCAGGCGACGATCCCAAGTGCCATCAAACCAACACAACTCAATCTTAAGCACAACATCATCGGCCCTTTCCTCGGATGCCCGGCGCCGGCGCGTTGCCCGAATTGCAAGAGAGCGCCGCGCAGTGAAACTCTGCTGCCCCCCGGACTGCACAGCGTGTGCCGAGTCGCCCGACCCCGAGAATCTAGCCAATGTCGCGGTTTATCGAGCCAGGCCTCTCACCGTGGACATGTCCAAGCTAGAGCTGGACGTCCCCTGGACGTCCCCTGGACGTCCACGCCGCCAGCGAGCTCTTCGTCACTCTCTATCGACGACTAGCCTCGCCACCCGCACCGGCTCCGGCAACCCCTTCAAGCGCGTCTCGAAATACTCGTGCACTGAGTACTCGCCGAGCCAGCCCGCGCGTTCGGCTTCCTCCGCGAAGGCCGCGTCGATCACGATTTCCCCGCGGCCCGCCGTACCCTGTAAGCGCGCCGCGACGTTCACGGTCTGGCCGAAGTAGTCGAGAATGCCGTTCGCGGTCACGATGTAGCACGCGCCCGCGAACACGCCGATCTTCAAGAAGGTGGTGGCCGCGTCGGCGTTGCCCGCGCGAAACGCAGGGAACGCTTGCTGCATCGCAAGCGCGGCGGCGAGCGCGTCGCGCTCCTCGAGGAACGCGGCCATCACCGCGTCGCCGATCGTTTTCACGATCGTGCCACGCTGCTCGGCGATCACCTTCGAGAGCACGTCGAAATGCTCTTGCACGACGCGAAACGCTTTGGCGTCTCCCACGGAGCTGTAGAGCGCGGTGGAATCAGTCAGGTCCGTGAACAGTAGGGCGACGCGCGCCACGCGCAGGGTCGTGCCCGGGCGCAGCAAATCACGCGAGAATTGCCGGCGAAATTCGGGCAAGGTGCTGAGCAGATGCGCGGTCGCCGCGTGCGACGCGAACTCGAGGCGTTCGACTTTGACGTGTCGCTCGTCCTCGCTCCGTTGGCCGACGGTCAGCGCGGCGCCCGGGCGCACACTCGCCGTCTTGGGTTCGAGCTCACGCTCCCCGGCGGAGAACCGCGCGCTCGCGGCGCCCTCGGCCAACACTTCCAGCGCCGCGCTCGCGCCGCCGCGCACGAACACGCGATAGCGCCCCGGCTTGTCCGGAGCAGCGAGCTCCGCCTCGCCCGCGGCTGGCAGAATGCTCTGCGCGATCACGTGCGGCGTACGCATCGGACCACCGATGCAGAACGGACCGGGGTTTTCCGCGCGCACCGCCGGCGTCGGTAGAAAAGTCGCCTCGACGGCTCGATCGAATTCGATGTCGTACGATAGATCGCACAATTGACAGTGCCCCGACTCGGGCAGGCCCTCCAGCGTCGTCACGCGCTCATTGGCGGTACGGCAGCTCGGACACACCAGATCCCAGCGGAGCTCGAGCAAGCCGGCACCCACCGAAACCAGGCACGCCCCAAGCAGCTCGCGTCCGTCGACCCCCCACTCTACGGCGAGCTCCAGCGGGCGGATGCGCGCTACGTCCGCGTCGCTTCCGTTTCGAACGAACCCGAGCAGCCGTTCGGCGAGGGCTAAGCGCACGCCGGACAGGCTGGCGCGCAGCGCGCTTTCCACGCGCCTGAGAGTCGCTTCATCGACCGGCGAGACCGAAACGCGAAAGCAAGCGCTTTTACCGGTCGCGATCTCGGCATCGACGGCGACGAGCTCGGCCTCGATGCGGTCTACCATGCGCGAGACCTGCAGTCGCAAAATTGGGCTCAGCAGCGACGATCGCGGCTCGGATCCAATGCGAATGATGACATCCGTCCCGCCGTCCTTGCGCGACTCGAGCTCGAAGGTATGATCGATGCTCTTGACCAGGCCGCCGCGCAGTACGCGCACGACGCTGAACTTTCGATTTTCCAACCACTCGAACGGCCGCTCGTCGTATTGCAAGGCGAAGCCGGCCGAGACGGTGCGCACGCGAAAGCGCGCCGCGCTCCGGTCACTATTGGCTTCGACCTTGAGTTCACCCAGACCGATCGCTCGATTCAAACGCTCCGTGTCACCGACCGCACACCACAGCGCCGACCGCTCGGCCTTCAAGCTAACGCGACGCTCGACGACTATGCGAGTCACTGTTCGACGCGCGCTCCACGAGGTACCGCGCGTCGCTATCCAATGTAGGACCGTAAAGCCATGACGCGCAACCTCAAAACGAGCTTGACGCCGCTCGTAGTCTCGTGCGACAGGCGTTTTATGGCCTCGGCCAAGCGCGATATCAGAAGCGTCATCGATTCGTTCTCGGAAGATTTGATCGTCATCGCGCGCGGCGCCATCGGCGCTGGAGTCGAGCTTGCCCTGGCCAAGTGGCAGGTCCAGCACCGCCGGCAACTCGCGCACGACGCGGTCGAGCACAAGCGCGAGCAAAAGCAGCAGCTGGAAGCCGAGCGCCTGGCACGCGCCGCCGAGCGCAAGCGCGCACGCGAGGAGCTCAAGGCTCAAATCCAAGCGCTCCGCGCGGAACGCCGAGCACTCTCCGGTAAGAAGGCGCGCAAGAGCCGCGGCCTGATGAGCGATGATCCGATTCACTCGCCGAAGGGCGAGGCCCGCACACCCACACTCTTCGTGCACAAGCGCCGGCGCGACGGCGAAATCGAACAGCTCAAGCGCAAAGAGCAAGAAGCCCTAAACGGCGCCGCCGCTCAGTAACGCCTCAAGAGACTCACCGCGAAGCCGCGAGGCCTGACGCGAAGCGTGAATTTTTGGTTTTAGCGTGACGAGACGCGTTTCGACTATGCCACGCCGTTCCGCGTCGTTTATTGCGAACCCCAAACTCTCCCTCTCAACTTCGCGCCTTCGCGCTGAGTCTCTCCCTAAAATTAACGACGCCCCCGTTCTCTGACGAGAACGAGGGCGCCAACATACCCGAGGCAGAATCGAGGAAACGGAGCGAGAGTATCAGCCGCTCTGGCGGCGCTGGAAGGCTGGGGTGTCCCAGTCCGTGTCGAGGTTGGACGGGAAGGTGATGCGTTCACGAACGGGCAGCTGCATTTGGCTGTCGCGCGCGCTCTGCGTCACGGCGATTTGCGGCGCGACGGGCCGGCGCGTGGAGTAGGCCGGGAGCGCCTCGCGGATTTCGGGCCGCGCGGGCAGCTGAGAGCGCGAGGCCGGCACCACGCTCTGCGCTTCGGGGCGAGCCGCCGGGCGGCGCGCCTCACGCGACACCTCGACCGGGATCTCCTGGGCCGCGCTTTGGAAACCCGTGGCAATCACGGTGACCTTGAGCGTGTCCGCCATGTTCTCGTCCACGCTGGCGCCGAAGATGATGTTGGCGTCCTCGTGCGCTTGCTCCTGGATGAGCGTGGCCGCCTCTTGGATCTCCTTCATCTTCATGTCGGGCCCGCCCACGACGTTGATCAGCACGCCGGTCGCGCCTTCCACCGAGATATTGTCGAGCAGCGGCGATTGAATCGCCTGCTCGGCGGCGAGCCGCGCGCGGCCCTCGCCCTTGGCGCAACCCGTGCCCATCAAGGCGCGGCCCATGCCGGCCATGACCGTGCGCACGTCGGCGAAGTCGACGTTGACGATGCCGTCGAGCGTGATGAGATCGCTGATGCCTTTGACGGCCTGAAACAGCACCTCGTCCGCCTTGCGGAAGGCTTCGACGAAGGTGAGATCGTCGTCGGCGAGCGACATCAGCTTCTGGTTCGGGATCGTGATCAGCGTGTCCACGTGCTCCGAGAGCGCGGCCAAACCCGCGTCGGCTCGGCGCGAGCGCTGGCGGCCTTCGAAGCCGAACGGCTTGGTCACGACGCCGACCGTGAGCGCGCCGGCCTCGCGAGCGAGCTGCGCAATCACCGGAGCGGCTCCGGTGCCCGTGCCGCCGCCCATGCCGGCCGTGATGAAGACCATATCGGCGCCCTGCACGACGTCCTTCAGCCGCTGCACGTCTTCGAGCGCCGCTTTGCGGCCGCGCTCGGGATCCGCGCCAGCGCCGAGCCCGCGCGTCACGCTTTGGCCAATCGCGATCTTGTCGGCCGCGGAATTGGCGTTGAGGGCCTGCGCGTCGGTGTTCACGCTGATGAACTCGACGCCTTCGAGGCCGAAATGAATCATCGTGTTGATGGCGTTGCCACCGGAACCGCCGACGCCGATTACTTTGATCCGCGCATTGTACGTGCGCGTCTCATCGGCAAATTCAATCGAGAAAGTCATGGTCCGTTTCCTCCCGGAAGTTTTGATTCCGTTCGCTCGTGCTCGTGTCGAAATGCCCGGGGCTGCCTTCCCTTGCCGTCGCCGGCTGGGCTCTCGTCACTGGGTGGGGTCTTCGTTCTGCTCGGTTCGGGTTTTAAGGTTGAAGTTAAGTGTTCGGCCTCGGTTCGCGCGCTAGAAGGCCGCGCGAAACCAATGCCAAAATCCTGGTTTTTGCGCGGTATCCGCAGCGGGCGCTTCGCTCTCGCGTCGCACCTCCGCGCCGCGATCGCGCGGAGCCGAATCGATCAGTCGCGACGCGCCGTAACGCACGAGACCGACGCCCGTCGCGTACTGCGGCCCTTGCACGAGCTGCACGATGCCCTTCACGCCGACCGGGAACCCGAGGCGCACCGGCATACCGAGGATCTCCTCGGCGCACTCGACCATGCCTTCCATCAAGGCCGCGCCGCCCGTGAGCACGCAGCCCGAGCTCACCTGCTCGAGCAGGCCGGTCTCTTCGATGCGCCGGCGCGCTTCGCTGAAGATCTCTTCCACGCGCGGCTCGATGATGTCCGACAGCAGTCGACGCGCGACGCGACGCGGCGCGTGTCCTCCCACGCCCGGCACCTCGATCTCCTCGTCGTCGGCGATCATGCGACCGAGCGCGCAGCCGTAGTTGCGCTTGAGGCGCTCCGCTTCGGCGACCGGCGTGCGCAGACCCGCCGCCACGTCGCTCGTGATGTTGTTACCGCCGGCCGGGATCACGCTGGTGTGCGCGATACCGCCGTCCGCGTAGAGCAAGAGGTCCGTCGTGCCGCCGCCGATGTCGATCACGGCCACGCCGATCTCTTTTTCGTCTTCGCTGAGCACCGCGTCCGCGCTGGCCAGCGGCTCGAGCACGACGTCCGCCACCGTGAGCCCGCAGCGCTCCACGCAGCGCACGACGTTTTGCACGCACGAGGTGGCGGCCGTGACGAGGTTCACGCGCACCTGCAGCCGCACGCCGCTCATGCCGATCGGATCGCGGATGCCGTCCTGGTTGTCGACCACGTACTCGCGCGGCAGCGCGTGCAAGATGTTGCGATCGGCGTCGACCGGAATCGCGCGCGCGCCTTCCAGCACGCGCTCGAGATCGGCGCGAGTCACCTCGCGGCCGCTGATCGCGCACACGCCGTCGGAGACCTGGCTCCGAATGTGACTGCCGGCGATGCCCGCGTACACGGTCTGAATCTCGACGCCGGCCATGGTCTGGGCCGCCTCGATCGCCTCGCGGATCGAGCGCACGGTCCATTCGATATTGCTGACGACACCCTTGCGCAGGCCGCGGCACGGCACGTTGCCGACACCCAAAATGGTGATCCCGTCGCTGTCGACCTCGCCCACCACGGCTGAAACCTTCGTGGTGCCGAGATCGAGTCCGACGATGATCTCGCTGGTAGTGAGGGAGTTTCTCATGGTGTGACGGCTCTCCCGTTGGGCGACAAGACGCGCTTCGAGCCTTCAGCGACGCTGCCAGAGTGGCGCACGCGGGGCCAAATTTTGGCGCGCGAATCCGCAGGTTTGCGGGTTTGATTTTGGTTTGTGCAGTCGCTCACACCACGCCTTGCGACCGTGTCGACCTGAATTGAGGCAGGCGCCGGTCGCGCCGGATTCCCAGGAGTCCCGGTCTCTTTTGAAGATCGCGATCTGATCTTGCCGAGCCTTCTAGGGACTTGGTGCGGGGCTCCGCCCCCGTGCCCCGGGAGTTGCAAGGCACTGGGATTCCGGACCGTCATCGCATCCTCACCACCACCCGCTCGGGGTGGGCTTGGTTGTCTAGAAACAGGATGCCGGGGGTGCGCCCCTTGCGGCGCAGATTTCCCACGATCTCCTCGGCCATATCGAGCTTTTTCTTCCAAGGGCCGGTACCGAGGGCCAAGGTCACGCCCTCCTTGCCGACGGTGAGCGTGATGTCTCCGGCGTCGGCCAGGTTCACCTCTTGGGCCGGGTAGACCTTGCTGAGCGCGACTCGGTCGTACTCGCGCAAGACGTCCAGGGCGTTCGCAATGCGCTCGATCTCACGCACACGGTCCTGACCGAGCCGCTCGAGCGATGCCCCGCTGACCACGGGCAAGTCGTACGGATCACCGCTGCCGACCTCCTTGAAGGGCTCACCCAAGCGGGTCACGAGGTACAGGTGACCGCCGAGCGTGGCGAGCGCGACGGCCTCGCGCTCCGCGAGCTCGACGCGCAGGGTTCCGGGCAAGCGCCGGATCAGTTTCACCTCGGAAATCCAAGGATTTTGCAGGATCTTCTGCTCGGCCACGTCGGTGTCGATCGCGAACAGGTTCGCGCCCAAGTCGACCCCCGATAGCTCCTTGATCTGCGCCGCCGTCGTGCGGTGGGCCCCGACCAGGTCCAGGTTCTTGACCGCGAAGCGCGGGCTCGTGAGCGCATAGCGATGGGCGCTGAAGGCGACCGCCAGCGACATGCCCACCACCACTGCCAGCCCGGAGGCAAGCTTGATGGCCGACCATAAGAGGAGCCACGCGGAGCGCGGCGCGGGTGCTTCCTCCGGAACCCCGCGCCGCCGCACGACGGCCGCGGGAGGCGGGCTTTCACTCGGCGCGTACGCCTCGTCCGGAGCGACCAGGCCGGCGCCATGGAGTCGTTCTCGCCTTTCGGTCATGGACGAGGCTCCTTGTCGGAGGCGCGCGCGCGGAGCTCGGTGCCGACGAGCGGTAAGATCTTATTGATGTCGCCTGCTCCGAGCGCGATGACCACGTCCCCCGGCTGAGCGTGGCGCGCCAGATCTGCCGCGATTTCCCGGCGATCCGCCGAGTAGCGAGCCGAGTGGTGACCGTGGCGGACGATCGAGCGCGTGAGCTCCGCCGAGCTGACGCCGGCGATTGGTTTCTCACCCGCGGCGTAGATGTCGGTGACCCAAAGCAGGTCGGCGTTGTTGAAGGCGCGCGTAAACTCTTCCCACAGGTGCTGGGTACGGGTGTAGCGGTGGGGCTGAAACGCCACCAGAATACGGCCGTCGTAGGCGCGACGGGCCGCGTTGAGCGTCGCTTCGACCTCCGCCGGGTGGTGCCCGTAGTCGTCCACCAGGGGAACCCCAGCGACTTCATCCACGATCGAGAAGCGCCGCGCGACGCCGTGGAAGGTAGCGAGGGCGTCTTTCACCACGTCGAGCGGGACCTCGAGTTCATCCGCGACGGCGATCGCGGCCAGCGTGTTGAGCACGTTGTGCTCGCCGGGCATGCGCACGGTGAATTCGCCCAGCGGTTGCTCGCGGCGCAGGGCCAAAAAGCTCGTGGAAAGCCCGTTGTAGCTGATGGATTTAGCGTGATAGCTGGCCTGCGGCGATAGCCCGTAGGTGACATGCCGGCGCGCGATGCGCGGCAACAGATCTTGCACGTGCGGGTGGTCGAGACACAAGACCGAGAGCCCGTAGAAGGGGACCTTCTCGATGAACTGCAAAAACGCGTCCTTCAGGGCGTCGTGCGTGCCGTAAAAATCGAGATGCTCGGGGTCGATGTTGGTGACGACCGCGACGGTCGGCGTGAGGCGCAAGAACGAACCGTCGCTCTCGTCGGCCTCGGCGACGAGCATGTCGCCCGCGCCGAGCCGCGCGTTCGAGCCGAGCGCCGCCATGCGGCCGCCGACGACGACCGTGGGATCGAAGCCGGCGGCGCGTAAGACCGTGGCCACCAGGGACGTGGTCGTGGTCTTGCCGTGCGAACCCGCGATGGCGATGCCGTATTTCACGCGCATCAATTCGGCCAGCATTTCCGCGCGCGGGATCACCGGCGTGCCGAGCAAGCGCGCCTCGCGCACCTCGGGATTTTCAGGGTCAATCGCGCTCGAGTAGACCACGACGTCCGCGCCGCGCACGTTCTCGGCGCGGTGTCCGACGTCGATGCGCACGCCGAGTCGCTCCAGGTTCTTCGTGTTCTCCCCCGCCCGCAGGTCCGAGCCGGACACGTCGAACTCGAGCGTGCGCAGGATCTCCGCCAGGCCGCTCATGCCGATACCGCCGACGCCGATGAAGTGCACGTGACGTACACGACCGCGGAACATCAGACGCCCTCCGCGAGTACGCCGTCGGAGACCACGCCTCGTCGAGTGCTGCGAAGTGTCGTGAAGCGCGCGGCGTGAGACGAGTCGTTAGCGCCGGCTGCGCGACCACCATCTTGTACGGTCGAACTCAGGCTGGCCAGAGCGAGCAAATCGAGCGCGATCGTGCGCGCAGCCATGGGACGACCGAGCGCGCGCGCCGCTCCCGCCATTTGCGCGCGCAAGGCCGCGTCCGGCAAGAGACGTTCGAGCTCCTGGCAGAGTCGCTCCGCGGTGGCGTCCGCGGACGCGACGCACACCGCAGCGCCCGCTCGTTGGAGGGCGCGTGCATTGACCTGCTGATGGTCCCCAGCGGCAAACGGATACGGGATCAACAAGCTCGGGCGCCCGACCGCGCAGATCTCGCTCACGGCGCTGGCGCCCGCGCGCCCAATCACCAGATCCGCCGACGCGAGCGCCGCGGGCATGTCGTCGATGAACGGTACGACCTCCGCTTCGAGCCGGAGCTCGGCGTACAGCGCGCGCGCCGCGGCTTCGTGTGCCCGTCCACATTGGTGCACGACGACGGGCGCGGCGGACAGCCGCGCGATCGCCTGAGGAACCGCCTCGTTCAGCGCCTTCGCGCCGAGACTGCCACCGATCACGAGCACGCGCGGCCGTTCGCTCGAAGGCGCGTAGTCGCGCGCGTCGAAGCCCGCACGGATCGGTACGCCCGCGCGACGCACGACGTTCGGCGTGAAGTGCCGTTCGCTCTCGGCAAACGCCGTATACGCACGTTGCACGAACGGCGCGATCAACCGGTTGGCGAGCCCGATCACGCTGTTGGGCTCAATCAGCGCCACGGGAATGCCCGCGAAGCGCGCCGCGAGCGACAGCGGACCCGCGGCATAGCCGCCGATCGAGAGCAGCGCCGCCGGCGCATACTTGCTCACGAGCGCGCGACCCGCGGGCAACGAGCCCGCCGCGCGCCAGATACCGCGCAGCGCTCCGCCTAGGCCGCCACCGCGAATCGGCAGCACGCCCATCAACTCGAGCTCGTAACCCCGCTCGGGCACCACCCGGGTCTCCATGCCGCGCTCGGTGCCCACGAACACCAGTCTGAGCTCGGGCGACAACGCGCGCACCGCGTCCGCCACCGCGATCAGCGGGTACACGTGGCCGCCGGTGCCGCCGCCCGCGAAGAGGAGCGTGCTCATGGCGTAGCCTCGCCGCGCGGCGTGGGTTTGCGCGCTCGCTTGCTGGGCTTGGCATCATCACTCTCTGGGGTGAAGTTCGCCTCGCTCACGAGCATGGCGCTCGCTTCAGGTGCCTTGCCGGAGACGGCCACGCGCTCGTTGCCCGAGCCCAGCGTACGCCGCGAAATGCTGAGCAAAATGCCCATCGCCGCAGCACACACCAGCAAGGACGAACCGCCATAGCTCACGAACGGCAAGGTCAACCCCTTGGTAGGCAGCATCGACATGGCCACCGCCAGGTTGATCAACGCTTGTACGCCGAACAAGACGGAGATGCCGATCGCGATGTACGAGCCGTAGTCGTCTTCGGCGTTGAGCGCGACGCGCACGCCGCGCGCGACGATCACCAGGTACACCGCGCACAGGCCCAAGATGCCGATGAAGCCGAGCTCCTCGCCGATGATGGCGGAGATGAAGTCCGTGTGCGCTTCCGGCAAATACAGCACCTGCAGGCCGCGCCCGAGCCCGAGCCCGAACAATTTCCCCGAACCGAAGCTCATCACCGACTGAAACGGCTGGTACGCGAGATCCTGGCGATGCTCGCTCATGTTGAACCAGGCGAGCATGCGTTCCCAGCGGTAAGAGGTGAAGCGAACCGCCCAGACCGCGAACAGCGAGCCGAGCATCGCGGCACCGAGCAGATAACCGAGCCGCGCGCCGGCCACGAATAGCAGCGTGAACGTGAGCAGCAAGAGCACCGACGCGCCGCCGAAGTCCGGCTGCTTCAGGCACAGCAGCATCAAAAGACCGGCCATCAAGAAGTGCGGCAGCATGCCGATCGAGAAGGATTTGACGCGCTCGCGCTTTTTCTCGAGTGAATAAGCGAGCCACAAGATCAGCGCCACCTTGGCCGTCTCGGAGGGCTGGATGTGTACTGGACCGACCGCTAACCAGCGCGCGGCGCCGCCGCCGCTGTGCCCGAAGCCGATCACGCTGAGCACCATCATCACCGTCACGACGCCCAGGATCGGGTAGGTGAGCGCGCGCAGCTTTTGATAGTCGAAGCGCGAGATACCCAGAATGAGCGCGAGTCCGAAGAGCGCGTAGGCTGCCTGGCGCTTGAGGAAATATTGCGGATCGCGGAACACGACCGTGGCCTCGATCACGCTCGCGCTGTAGACCATCACCACGCCGAAGCCGAGCAGCGCGATCGCCAGCGCGGCCAGCACGACGTCCGCGGGGCTACGGCGTGGTCCGCGGGCGAACAGCGCTTCGATGGTCTTCATGACGGCTCTCCTCGCTGCGCCGCGAGCGCCTGCACCGCGCGCGTGAATTGCTCGCCGCGATCGGCGTAGCTCTTGAACATGTCGAAGCTCGAGCAGGCCGGGCTGAGCAGCACCGCGTCGCCGGGCTTCGCCAGGCTCTGCGCGCGCGTCACGGCCTCGTTCATGCTGGCCGCATGCGCTACGAGTACGCGCGCGCCCACGGCTTGCGCGATGCGCGGCGCGGCCTCGCCGATCAGCACGAGCGCGCGGCCCTTGTCCTCCAGCGCCCGCGCGAGCGGCTCGTAGGAGCCGTGCTTGTCGCGGCCGCCGGCGATCAAGACGCCGCGCTCTTCACTGAGCCCGCGCAGCGCCGTCACCGACGCGCCGACGTTGGTGCCCTTCGAATCGTCGTAGAAGCGCACGCCGCCGATCGTCGCCACCAGCGCCATGCGATGCGGCAGCGGCTGGAAATCCAGCAGCCCGCGCCGGGTGGCCTCGGCTGTCACCCCGAGCGCGCGCGCAGCGGCGATCGCTGCCGCTGCATTCTCCGTGTTGTGCCGGCCGTGTAAAGACGAGCCTTCGAGATCGAACGTTTCTCCACTCGATGACTCTTCGATCGTGCGCCCCGCGAGCCGATAGTCACCGGCGGCGCCGAACGTCACGAGCCGCCCGCGACCGCGCTTTGCTTGCGCTCGACAATCGGCGTCAGCATCCGGCACGATCGCAAAATCCGCGTCGGTCTGACGCACGAACGCGTTGCCCTTGGCTTCCGCGTACGCGAGGTAGCTCGGGTAGCGATCTAGGTGGTCCTCGCTGATGTTGAGCAGAATGCTCACGCGCGGGTGAAAGTCCGGGGCGCGTTCGAGCTGAAAGCTCGAAACCTCGAGCACGGCCACGTCGTACTCGGCGAGCTCGGCGTCGCACACCGGCGTGCCCAGATTGCCGCCCACGAACGCGCGCTTCTTGGCGACTCTGAAAAGATCGCCGAGCAGCGTGGTGGTCGTGCTCTTGCCATTGGTTCCGCCGACCGCGACGATCGGGGCGTCCAAGAAATGCGAACCGAGCTCGAGCTCGCCGATCACCGGGATGCCCTGAGCGAGCGCGGCGTCGAACACGGGCAGCGGCGGCACACCCGGCGAGACGACGATCAGATCCGCCGCCAAGAGCCGCGCCGCGTCGTGGCCGCCGAGCGCGAGCTCGACGCCGAGCTGAGTCGCTTCCGGTGCGATCTTGTCCGCTCCCGCGCTGTCGGTGCCGACGGCGGTCGCGCCGTGCCGCTGGCAGAGCTTGAGCGCGGCAACGCCGCTCTTGCCCAAGCCGACCACGACCACGCGTTTTCCGGAAAGTTCGATCATCTGAGTTTCAGCGAGGAGAGCGCCACCAGCGCGAGCAGCGCGGAAATGATCCAAAAGCGAACGATGATGCGCGGCTCCGGCCAGCCCTTCTTTTCGAAGTGATGGTGAATCGGCGCCATCAAGAACACGCGCTTGCCGAACAGCTTGAAGGAGACGACCTGCGTGATCACGCTGGCGGCCTCGACCACGAACACGCCGCCCAGAATCACGCTCAAGAGCTCGGTCTTTGTCAGCACGGCCAGCATGCCGAGCCCGCCGCCGAGCGCGAGCGAGCCGACGTCGCCCATGAACACTTGCGCTGGGTAGGTGTTGTACCAGAGGAAGCCGACGCCCGCGCCGATCATGGACGCCGCGTACACCGACAGCTCTCCCATCTCCGGAATACCGGCGATGTCCAGGTACTGCGCCAGCGGCCGACCGAACAGCACCGAGCCGGCCACGTAGGACCACACCAGGTACGCGCCCGCGTTGATCATCACCGGACCGATCGCGAGCCCGTCCAAGCCGTCCGTCAGATTGACGGCGTTGCTCATCGCCACCACCACGAACAGCGCGAACAGCACGTACAGCGGCAGCGGCAGCGAGAACGGATGCTTGTGGAACGCGACGAACGGCACGGACAGCCGCGCGCGCAGCGTGACCCACTCCGCCGGCAGCTCCGGCGTGTTCAAGAACACGTAGCAGAGCGCAAAGCCGCCGATCACGATCTGGCAGATCAGCTTGTAGCGGCCGGGCAGCCCGCGCGTATTTTTACCCTCGATTTTCAGGCGATCGTCGATGAAGCCGACCGCGCCGTAGCCCGCCGTGACCACGCCCGTGGCGAGCACGAACACGTTGTGCACGTCCGCCCACAGCACGGTCGGCACCAGCACGGAGAGCAAGATCAATGCGCCGCCCATGGTCGGCGTGCCGCGCTTGGCAAAATGCGACTCGGGTCCCTCTTCACGGATGATCTGGCTGATCTGCTTGCCGCGCAGCTTCTGGATGAACCAGGGCGCGACCAAGAACGACATCAGCATGGCCGAGATGGTGGCCATGATCGCGCGGAAGGACGTGTAGCGGAGCACGTTGAACGCGCCCGCCCACTCGTACTCCTTGCTCAGCGGAAAGAGCCACTCGTAGATCATGCTGCCAGCCCCCGCGCACGAACCAAGCCCTCGACGATGCGCTCGGCGTGCACGCCGCGCGACGCTTTCACGAGCACGACGTCCCGCGCCAAGACACGCTCCAGTAAGATCTCGAGCGCACCCTCCGGCGCTTCGGCAAAGTGCGTCTCGATCGGCGGCTCCTGCTCGGCCTGCGCGAAGTAGCGCGCGTCTCCGCTCACGGCCACCAGCAGCCCGGGCCGCAGCTCCGCGATTTTCCGGGCGGTTTCCCGGTGCATTCGCTCGGACAGCGCGCCGAGCTCTCGCATCTCACCGAGCACGAGCACGAGCCGCGCGCGCCGCGCTTGTGCGAGCTCCTGCGCCACGTCGAGCGAGCTCGTCATGCTCGCCGGATTCGAATTGTAGCTGTCGTCGAGCAGCATGATCTCGTCGCGGAGTTCGATCGGCGTGAGCCGACCCGGCTCGCCCGCGGCGCGCAGGGCTTCCGAAATCTGCCTGGGCTCGAGCGCGCGCTGGCAAATGTCCTCGGCCACGGCTACGGCCGCCAACGTCGCGTAGGCACCGGCTTCCCCGAGCAGCGGCACCTCGAGCTCGATCACGTCGCGCGCGTACGCCGTGTCGCGCTCGACGCGCAGCCGCGAGCCGCCCACAGCCGAGGAGCGTTCCAAGAGTTGGTATTGGGCATTTGTGGCGCGGCCATAGCTCATGCGGCGCGACGTGCGAGCTCCGCTCAGCGTGCGCAGCACGCGCGGATCGTCCGCGTTGACGATCGCCGTGCCCGTCGCGCGGAGACCGTGCCAAATCTGGCCCTCCTCTTGCTCGATCTGGTCGAGCTCGCCGAGGCCCTCGCTGTGCTCGACGCCGATCATCGTCAAAACCGCCAGATCCGGCTCACTCAGTGCGGAGAGCGTGCCCACCTCGCCGCGCGCGTTCGTGCCGATTTCGACCAGACCGAGTGTGTGGCGTGCCTCGAGCCCGAGCAGCACCATCGGCACGCCGATCAGATTATTCAAATTGCCGGCCGCGTAGTGTACCGCGTCCGCGCCGAGCGAGCACAGCACGGCCGCGATAGCGCTGCGCGTCGTGGTCTTGCCCGCGGAGCCCGCCACGGCGACGATTTTGCCGTGCCAGCGCTTGCGATGCGCTTGGCCGAGCTTGCCGAGCGCGTCGAGCGTCGATTTCACGCGCACGCTCGGGATCGGCAGCCCGCCGAGATCGCGTTCGATGAGCACGCCGCCCGCGCCCGCCTCGGCGGCCTTCCGCGCAAACTCGTGGCCGTCGAAGCGTTCGCCCCGTAGCGCGACGAACAGCTTGCCACCGAGCGTCTGACGCGAGTCGCTGCTCACGCCGACCGTCGTGACATCGGCGCCATGCAGCGTGCCGCCGCACAGCTTGGCCACCTCCGCGAGCGAGAACGGCGCGCTATTTTCGGGGATCGCGCTCGACATCAGCCGCGCCCTCCGCGCCGTATCGAGAGCGCGCGGCGCGCCTCGACGCGATCGTCGAAGCTCAGCCGCTCTTTGCCGATCAATTGGTACGGTTCATGACCCTTGCCCGCGATCAAGACGACGTCGCCCGCGGACGCCTCCAGCACCGCGCGTTCGATGGCCCGCGCGCGGTCGAGCTCGACTTCGTAGCTCGCTTGCCCGCCGCGCAGGCCGACCTCGACCTGTGCGGCGATCGCGCGCGGGTCTTCCGAGCGCGGATTGTCGTTGCTCAGAAACGCGCGGTCCGCCAGGCGACCGACGGCCGCGCCCATCTGCGGGCGCTTTTGCGGATCGCGGTCACCACCGCAACCGAACACGCACAAGACGCGCCCCGTCGTCAACGCGCGCACCGCCACCAATACGCGCTCGAGCGCGTCGGGCGTGTGCGCGTAGTCGACGAGCACGGGCAAATCGTCGCTCGGCTCGTCGCAGCGCTCGAGCCGGCCCGGGACCTGCGGCGACGCGCTCAAAACCGTCCCGATCTCCGCGGGCGCGACACCGAGCGACAACAAAATACCTGCGCCTAGCAGCAAATTGTCGAGATTGTGCTCACCCACCAAGCGCGACGCGAGCAAAATATCACCCTTTGGAGTGACGATGTTCCCACGGATGCCGTCGGGGCCGACCGAGATGGCGCTCGGATACAGGTCGGCTGGCGCGCGCTTACTGACGCGCAGCACCCGCCCCTTGGCGCGCTCGGCGAGCTTCACACCGAACGCGTCGTCAATATTCACGACAGAATGGCGCGGCGCGAGCTCCGTGAAGAGCAGCGCTTTCGCCGCGCCGTACTCCGCCAGCGAGCCGTGGAAGTCGAGGTGGTCCAGCGTCAAGTTGCTGAACGCCGCGACCTCGAACTGAAGCGCCGCGACGCGCGCCTGCGCCAGCGCGTGGCTCGATACCTCCATCACGAAATGCGTGCCACCCGCGTCGCGGGTACGGGCCAACAGGCGCGACACGTCGTCGGCGCCCGGCGTGGTCATGCCGAGATCCGTTTCGCTGCCCGCAAACGTGTAGCCGAGCGTGCCGAGCCGGGCGGGCGCGTGGCCGCATTGCGCGAGCGCGTGTTCGACGAGCCAGGTCGTCGTCGTCTTGCCGTTCGTGCCTGTGATCCCGACCACGCCGAGCGAGCGGCTCGGTTCGCCGTAAATCGCCTCGGCCGCAAACGACAGCGCTCGCGCGGCGTCGTCGACCTCGAGCAACGGCACCGCCACCGCGGGCAATGGCTGAGCGCGTTCCGCGAGCACCGCGACCGCGCCGCGCGCCAGCGCGTCCTGCGCGAAGGCCGCGCCGTTCGCGCGCCGCCCCGCGCGCGCCACGAACAGATCCCCACGCTCCACCAAGCGCGAGTCCTGATGAATACCGAACACACGCTGCGTCGCGTCGCCCACGAGGCGCGGCGCGTGGCGCGCCAGCGCGTGCGCCAGCGCTTCGAGGGAGATCCCTGCGCGCGTCGATGAAGATTCGATGGGGGCCATCATGATGCGGGCTCGAGCACGAGCGAAAGAGACGCGCCCTTGTCGACGAGCTCGCCGGGAGCTGGGGTTTGGCTACTGATCAAGCCGCTGCCGGAGAGCTTGGGACTCAGACCGAGATCGAGCACGCTCTTCAGCGCTTGGCGCGCCGTCCAGCCCGTCAAGTTCGGCACGCGCACCTTGCCTTGCGGCACGGGACCGCTCGCCACGACCTCCTGCACCGCCGGCTTTTTGCCCTCGGCCTCGCGCAGCGCTTCGTAGGTGATGTTGGCCGGATCCGGGCTCTTGGCGAGCACCGCCACGTCCGCGTGCTCCGAGCCGCGCGGCGTGAGCCCGAACAACTTCAGGCTCATTTGTGCGACGCGGCGGAAGATCGGCGCGGCGACGGCGCCGCCCGCGTGCTCCACCATCGGCTCGTCGAGCGTGACGGCGATCGCCACGACCGGCTTGTCCGCGGGCACGAAGCCCACGAAGCTGCCGATGTATTTGTCGATCGAATAGCGGCCCGTCACCGGATCGGTCTTCTGCGCGGTCGCGGTCTTACCCGCCACGCGATAGCCGTCGATCGCCGCCTCGATGCCGGTGCCCTCGCCCTCGGTCACGGCGACCAGCATTTCCGCCACGGTACGCGCGACTTCTTTGGATATCACGCGGCGCCGTACGTGCGGCGCCGCTTGACGCACGACTTCACCGGTCGAGGTCGTCACCTTGGTCACCAGCAGCGGTTCCATCAGCTCTCCGCCGTTGGCGACCGCGGCAACGGCCATTGCCATCTGCATGTTGGTCACGCCGATGCCCTGGCCGAACGCGGCGGATGCCGTCTCGACCTGCACCCACGGGCGGGACCGAGGACGCAGCGTGCCGCCCGCTTCACCTGGAAATGGCAGCCCTGATTCCTGCCCGAATCCAAAGCGGCGCAGCGACTCGTACAGCTTGGTCTCGCCCAGGCTGAGCCCGATTTTCGCGGCGCAGATATTGGAGGAAACCGCGAGCACTTGCGAAATGGTCAACCACTCCGAAGGGTGAGTGTCGCGGATCGTCACGTTGTCGATCTGCATCACGCCTTTTTCGCAGTAGAGCTTTTGCGTGGGCGTGATCGCGCCGTCCGCGAGTCCCGCGGCGACCGTGAAGATCTTGGCCGTCGAACCCGGTTCGAACACGTCGCTGGTGGCTCGGTCGCGGCGCTGCCCGGGGTCGCTCTCGCCGTAGTCGTTCGGGTTGTAGAAGGGCCAGCTCGCCAGCGCGAGGATCTCGCCAGTGTACGGATTGACCACCACCACCGAGCCGCCCGCGGCCTCGAACATGCGCGCCGCCGTCGCGAGCTCGTGCTCCGCGACGTACTGAATCCCCTGGTCGATACTCAGATAGACGTTGTGCCCCGCGAACGCCCGGTCGTCCTCGATGCCGTCCGAGAACAAGAGCCGCCCGGAGCGATCGCGCAAACCCTTGAGCTGATCGGCGTTGCCCTTGAGATCGTCGTTGAGCGAATACTCGAGGCCGTCCTTGCCTTCACCATCGGGCGCGACGAAGCCGAGCAAGGGACCAGCCAGCTCGCGGCGGGGGTAGTAGCGACGCCCTTCGCCGTCGACAACCAGGCCACGAATTTTTTTGTCGCCCAGCGTGTCTGCTGACAGCGCCCGGATCTTGTCGGCTTCCTCAGCCGAGATCTGGCGCTTCAGCCAGGCGAAGCGGCGCTTGGACAAGATACGCCGCTCGACTTGAGCCGCGTCGAGGCCGAGCACCGCGGCGATGCGATTGGCCGCGTCGCGCGCGATCAGCGGCACTTGCTGCGACGGCACGCCACGCAAAAGCTCTACGGCGTCCAGGCTCACGCTGGGCACCTCCACGCTCACTGCCAGCGCGCTGCCGTTGCGGTCGTAGATGCCGCCGCGCTTGGGAGCGACGTGCAAACGCCGCTGACGTTGAGTCTCGGCGATCTCGCGCCACGCGGCGCCGTCGCCGATCATCAGGTCCCAACCCGCCGAGACCACCAAGCCCAAGCCGAGCGCGAGCAGACCGCACAGAATGCCCATGCGCACGCGGATCCAGCGCCAGCGCTGAGCGAGGTCGACGGTCTTCACCACCGCGGGCGCCGGCTTGTCGCGTTTTTGATTGCCACCAGCGCTCGGCCTACCGCTCACGGCGCCTCCTCACTCTCCGGCGCCTGATCGCCCTCACTCGGACGGCGCCCGGCGGAAAAGATGCGCTCCGGCGTTGGCTCACTCATACCGAGCAAGCTGCGCGCGATGAAGTCGACGCGCTCCGGCGTCTGGTGACTCGATAGCTCGAGTTCGAGGACGTGCTTCACTTCCCGCAGCCGCTCGACGCGGGCATGCGCACGCCCGAGCTCATAGCCGAGCTCCACGGATTTCACGCGCAGCCCGAGCCACAGCACGAAAGCCGTGGTTGCCGCCAAAACCGCCAGCGTCCAGAGCGTGAGAAATACGTTCTCGCTCTTCATGGGTCCTCGCCCCTTCCACTGTCCGCTTGCGCCTCGTCGACGCGACGGGCCACGCGCAGTTTCGCGCTGCGCGCCCGCGAGTTTTCAGAGAGCTCTCGCTCGGAGGCCACGACGGGCTTCTTGGTCAGTCGTTGCCAGACTTCACGCTCGAGCAGCGCGCGCTTGACCATCCGATCCTCCAGCGAATGAAAGCTGATGATGGCCACCACCCCGCCGATCGCGAGCAACGTCTTCGCCTGCGCAAGCAACGTCTCGAGCTGGGCGAGCTCGCCGTTCACCGCCATGCGCAGCGCTTGAAACGTGCGGGTGGCGGGATCGACCCCGCCGAGCCGTCGAGGACCCACCGCGCGCACGACCGCGCGACGCAGATCGAGCGTGTCCACGAGCTCACCTGCCTCGAGAGCTTGCTTGATGCAACGCGCGACGCGGCGCGAGCGGCGCTCCTCACCGAGTTCGTAGATCGTGTTGGCGAGCTCGTCTTGGGACAAACGCGTGACGAGTTCGAGCGCGGTCTCGCCTTGCGACGGATCCATGCGCATGTCGAGCGGCCCGCGCGAGCGGAAGCTCATACCGCGCGCTCCGTCGGTGAGCTGCTGCGAGCTCACTCCGAGATCCGCGAGCAAGCCGGCGACCTCGGTGATGCCGAGCTCCGCCAAGGTCGGAGCGATCTGATCGAAGGAACCGTGAATCACCCGCGCGCGCGCGCCAAACTCCGACAATCGCTCGCGCGCCGTCGCCACAGCCAACGGATCGCGATCGAACGCTACGAGCCGCACGCTCGGCGACGCCGCTAGCAGGGCCGCGGAGTGACCGGCGCCGCCCGCCGTCGCGTCGACGAATACGCCACCACGCGCCGGCTCGAGGCCTGCCAACACTTCCTCGAGCAGCACGGGCACGTGCGAAAACGAGGGCGTTTCGGGGAGCTCGATGGCAGCCATGCTCATATCTTGATCTGCTCCATCGCGAGCTTGAAGCTGTCGGCTTCACTCGGACTCATCGTGAGCGCCGCGTCCCACGCGCTCTTCGACCACAGCTCGAGAATGCGTCCCATGCCCGCCCAGAGCGCGTCGTCCTTTTCGAGCTTCGCGCGCTCGCGCAAGTGTGGAGGGACGAGCACGCGTCCCGATTTGTCGAGCTCACACTCGACCGCAGCCGAGACGTAGAGCCGACGAAAGCGCACCGCGTTCGGATCGAGACTCGGCAACTCCGAAACCTTTTTCTCGAACTCCTCCCACGCGCGCATCGGGTACAGATGCAGACACGGATCGAACAGCGCGGGCGTCAGAACGAAGCGCGCATCACCGTCCGCGATCAGCACGTCGCGAAAGCGCGCGGGCAAACTGACGCGCCCTTTGACGTCGACGCTGTGGGTGAATTGGCCTCGGAACATCGTGTCTCAACGCGGGTTGTGGGATTTGGGCGGCTTCAACACTTCGCCCCACTATTTCCCACTGGACGTTCGCGAAGCTACGGGGCCGGCCGGCCTATGTCAACAACGGCAGAGCCTAAAACCCTGAGAAAACGCTTGAGCTTTTGCTGTTCCGCTGCAGACAAGCACCCTGTTCAGATTGTCAGGTGAGCGCTTATACTACTCTGGTCGTCTTTGGCAGGATCCGATCGCCCAAACTAGTCGCCGTGAGTACGCACACCGAGTCGGAGCGTCGAAATGAACAAAGCCAGTGCGGTCAACGCGGGCATCAGGGCGAGCACGATGGACATGTCCAGACGGCATCGCAACCCATGTGCCATGCGTTAACTGTCCGAGAGCACTCGAGATTGCTCGAGCGGCACCGTGGTGCTGGGCCCACACGGCGTGTGGATCGACGCACAAGCTCCGCGCAAAGGGCTAGACGCGCGGTGCGACATGGTCGCGCACCCAGGCGACGATCTCGTCGAGGGTGGTGCCCGGGCGGAAGACCTTTTTGACCCCGCGGGCTTCGAGCGCCAGCGCGTCTTCATCCGAGATGATCCCGCCACCGAAGACGGCCACGTCGACGGCAGCGCGACGCGCGAGCGCCGCAAGCACGGCCGGGAAGAGCGTATTGTGGGCGCCGCTCAGGATCGACAGACCGATCGCGTCCACGTCTTCTTGCACGGCGGCGGCGGCAATCATCTCCGCGGTTTGGTGCAGGCCCGTGTAGATCACCTCGAAGCCCGCTTCGGACAATGCGCGCGCGACGATCTTGGCGCCCCGATCGTGGCCATCGAGGCCGGGCTTGGCGACCAGGATGCGCACGCGACGGACCGAGTCAGAGCTCACGTTCCCCCAATACGCTGAGCGCACCGAGCACGGCAATCCCCGCGATCTCGGTGCGCAGCACGAGCTCACCGAAGCGCGCCAACCGAAAGCCAGCGCGCACTGCCTGCTCGAGCTCCTGTTCGCTCAGCCCGCCTTCAGGACCGACGAGCAAGTAGAGCGGCTCTCCGGCACGCCAACCGCTCGCGCTGCGTTTGAGTGATTGCTCGGCGCCCGGCGCAAGACAGAGCTTGATACCGGCGAGAGGCGCCACGCGAGCGAGTTCGGCCCCGAGCTCATCTGGACCGGTGACGAGCGGGCAATCGCCGCGACCAGACTGACGAGCCGCGTCGAGCGCGCACGCATGCCAACGCGCTCGACGCGCGTCCGCGCGCTCGCCAGCTCGCGCCACGCTGCGCTCGCTTTCGACCACGTGCACCGCGCTCACGCCGAGCGCCGTGGCGTGCCGCACGACCTGTTCGACCTTGTCGGCTTTGCTGAGCGCCTGGATCAACACGACGCCTGAATCCGCGACGCGCAGAGCAGCCCGCGGCTCGCTCGCGCGGAAGCGCGCCGCGCGTCCGCTCGCGAGCAGCGTCGCGTCTGCCTCGAGCCGCCGCTCGGGATCGAAGGCAACGAACGAGTCCCCGACCGTGAGCCTAAGCACCTCGAATAGGTAGTGCGCCGTCTTTTTGTCGAGCGAGTGCTCTCCCGCGACGGGCACGGCCAACGGAACGCGCGGGACGCGGGCCAGGCTTAGTCTCCTCCGAGCGGTCGACCGTAGTCGACGTACGCGCGACGCGCCGGCACCGAAACCAGCACCTCAGCGCGCGACTCCATCGGAGGTATCGCGGCACCTGCCGGCAGCACGAGCGCGGTCAATGCGCCGCCGTACACGCAGCCCGTATCGATGCCGGTGACGTCCGCGTGCAATTGAGGGGACTTCCGAGCGTTGTGGCCGAAGACGACATGCGGAGGTCCCTTGTACCTGCGGCCCCACGGTTTGCCCCAGCGCTCGCTCGCACTGCCGTCATCCTCAATCGAACGAATGTGCGTGAGCAGCCAGGGATCTTGCTCCGCCATCGGCACGCCGGGCATGAGCCCGGCATGCACGAGCCGTAGACCATGCTCCGGTAGATCCAACCACAGGGGCAGCGCCGCGAGCTGCGCGTGATCCGCGTCGTCCATCTCACGCAAGATTTCGACGTGCGAGGGGCTGAGCTTCGGCAATGGCTCGTTGCGCAAGCGAGCCGTGTGAGCCGCGATCAAACGCTGCTCATGATTCCCGAGGACCGAGCGCGCTCCGGTATCACGGAAAATTTTCAGCACGCCGCGCCAATCGGGACCGCGGCTCAGCATGTCCCCCACGAAGAAGAGCTGGTCGCCCGCGCTGAATCCCAGCATTGACAGCAAATCGCGGAGCTCGTCCGCGCAGCCATGGGTGTCTCCGATCACGATGGTGCGAGCCATGAGTCGAACCTAATCTAGCGAAAACTCGCCTCCGTGCGGGCGGCCATGAGGCCGGATGGCGAGGCAGCACGAACCGATCGCAAAGGACCTATGCGCTTGCAGTAGTGGCAGAACGCGGACTACTGTGCCGGGAGTTTCGAGGAGGCCTGAAGAGAATGTCGCGCACGACCCCCGTTTCACTCTGTGGCTTGGCACTGCTGGTCGCGGCAAGCTCCGCCCTAGGCGGTTGCGGCCAAGAGGACGTCAAGTACACGCCGCGGCCCGCGTACAGCGGCGCCAAGGCGAGCCTGCCTCCGGTCGCAAACGTACCCAAGAAGCCCATCAAAAACGGCGACGCATACACCGTTTGGGGCGCAAGCTACTACTTGCGGAGCCGTGTTCATCACAAGGACGTCGCCGGCAAGAAGCTCGCGATCGCCGGCTATATCGTCAAAACCAACTTGCCCGACGCGCCGAAGTGCGCCGTCCACAAGGGCGGCAAGGCGGATCCCGAGAACTGCAAGCCGCCGATCCCGGCGTTCTGGCTCGGCGACACCAAGGACGCGCCGGAGAGCGAGACCATCAAGGTGATGGGCTGGGCCTCCAACTTTGCTCAGGTGTTCGACGCCATCGACGAGTTCGACAAGGGCAAGGAAAACGCCGAGCACAATGACACCTTCTGGGGCGTCAAGACGCCGAACCCGCTGCCTTCGCAAGGCGCGAAAGTGATCGTGAACGGCACCTATTCGACGACGTTCAGCCAATCGTCGACGGGCGCCGAGGCCGACCCCTACATGGGCTTGATGAACTCCGCGGAGTTCACGGTGCAGGAACCGGCACCTGAGCTCGCAACGCTGCCCGGCATAAAGCGCAAAGAAAAGAAGTGACGGCTACGAGCTGAGCCCGCGCGCCGGAGCAAGAATGTGCCGCGCTCAGCTTGGCACAGCACACTAGTCGCGCTGGTCGCGCTTTTCTGCGGCTCGTGCTCGAGTACCTCGACGCGCGCGCCCGTTTCCGCCTTCGATCTGCGTGAAGAGGCGACGCGCACGCTGCTCGACGCGGGCGACATCGAGAAGGGGCTGGCCACGTCGGACGAAT
>DASXKQ010000082.1:0-13691 GCA_036496745.1 Polyangiaceae bacterium
CCGGCCACAACATCGAGCTCAAGCTGTGGAACGACCCGGCCGCAACCGCCGCCGCGAACCTCTTGTGCGACACGATGTCGCAAGCGCTCAAGACCGACTCGACGGGACACTTCTCCCTGACGCTCGGCGACGACTGCACGACCGGAATTGGCGCCAACAAGGATACCTACGTCGACGTGTTGCTCGACGGGAACAGCCTCGTCGCGACGCGTACGAAGCTCGGCGCCGTGCCGTACGCCGTGGAGGCGGGGCATGCCACCAGCGCGGACAACGCGACGACAGCCGCGACAGCGAATGCGGCTGGCGGAACGCTGAAAACGACCATTGACGGCTACGGCACGAGCATCACGCAGATCCAGTCGGAGGTGCACGCGGCGTCTGGGTTCCACGCGACGCTGTCGACCGCGATGTCCATACCGAACAACAATCCGACGCAGGTCGCGTTCAACAACGTCGACTTCGATTCAGGCAGCGAGTACAACGCGACGACCGGCACTTTCACCGCGAAGCAAGGAGGTACGTACTTGATCTTCTGTGGGTGTGAATATTCACCGACCGTCTCCAGCGGCCAGTACTGGGTCCAAGTGAACAAGAACGGCGGGAGGATCAGCCTCACCGAATTCGGAGCCGCAACGACCAATGGCATCACGCCCGAAAGCACGACTCTTGCCAAGCTCGCGGCGAACGACACGGTGACGTGTTTGACCGGCCAGGTCACGGGCGCCGCAGCGTCGCTCTATTTCACTACACCCGTGACCCAGTTCGGCGCGGTGCGACTCTACTAGCGCATGCTTCTCCAAACTCGCTATCTGGGAGCCCTCGCCGCGCTGGCGCTGTCCGGCATGCTCGGCGCGCTCTCGTGCTCGAGCAAGGAACTCGTCGAGTACGGCGCTACCGCGGGCGCTGCGGGTGGCACGGGTGCTGCGGGCACGACGGGGGCGGGAGGCAGCAGCGCGTGCAGCGTCGGGAGCGAGGGCTGCGCATGTCGGAGCGATTCGAGCTGCGACGGCACCCTTTCCTGCTTCTCCAAGCTGTGCGTGAACGCGAGCGGCGGCGTGGGCGGCAGTGCCGGTAACAGCGGAGGCGTCCTGGGCGGGGCGAGTGGCGTGAGCGGCGCGGACACGGTGTGCCCCGCTCCCTGTACACCGGCTGCTTGCACGCCGACTGTCCCGAGTTCGCCGCTCCTCACGGACTTCACGAACATTCAAAACGACATCTTTTCCGAGGTCGTGGACGGCGGCGCGCGCGTGCCGATGTGGTGGACGAAGTTCTGGGGCGGCGTGTTCGTTTATCCGAATGTGCCGAGCGTTTGCGCCGACGCGGCGGTTCCCGAATATCCACTCAGCGAGGACACCAGCGCCGGCAACTGGCACATCAGCGGCACGGTCGGCAACTACTCGGGCTTCGGCATTTACCTCGAGCCGTGCATGAGCGACCTATCCGGCTATTCGGGTATTTCGTTCACCATCGGCGGCAACGTCGGAGCCACGGGCACGCTCCGCTTCACGGTGGACTCGAGCGACGATAGGCCACCCAACACGTGCTGGCCGAACGTCGGTACTTGCGATCCCGATGCCGGCGCTTGCCGTTCGGCGAGTACCACCTTCAGTGTGCCCGCCACGCCCGGCCCCGTCTCGGTCTTGTGGTCGGCTTTGGGCGGCGGCACGCCCGTGAGCACCCTGAACGCGACGCAAGTGACCGGCTTTGGCTGGGCCTTTGATTGCGCCTCGTGCCTCACGGCGCCCTACCCCGTCGACCTCACGATCGACGATATTGAATTGTTCCCGTGACCAATACAGCGCGCTAGCCGATGCGCTTGGCGATCAGCGAGTTGATCGTCTTTTTCTGGACTTTGGCTTCCGCTTCCAAACGCTTCCACGTTTCGACTGGAAGGCGAACACTCCGCACCGATGTGGGCCTGCCGCGAGGACGACCCCGTCGCACCGCTTTGCCCACGAGACACGACGGCATTTCCCACAGCGACCAGAGCGCAATGCCCTCTTTCGGATCGTAGTCAGCGAACGGATTGCCCGGGACTCGCCGCCACACCTTGCGATCGATGCGTTCATCCGTCCAATTCATCGTATATCCTCCGTTGTGCGAGGCTCGCCTTGCGCGCGCTCACGATGCGAATCGAGTTGCGACCCACCTCCGCGTGCACGACAAACAACAAGCGTTGCTTGGACGAGAACGCGATCAAAATTAGGCGGTCCTCGTACGAGGGTGACTCGTTGCGGAGATAGCAGCCGTGCGGGTCTTCGAAGCATGTGCTGGCCTCGTCGAACGAGACGCCATATTTTCGCTGGTTTGCAGCAGATTTTTTGGGATCCCACTCGAACCGGATCACTTATTTTCTGTAACACAGAAAATGCCCGTCCGCACGCGCTAGCGCGGCCGACGCGCTTGGCGTGCACACGCGTTGGCGTTATACCTGCGCCGTGAAGCACGCGACGCGCCTGGCGGTTACCCTCTTGGCGGGCATCCCGCTCGTCGCTTGCCATCACGACCGGGACGCCGCAGGGCCGATGGAGCGCGCCGGCAAGAGCGTGGATCGCGCCACTGAAAAAACCGGCGACGCGCTGCAGAAGGCCGCGGAAAAAACCGGTCAAGCCGCGGACCAAGCAGTCCAGGCCACGGGCAACGCGTTCGAAAAGGCCGGCAAGAAACTGAAGGGCGAACCCGCGCCGTCCTCGAGCGCCCCCGCGTCCTCGAGCGCCCCCGCGTCCTCGAGCGCGCCGGCTCCGTCAAGGTAGCGCGGCGACGAGACTACGAACCATCAGTTCGAGCGCAACCACAGCGCGCGTTGCACGAGCCGCTCCGCCGTTTGCAAATCCGTGCGACGGAATGCGTGGCCCGGTCTCGACAGCTCGAGCATGGCCATCAACTTTTCGCCAACGAAAAACGGGATCATCGCGGCCGCGCCGACGCCACCCTCGCTCCCAGCGAAGCGGATGGCGAGCGCGTCTTCCGTGGGCCCATAGGGCGGGCCGAGCACGGGTCGTCCCTGTAGCGCCGCGCGAAGTACGAGATCGTGCACCGGTAGCGGGCGACCCAGGCGTTCACTCGAAATGGGTCCGACCACCGAGCGCGTCACGAGCGACTGCGTCGGGCGGCGGCGGAAATGAAACATGGCGCACTCGGCGTCGGTGGCCGCGAGCGCGAGCCGAGTCAACGTGTGACTGAACTGCTCTTCGTCCCGGATCTGACGGGGCGTGCCCATCCAATCGCTGCGCCAGTCGGGTTGCGCCACGGTCACGCCCGGTTTGCTGTAGAGGGCGGCGATCTCGCGGACCCCCGAGAGCGCACGCCAGTCGCCACGCTGCGGGCTCACCTGGCAGTAATCCGGAACGCGCCCGTGCTCGACGCCGCGGATCAACAAAGGCGTGAGCACCGGCCCGACCTTGATCTCGCCGTTGGTCACGTACCAAAGCGGTGGGGGTTTCACTGGAAAAACACTGTCGGCAACGTGGTTCTGCTGCATCAGGCTGATCTCCGGCATTGGAATGAGAATTGTCGCCTGGGCGGGCTCGCTTGGGCCAAATAATGCGGACAGGCTAAGCTAGCTGCTCCATTGGAGGTCCCATGAAACGCGCTTTTCTCCTGCTCGCGGTCACGCTGCTAGGTTGTAGCTCGTCGTCACCAGCAGGCGGCACTGCTCCCGGCGCCGTAGGGAACGGCGCGGGTGGCAACAGCGGCAGTGCGGGGGCGAGCGGCAGTGCGGGGGCGAGCGGCGGCGCGGGGGCGAGCGGCAGCGCGGGGGCGAGCGGCAGCGCGGGCACCGCGGGAATCAGCGGCGGGGCGGGCGCGGCGGGCAGTGCGGGAGTCAGCGGCAGTGCGGGCAGTGCGGGAGTCAGCGGCACGGCCGGAACGAGCGGATCGGCGGGGCAAGCAGGCTCCGGCGGCGATGCCGGCAGCGCGGGAATCGGCGGCAGTGGCGGAACGAGCGGCAGCTCAGGTACCAGCGGCAGCTCAGGTACCAGCGGCAGCGCGGGCAACGGTGGCTCGACGTCGACGTGCGCCGGGAGCGGCGGACCGAGCATGGTTCAGCTGCCCGAGTACTATTGCATCGACAGCACGGAGGTGACGCGCAGCCAGTACGCCACCTGGCTGGCGACCGCGCCCGCGCTTCCGCCCAGCAACGACGAGCTCTGCGGCTGGAAATCGAGCTACGCGCCCGACACGTCGTGCCAGGCAGGTCCTTTGGTGTGTCAGGGCGCCGACTGCGGAAACCATCCGCAAGTCTGCGTGGACTGGTGCGACGCTTCGGCGTACTGCGCCGGCGTCGGCAAGCGGCTGTGCGGCGCGATCATCGGCGGACCCGTTCCCTTTGGCCAATACCCGAACGCCTCTGTGAGTCAGTGGGACAACGCATGCACTTCGCACGACGCGAATCAATTTCCATATGCCGGCGCTTTCGACGCGACCGCATGCAACAACGCACAGGGCACGACGACAGCCGTGGGCAGCCTGCCTGGTTGCCAAGCCTCGGGCGCCTACGCCGGGGTCTACGACCTGAGCGGGAACGCCTACGAGTGGGAGGACGACTGCGACGACAACGGCAAGCTCGCGCTGTGCATGATCCGGGGCGGCACGTTCACCGGTGGCGGCGCCACTGTCGCCACGTGTGGCGTCGCCAACAGCTTCGTCCGCACCACTAGCAGTCCCTATGTCGGGTTTCGCTGCTGCTCGCCGTGAAGGGCGGGCAAATGCGCACGCTCTCCAACGGGCGTACCGAGCTTGCTCTTCGATCGTGACGCACGACGTCGCCGCTCAAAGGGCGGCTCACGAAAAACGCCTCGCGGCGTTCGCCAACTTGTTTCTGAAACGTAGCACTGTGCCGCCCTCCAGCTGCTCTAGCCGCAACAACTTTCCGGCCAGCTCCCGCCCGACGCTGATCTGTCCGCTTTGTCCTACACGCTTGGCTAGCATGATCCTGATGCACGGACTCGAGGAACGCACCGCACCGAATAGGTCGATTGCCTCGTAGCTTCAGTGCGCCGACCACGAGCACAAGTGCGCGTCCGCGCCGACCACGATGTGGCCCTTGACCGCGATGGGCGCGGTCCATTGGCGGATGCCGGCGCAGGTGTCACTGCTGGTGTAGAGGACGGCGCCCGTGTCGCCATCGACGGCGGTGAGTTTGCCGGCGCTCATGAACCAGACCATCGCCTCCGAGGTGCCGTCGGTCGTGGTCGCCATTGGGGCGGCCGGTAGATTGAAGCCCGCGCCGGTTTGCGTTCCGCCGGCGCTCTGGATGGCGGCGCACCACACCACGCGCGGCGTCGGCGAGGCGCCCGCGGGGATGAGCACGGACATCACGACGCGACCGCTCGGACCGCCGGCGGGGCACTGAGCTCCGCTGTTGGTGGTGAAGGTGACGTGCGTGCCCTGCGCTGTGTTGTAAGCGGCGGGCACGGTGTGCACGATCATGGCTCCGCCCGTGGAGACCGTGAGGTCGGCGATTTGGCCGCCCATCCCGCCGAGATTCTTGCTGTCGAGCAGGAACAAGTGGCCGTCCTTGGTGATCGCCACGACGTACGTCCGCGTGGTGCCGCCCGCGGCGTCGGGGACCTCGATGTAGACGGGACTGTTGGCGCCGAAGTCGGCGTCACTGTTGTCCATGTCGTGCCAGGTCGTGGGATAAAACAGGTTTTGGTTGGTGTGATCCGTGGTGGCGAGACCCGTGACGCGGATCACTTCTTCACTGTCGAGGTGGTTCGTGAGTCTCGGGTGGTTGTCGCCGGTGATGGCAAAGACGCCGTTGCCGTCGGACGCGAAGCCGCCCGCCGCCCAAATGGCGTCGCCTTCGCCCGACGTGGCCCACGCGCCGGTCATCGCCGGATTCGCGGCGTTCACGGCCACGACCCAGCCGTGGTAGGTGCCGCAGTCACCGTTGTGGCCTCCGTAGCCGACGTACAGAACGCCGCCTACTAGGGAGAGCGCGGTGCGCTGGTTCTGCGCGGAAGGCGTGAACGTGACGGCGCCCGATGCTGCCTTCGCGACGTCGACCGGCCATCCGCCAGTGCGCTCGGTGCCGTCGTCCACGGACAGCGCGTGCACTTGGTGGGCGGTGATCGACGTCATGCCGATCGCGCCCGCGACGTACACCGTGCGAGCCTGGGCATCGATCACGGGCGTGCTGATGATGCCGAGCGGGTGGATGTCCCCGCAACTGACACCGTTCATGGTGGGTGACGAGCCGATGTTCTTCGTCCACACCACTTTGCCCGTGGTCTCGTCGAACGCGATCACGTCGTTGCCAGTGGTGGCAGCGATGTAGATCCCTTTGCCGCCCGGGCCATTTTCCAAATAAAGCGTCGATGCGCGCATGCTGCCGGTGAACGTCGCGGCAAAGCCCGTGTCCGTCGCCATCTTGGCGGCCGTCGCTTTGGTCAGCGTGGGTTGCAGGTAGTTGCCGTCGCGCGACGGATGATTGTTTCGCTCGAGCACGGAGTTGCCACTGGCAACCGCTCCGGCAGAGCCGCTCGTGCCCGAGCCGCTCGTGCCCGAACCACCCACGCCCGCGCCGCTCGTGCCCGAACCACCCGTACCGGCGACGCTGCCGCCGGCACTGCCACCCGTGGCGTTCATACTCGCGCCGGTGCCGCTGCTCGCGCCGGCCCCAGCCGTGCCTCCGCTGCCGGCTCCGGGTCCGCCAGTACCGCTATTGCTCTTGGACGTGCACGCGAGTGAAGCGAGAAATAGACAGCAGATTGTGCGCTGGAACATGAGCTCCACCAAGGTTAGGTTGGTTATTCGGTCGAAGGAAGGGGTCGGGGGCAGGCAAGTGCCCTCCCCCACGATACATTTCATTTTCGCGTCGCAATGTTGTGTGAGACACATTTCGCGCAAGCCTTCCGGCCACGATTGCATTTTGAACGTGTGACGGCACGATGAGCACGCCGTTGCAACAATTTCGAACGTAAGACCTTCCTTACGGGCACTCACGAACGGAATCGGAGTATCTCTCGGAGAGCACGCCAGCGCTCGTGAGCGATCACGACGCTCGTGATCGTTTGGGTCCCTGCAGGAGGTTGCCTCGGTGCCTTTGCTCTCATCGCAGGAAATCAGTGACGCGCTGGCACGGCCGCTCACCGGCGAGCCCGAGCTCTTGCGGGCGATCAGCCATGCCGCGAGCGACGAGACCGCGGCCGCCCCGCTGTTCGCAGCGTTGCACACGGCGGCCGTCCGAGACAGTCGCTCGGCGGAGCTGCTGCGCGCTTATGCTGAGGTGCTGCAGGTGCCCGGGACACTGAGCGCGAGCCAGTGCGGGGAGCTCGCGCTCGAAGCCGCGTGGTTCCTGGAGGAGCAAGCTCAGGACCACTCGCGTGCGCTCGAGTACGTGCTGCGCGCGCTCGAGTTTGCGCCGGACTCGCAGCGCGCACTCTCGCTCGCCGAAGCCTTGCTGACCGAGGTCGACGACTTTGCGACGCTCGGAGACATCTATCTACGCGCCGTCGAGCACGCAGCCGACCGCCCGATCAAGCGGCGCTTGGTGAAGCATGCCCTCACGATTTTGTCCGAGGTCGACGAGCCACCGCCCGCCGTGATGGCGCTCGCGAACCTGCGCGTAGAGCTGATGGACGCCGGACCCTCGGAAGCTCCACCGCCACCCGCGCCCGCAAAAGCTCCGGTCGAGCCCTCGCCCGCGCCACCGGCACCCGTGTCGGCGCCGGAGCCGGCAGCGCGCGCTTCAGCGCCCGACCCGAGTGAGACGACCCACGAGACCGCCGCGCGCGTGCAAACCTATTTGACGATGCTCGAGCATTCGGCAGACCCAGAAGAACGCGCGGGTGTGCTTTTTGCCCTGGGAACGCTCACTCGCGACGAACTCAGCGATCTAGAATCCGCGGTCGGCTACTGGCAACGAGCGGTGGAAGCGTTGCCTACGCACCTCGGTGCACACGAGGCGTTGCTCGCCGCGTATTCGGTGCTTGGAGACGTGCGCCGCCTGGACGACGAGATCAGTCGCGGGCTCGGCACGTTCGGCGATCCGCTGCGCGAGAAGACGCTGCTACGCTTCGTGGACGCGTTGCTCGGTCGCGGGCGCGGCGCCGAGATCTGGCCGCTCTGCGTGCCCTTGCTCGAGCGCGCGACTCTCGACGACGCCGTGCTCGACGCGCTCGAGCGAGTCGCGATGCAAGCGGACGACGTGCGCGCGCAGCAGCACGTGCTCGAACGGCGCGTAGCGTCCGCCGGGGGGGTCGCCGCGCGCGCGCAAGCCCTGGAGCGGCTCGGGGAGTTTTTCGACGAGCGCCTGGGTGACAAGGCGGCCGCGTCACAAGCGTGGAAGCGAGCCGCGGCGGAGTATCAGCATGGCGTCAACGAGGGACCCGAGTCGCAGCGCTTGTACGAGCGCGCGCTCGACGCGGAGCCCGATGATACCGAAGCCGTCACGCATCTCGTCGGGCTCTATGCGGAGGCCGGCGACTGGACGCACGTCGCGGACGCATGCGCGGCGCTCCTGCGCGGCCCGCACCTGAGCAGCACGCTCGAGCTCTTGCTCGCGCTGGAAGAGCGCGCCGTGCGCGAGGGGGGCGCCCACGAGTTCGCGGCGCTGATCGACGAAGCCCTCGCCAGCTGGGGCGATGACGCGACGCCGTTTGCGCGGCGCCTGCTCAGCGCGAAGGCGCGGGCCTTCTCCAAGGCAGAACGTGACGACGAAGCGGCCGACGTGTACCAGGCGCTGATCGAAGCAGAGGCCGACCCGGCGCTCGTCGCTGAGCTGGAGGCTTTGATCGCCGCGAGTCCGAGCGCCGAGTGGCGGTCCCATCGCCTGCGTTGGCTGTTCGCTTGGCGCGTGGCAGAAGCCGCTGATCCGCTCGCAGTCGAGCTCGAGTGGGCCGCCATCGAGGAGGGCACCTTCAACGACGCCAGCGGGGCGATCGAGGTGCTCGAGCGCGCGCTCCGCCGCGACGCCGATTGTCGAGCCGCTCTGGAGTCGCTGACGCGCTTGAAGCTGGTGACGGGCGACGTCGAAGGCGGGCTCAGCGCGCTCGGCAAGCTCCGTCAGCTCGGCGGGGAGCAAGGCTCGTTCGCGATCGAGCAAGACGTCGCCACGCTGCTGATCGAACGGCTCGATCGACCCGGCGAGGCTTTGCCTCTGCTCGAGGCCGCGCTCGCGCGGGGGCCGGCCGATCGCGGGCTGCGTGCGCTCGCTCAGCGCGTTGCGACGGGCGGCTCGGCATACGCGTTTCACGCCTGCGAGCTGCTCGAGCGCGCGAGCATCCAAGCGGATCCACCGGAGCAGCAGCGTGTCGTCCTGCGCCTGCTGCTCGAGCAGAACGGCGTCGTCGACCGCTCCGACCAGCAGGCAGCCGGCCGCCGCAAGGCGCTGCGCACGCGCTGGTTCAAGACCCTGCTCGATCTCGCGGACGACTCGACGGCGTTCGAACTCTCCGAGCGTGCAGCTGAAGAGCTCGTAGCCGAACCGATGCTGTGGGAGGCGACCGAGGGGCTCGCGGTTCGCCTCGGCAATCCTCTATTGGCCGTCATGGCTTACGATCGCGCGCTCGCGCGGGATCTTTCGGCCGACGTGGCTGAGGTACTTGGGCAACGCTTGCGCGCCTTCGCAGCCGAGCACGTCGAAGATCCGCGCCGCACCGAGCCGGCACTGCTGCGCGTGCTCGCGCTCTCGCCCGGCGCACGCTGGGCGCTCGATCACGTGAAATTCGGCCTGAGCGCGGCGCGACGCTTCGATGAGCTATTTGCGCTCTACGATCGCGCGATCGCGAGTGCGACGGCCGACGAGCAGCGGCTGCCCTTGCTCGATGAGGCGGCGATCGCGGCGCGCGACGTGGCCAGCGACGCCGATCGCGCGATCGGCTACTTTCGCCAGTATCTGCGGCTCAAGCCGGATGACCGCCGCGTCGACGGTGCACTCGAGCGGCTGTACGAGCGCAGGGGCTATAGCGACAAGTTGATCGACCACTTGTCGCATCGCGCTGGGCTCGCCGAGCCGGAGGAGCGTCGGCAGCTCCACGAGCGCATCGCCACGCTGCACGTCGAGCGCCGCGACACGGACGCTGCTCTCACTGCTCTGAAAGCGCTGATCCAAGACGAGCCGGACGGTGAGGTCAGCTACGAGCTCTTGGAGCGCTTGCTCGGACAAGCTGCTGAGCCCGTGGACGCCGACGGCTGGGGCGAGCCGGTCGATCGAACCCCGGAGCTGGCAGGGCTCCTGAAATCACACTACCGAGCGCAGAATCGCCACTCCGACGTGGCCCGCGTGCTCGAGATCCAGATCGCGCGCGCCGCAACCGCCGATGTTCGTGTCGCGTTGCTCGAGGAGCTCGCCGAGCTTCTGCAACAGGAGCTCGAAAATCCCAAAGCCGCCTTCGAGGTCGTGGCGGATCTGCTGCGCCTTCAACCGACCTCCGAGGCGCATCGGGAGCGACTCACCCAGCTCGCCACCCAGCTCGGCACCGAGCGGAGCCTGCTCGAACTGCTCCTCGAGGTCAGCAATCGCAGCGAAGATCCGCGGCTCCGCGCGAGACTCTTCTCGCATGCGGTAAGCCTCTGCATGGGCGCGCTGTCCGATCGCCCGCGCGCCGCCGAGATCTATGCGCGCCTGCTGGAAGAAGCCCCCGAGCCGGACGCCAAACTATCCGCGGCGCGCGCTCTCGACGCCCTGCTCGCCGAGTCAGGGCGGGTCGCCGAGCGTTGCACCGTTTTGGAACGGCTCGCCACGCTGGAGACCGATCCGGCGCGGCGCCAGAGCGCCCTCGAGCAAGCAGCGGAGCTTGCGCTCGGGGTGCTGGCGGCCCCCGAGCGCGCCGCAGCCGCTTACCGCGCAATCCTGAGCGCCGACGCGGCCGAGCGCGCCGCGCACGACGGCCTGCTACGCGCGCTCGAAGCGGCGCAAAAGCACGACGAGCTGTGCGTCGCGTTGGTCGAGCGCGCCGAGCGCTTTGCGGGCGCGGAGAGCGAGCGCGCGGACCTCGAACGCGCCGCGCGTCTGTGCGCGGACCAGCTCGGGGACGTCGCGCGCGCGATCAGCCTGTGGCAACGCGTACGCGAACGCTTTGGCCGGAGTCAGCCGAGCCTGGACGCCCTGGTGGCGTTGCTGACGAGCGCGGGCCGCTTCAGCGATCTCGCCGCGTTGCTCGAGGCCGAGGCCGAGCAAGTGGAGCTTCGCGCACCGCTCTACGCGCAACTCGCCGAGGTGCACCGCACGCGAACCGGAGATCTGGGCGCGGCGGTCGCGGCCTACGTCAAGGCGCGAGATTTCTCGGCGGCAGCGCGGCTCTTGTGCGAGTCCGCCGAGCTGCTCTCGGACGACGCCACGCAGGCGATCGAGCTCGGGCGCGCGCTCTGCGAAAGCAAGCGTCCTGCTGAAGCCGAGCAGCTCTTGCGCAAGCAGCTCGCGCACTACGGCATTCGCCATCCGCCGCCGCGCAAACGCGTGCACTTGGAGCTGTCCGCGCTCCTGACCGCGACCGGCAACAGCGAACAAGCGCTGGCCGAGATCGTCAGCGCGTCGAAGCACGATCCCGGCGATCCCGAGCTGATGATCGCGGTCGCTCGCCTGGCGAGCCAGCGCGGTGAACAGGAGCGCGCCGAGCAGAGCTACCGCTCACTGCTGCTCGTGCTCCACGGCAATCATGGCGACGGCTCGCTCACGCGCGCCGAGGTGTACCTGGAGCTCTCCGCGATCGCGATGGCCAAGCACGAGCTCGAGGAAGCGCGTGATCTGGAGGCCTCCGCCTTCGAAGCCGCCCAGAGCAGCGAGCTCGAGGCGTCCGGTCTGGAGGCGACGCTGCGACGTCAAGGGCGCCATGATCTACTCGAGCGCGCGCTCAAGGCGCGGCTCGATCGAGCCAAGGGCATCCGAGAAACGAGCCTCGCGCTCGCCGAGTGGACTCGCCACCACGCGGAGCGGCAGACCCTCGGCGACGAGCTGCGCGCGAGCGCGCTGAAGACGGCGGAAAAGCTGGCACGCGACATCAGCAAGGCCAAAAAGAGTCCGGACCTGGAGGCCGTTCGGCGCCTGGTCTCCGTGTACGAGGATCTCGCGGAGCCCGAACGCGCGCTCGCACTGCTCGACGTGCTGGCCGCAAAGACGACCTCGCCCGAAGAACGGCACGCGCTCGAGATCGACATCGCCCGAAAGTTTTTGGCGATCCCGGCTCGCCGCGCGGACGGCATCGTGCGCCTGCGTAAGTTGATCGACGGGGAGAGTGAGCCGCCTGCGCCATGGCTCGCGGAGCTGGCGAGCGCGCTCGAAGCGGACGGCCAGCTCGCTGAAGCATTGGCGACGCTGCAGCGAGCCGGCGCCAAGCCGCAGTCGCGCGAGGTGCTGCGCGCGATCGTGCGCCTGAGCGACGCGCTCGGCGAAGACGGCACCGCTCAGGGCGAGGCCCTCGAGCGGCTGTTCGAGCTCGAAACGGGCGCGGAAGCGATCGCGTTCGGCACGCGCCTCGCGGACCTGCGCCGGGCCCTCGGCGACGCGGCGGGCCGTGAGCGCGCGCTCGAGCGCGTGCTCGCTCTCGATCCGGGCGCAACCAAGCTACGCGACGAGCTGTGTGCGGGCTACGAAGCACGTTCCGAGTGGGATGCCGTGACCCGCATCCTGGCGCGTGCCAGCGCGGCCAAGCCGAACGACAAGGCCCTCGGCGCCAAGCTGTGCGCGGCGCGCTATCAGCTGTTGGCAGGGGCTCAGCGTTACGACGAAGCGCTCGCCGAGCTCGAACGCGCGAGCGAGCTGCAACCTACGCGCGCTCAAGAGTTCATGAGCGCGCTCGAGACGCATGCGCTCGCGACGTCTTCGCCACGCTGGATCAAACGGCTCGCGGACACTTACCGCGCGCGAGGCGATCAGGAACTGGCGAGCCCGCTCTATCGCCGCCTGCTCGAGGTGAGCTCGCCCGACGCCATGATCGCGAGCGCGGAGAGCGAGGCGCAGCCCGCCGCGCGGATCACGGCGCTCTTGACGGTTGCGCGCATGTTCCGCGACGCCGGGGCGCGTGACGCCGAGTTCAGCGCGTTGACGAAAGTGCGCGCGCTCGATCCGGCGCACGTGGGCGCGCTCGAGCTCATGGCTCAAGCGCTCACCGCTCGAGGCGACGGCGCGCAAGCGCTCGCGCTGCTCGAAGCGTTCACGGAGGCCCCGGAGCACCCACGAGGCAAAGCGCTCGCGCCGATCTACCGGCAAATCGCCGAGATTTACCTGGGCATTGACGAGCTGGTCGAGGCCAGGGACGCGCTCGCCCATGCCCACCAGCTCGACAAGGCCGAGCCCGAGCTCGCGCTCTTGCTCGGGCTCGTGGCAACGGATCTCGACGACCTGGAGCTTGCCGGCAACGCGCTGCGCATCGCCGTCAAGGATCGCCCCGACGCGCCGCCGCTCGGCCCTAGCGCGCTGTGCGACGCCTATTACAACTTGGCGCGCGTCGAGCACCGCAAGGGACAGCGCACGTCCGCGCGGCGCATGGCGGCGCGGGCCGTGCAGGAAAACCCGCGTCACGGCGATGCTCAGCAATTCCTGCGCTACCTCAGCGCAACCTAGCCCCCGAGAGTGTACGATGGCTATCTCGACCTCGACCCCCATGACGTTCGCCCCGAAGCTCCCTGATCCGAACGATCGCGATTCTGAGCAGGTTCTTTTGTGTCTGCAGACCGCGGAGCGTCTGGTCAAAAATGGCGATCTACACGACGCGATTCGCTGGCTGCGCCGGGGAGCCAAAGCGGCC
>DASXKQ010000083.1:0-8921 GCA_036496745.1 Polyangiaceae bacterium
AGTGAAATGCGGCTCGAAGGCAATCGCTGGTTCGACAAGCGACCCCACCTATGCCGTGTCGCGGAACGCCGCGCGCTCCAACGCGTCGTGAGCGAAGCGGGCAACGTGATCGCCGTCTTCAATGGGCACGTGCACTGGAATCACTTCGATGTAGTCGACGGCGTGCCGTACGTGACAATCCAGAGCTTGATCGAGAATTTGGACGACGACGCACCGGGTAGAGCCGCCAACGCGTTCGCCGTATGCGACGTCGACGAGCGCCGCCTCGTGATTCTAGTCGACGGCGTTGAACCGGTCCGCTACCAAGTCGAGCTCGCGCGACACGAATGAGCCTATTTGGCTGGAGCCCGCTCGGGCGCTTGCCCCGACTCGCTTACAAGGTTCTTCCGAGCGTGCCAGAAGTAGCCAACCAGGCACGCCGTCATGAGCGCGACCCACTGCGAGGTCGACAGCGCGACGCGCGTGGGCGCCGCAAAGCGCGCTGGTTGCAACCACAGGTGAGCCACAACTGGCAGCGCGACAAGAGCGGCGAACGCCCCACGTCGCACCGCGACCCGTGCGATCTCGCGCGCTGGGCCGATTGCGAAGGCCACCGAGAACAGCACGAGCGCCGCGGGAATCAACCACTGCTGCGGCAGGTCGGGACCCCAGGTGCCTCGTTCGCTGTCGTCTCGTACGATCTCGATCAAGAAGCGCAACAGCCCATAGCCGAAGGTGAGCGCAAAGAATATTTCGCCGCGAAAGCGCTGCCTTCTCCCGAGCCACAACGACATGGCGAGCAAGAGCGCGCCAGCCAGCGATTCGTACAGCTGAGTCGGGTGCACGGGCAGCGAGCTCGGGCTCGTGGCCGACAGCCCACGTTCCACGACGTGCTGGGTCCACGCGGGTGAACCTGCTCCATCGAGCAAGCTCTCCGGCCAACGTGGGAACGTGCCGAGCTTCTTCAACCAACTGGGAGCGGTCTCGCTAAGCGGTAAACCAAAGTCGCAACCGAACAGGTAGCAGCCGATGCGAGTGAGTAGGAGTCCACTGGCCAAACTCGGTGCCGCCACGTCTGCCCAGGCCAACAAGCATGCTCGTCGCCAGCGCAGGTAGGCCCAAGATCCGAGAAACCCGCCCAGAAAGCCGCCGTACGCGACGAGCCCGCCCCGTCGCAACGCGAGCACATCGGTGATGCTGTGGAACTCGCCCAGGTTCGTCAGCACGTACAGCACACGGGCCCCGAGTACGGCTGCGATTGCGGCGACAAAATAGGTGTTCGCCAAGAGCTCGCGTTTCATCTCGGCCCGCGCGCCCAGGTGCAAGGTCAAAAACCAGCCCACGACCAGCGAGAGGCACAGCATCGCGCCGTAGCTGTAGACAGGCAACGCGACGAGCGTGAAACGGGACCCGCGCAGCGCGAGCGCGCCCACCCCACAGGTCAGCAGCGCGGCGATTCCAATTAGCAACAGATCCAGCGCGCGCGTTCGATAACCGAACAACGCGAGCAACAGACCCAGCGCGGCCGCGATCGAAAGGGTCGCGCCCAGCGGTAGCGACCAGTGCGGCAGCGGAATTTCGAACAGCACGGGGTGCATAGTCCCCGTGCTAGCATGCAGCGCCGTGGCACTCCGCTGCATCGTTCTCGTGCCGCTCATCGCTCTGGGCTCTTGCGTTCCGGATGGACCCCCGACCGGAAAGCAAAAGGCCCCAGGCCGCCCGACCGCAGTCGTGGCGCGCCCGCCCCCGGCGTCCAGCGCGGCAACCCCGCTGCCACCCCCATCGCCTGAATTGCAGGGTCGGTTCGTCGACAGCTTCGAACGCGCTCAGCTCGGTCCTGATTGGAATGTCACGGGCCCGGGCTGGGCCCTGCGCGACGGCAAGCTTTGCGGCTCCAACGTGCGCAATCACCCGGCGTGGCTGGCGCGCCGTTTGCCCGTCAATGCGCGCATCGAGTTCGACGCCACCAGCAGTTCGCCTGAAGGGGACCTGAAAGCCGAGGCTTGGGGCGACGGCGTCAGCTCAGCCACTAGCGTCTCGTACACGAACGCCACAAGCTACGTGATCATCTTCGGCGGCTGGAAGAACACATTCCATGTCCTGGCACGCCTCGACGAACACGCGCCCGATCGCCCGCAAATCCGCGTGGAGCCTGGGGAATCCGATCCACGGGCGCAGCCGGTGCTGCCCGACCGGCTCTATCATTTCAAGATCGAGCGGAGCGACGGCAAAACCGTCCGCTATTCGGTAGATGAAACCGAGATCCTCAGTCTACCGGACAAGAGCCCGCTCGCGGGAGAAGGTCACGATCACTTCGGTTTCAATGACTGGCAAGTGCCCGTGTGCTTCGACAATCTTTCCATCACACCTTTGAAGAGCTGATCGAGTGGAAACCGCTGAGCTCGACGTTGCTCTTGAGGAGCTCGAGACCCGCCTCGAACGTCTGCGCGCACTCTACGAGCAATACTTCATGGGTATCGAACGCGTCGAACCCGCGATCCCGCGCAAAGACGTCGATCGCAGGATCTACGTGCTGCGGCGGGAAAAGATCCGAAACACCGCCAAGCGCTTCAAGCTCCAGACCATCATTCAGCGGTACAATACATTCCAACAATATTGGCAGCGCATCTGTCGGGAGATCGAGAACGGCACGTACAAGCGGCACCTGATCCGCGCAGAGCGCATTGCGCCCGATCAGCTCCTCACCGTCGCCGCGCGCAAGCGACTCGGCCGCCGAGTGGGTCGCTCGGAGCCCCCAGCTGAAGCCGAACCGGGCGTGGACGCCCCACCACTTCAAGTCGTTACGCCGGGCTCGAGCCCACCGATGCCCAACCTCCAACACGCGCCCCCCTCACGAACCCCCGCGCCGAAAGCTGCGCTCGAATCGCTCAGCCTCGATATGGATTTCCTGGGTGACTGGGATCCTGGCAAGCGGGTGAGCAAAGCGCCCGTCCCCAAGGTGGTTTCGCCCGTCCCCATGGCGGCTTCGCCGGAGCCCGCAGCGCCAGCCGCTCCAGTCCCAGCAGCATTGCCCGCGCGCGCGCCATTGAGACCCCCACCGAAACCGGCCAAGCTACCTCTGCCGGAGCCCACGCCTGCGTTGACATCCGCGGCAAAGCCGATCGCCGAGCCGGTTGCCGTAAAGCCGGCCCCGGCTCCAGCCAGGTCTGCGACGGCCGCCGCGAAGACCATCGCGGACGAGCAGGTCCGTTCGCTTCACGCCCGGCTCGTCGAGGCAAAGAGGCAAACTAAAGAATCGTCCTCAGTCAGCGTCGAAGGACTCGCGCGTTCGCTGGAAGCCACGGCTGCCAAACTTAGAGAACAGCACAAAAATCGGAAAATTGAGTTCGACGTAGTCATCAAGGACGGCAAAGCCGTCGTGAAGCCTATCGTTCGCTAAGCAGCCGCCCAGGGCTCCAGCCTGGCCTTGCTCAATTTACGGGGCGGCTCGGCTCACTCGCTCGCTCATCGGCACCGCGGCCCGGCTCGACGAACACTTCACTCTCGCAGAACAGAATCGCGCAGGCGCTGCGGCCGGTTTCACGCATACGAGCGCACAGCTCCGAGAGCTCGCGGTCGGAGTCGACCACATCGCCCTCTACAGGCTGCCGCGTGAATTGATCGTAGCGACAGTTGTCGATCGCTACCCAGAGGCCCTTGAATTGGTCGGACCGACAGACGTCGGGCCAGGTCATCCTAGTCATATGTGGTGGGGGTCTCTTTGCTTCTCGTTGAGTAACATCCCAGTTTCGGGAGGAACTCCCTCTGCAAGACTAAGCGACAGGTTCCGGCGGGGCCACCGCAACGCCCACGCATCTAAATACAGGACCCCGATCTCGTCAAGGGAACGGCAAAAGGACCTGTTGCAGCCTGGATACACTAGAGATAACCCGCTGAAATCACGCCGGTTATATTACTTGCAACTGGTGGCCCTCAAGGCGTTGTTGAGTGCTCCGGTCGACGCCCCAATGCCTTGCGCCGCCGCCACGATTGCTTTGGCGCCCGCACAGTTGCCGTTGAAGGCCGCGCTCTTTGCTGCACCAGGAGCGGAACTCTTCACCAGACCGACACACCTCTGCTTCTTCGCACTGTCATCGCAGCGTTGCAGATCCGACGCCGCACTAGTGATGTTTCCGCTCGCAGCCGCCGTCAAGCACGCGTCGCAAGCAGCGCTCCCAGACAGCGCAACGGGCGGCTTGGAGACGACGGGCCCGGTACCACCCCCGATGGGGTGCACGGGTTCGACCGGCCCCGCGGAGCTCGGCGCTATCGGAGCGGTGGGCGCAGTGTCCGCGGGCGATGAGGCGATGGGCGCAATCGTCGTCACCCCGGTCGACGACGAATCTACCGAGGGTGGCGTCAGAACCTGCGGGCCGTCGTCCTTCTTCAGGGATTTAGCCGCGACGACCACGATCGCCAAAAGCAGGATACCGCCCACTACGCCGAGCCCGACAATCAGGCCCTTGCCCCCGCCGCTCTTGTCGCGCGACATCACCGGCCCCGGCGGCACCGCTGCCACGGGCGCAGCCATCTGAGCTGCTACTACGGGCGGCGTAAAATTCGGCACCGCTGCCATCGCTGCGGTGCCGGTCGAGCTGGAGTCATGAGCCTGTTCGACCGTCATGCGCCCGCCGTCGGAGAGCTCCGAGAAAAACTCACGCGCGGTCGCCTGACGCGCTTCGCGATCTTTCGAGAGCGCGCGCAAAATGGCGTGGCGCATACCATCCGGAATGCTTTTCGATGGAGCCGAAACCTCGAACGGAATTGGTTGCGCATTCATATGCTGGGTCGCCCACTGCCAAGGCGTATCGGCATCGAACGGCAACCGTCCCGCGAGCATCTCGTAGGTCATGACACCGAGCGAGTAGATGTCACTACGCGCATCCAGCGCCTTGCCAGTGAATTGCTCCGGGCTCATGTAGGGCGGCGTACCAAGCACCATTCCTTGCTGGGTGAGCTTCTGCTCCTTGTGAGCGTCGGCGGATTCCGTGCGGGCGGCGATGCCGAAATCAAGTACCTTGACGAAGTCCGTCTCGCCCGCTCGATCAGTCAGAACCAGATTTTCCGGCTTCAGATCGCGATGGATGATGCCTTGCATGTGCGCTTCGTCGAGCGCGCCGCACACCTGGCGCATGATCTTGATCACCCGATCGACCGAGAGCGGGCCGTGCTGAATCAGCTCGGACAGCGGTTGCCCCGCGACGAACTCCATCGCGATGTACAGCGTGCCGTCGGATGTCGATCCGAAGTCGTAGAACTTGATCGTGTTCGGATGCTCGAGCTGCGCAACCGTCCCGCACTCGCGATGAAAGCGCGCCAGCACGGACGGATCCTTCGATAGGTGCGCATGCAACGTCTTGATGGCGACCTTGCGCACGGTCGAGCCCATTTGTTGCTCGCCGACGTAGACGATCCCCATCCCGCCCTCGCCGAGTACACCCGTGACGCGGTAGCGTCCGCCGATCAACTGGCCGATCATCGGGTCGCTGCCCTCGACGGCCTTGGCCGGTAAGATCGCCCCACAGTTGGCGCAAAAGCGCGCGCCGTCGACGTTCGGGTGCTGGCAAGCATCGCACTGCATCGAATGAAAGGGCTATCCGAACTTGCCCGCGGACGCCACCCGGATCGGGCTATTCCGGCGTCGGCTGACGGTCCGGTGGCCAAGGCAGCTCTTGCAGCTGCTCAGAGGCGCGATCAACCAATACGGCGCGCGTGGCGCGAGGGCTCGCTGGAACCCGGACAATCGCGTCCGCGGTCGCGGCGGCGCCGAGTGTCGGCGTCGCATGAAGCGGCGCGACCTTCTGCGCGGTCCCTTCAGCAGCGAGCAGCGGAAAATCAAAGCGGACACGTTCAACGAGCTCGTGCCCGATCCAGAGCTCCACCGCGTAACGACCCATGCGCCGCGCCGTGACGACTGGCTTGGGATAGAGCAGCTCCCGGACGCCCGCGACGCGCACCTTTCCCGATTCGTAGACGAAGTGGTATTCCCATTGGCGGGCTTCTCGAAGCGGCTCTGGGTCGGGCTGGGAACCTTTGAGCGGCTCGGCCGACGCTGCGGGAGGTGGAACTCCGCCGTCGTCGGCGGGGACGAAATCCGGGTTCGTTCCTTCTGCCAGGTGATGGGGCAGGACGAGCGCCGCATGGCCGGGTTCGACTGTTGCGTAGTGAGCGGAGCAACCGGCGAAGATCGCAGCCACGACGAGCGCTCGCATCGACCGCGACGCTAGCACCTCTATCGCCAGCTGCTCAGCGAAGGTCGTTTGCGATCGCAAACTGCCAGGCCGCTGCATCGCCGTTCATCGCCTGCCAGAGCTCGTCGAGTTCGGGCGGCAGCGGAGCATCGACGCGGAGCGCCGTAGCCCCCTCGCCGAGCTCGACCCACGCCGAATGAAGCGCGATGCGTTCAATCGACGAGACGGCGCCGTTCCGCTTGGGAAAGCGTGTCGGCCCGCCATAGGTGCGATCACCGAGTAGCGGGAGCCCGTGGGCTGCGGCGTGGACACGTAGCTGGTGGGTGCGCCCTGTGTGCGGCTCCAAAGCCAGCAAGACGACTGGCAATTTTGCCACGGGAAATGCGGCTCGAGCAATCACCGCAAAGCGCGTCTCGGCAGACTCGGGGCGTGCGCCTCGAATCGAACGCCGGGGGCCGCGCTCTCGTCCGATGCTCTCCGTCCAACAGCCGGCCCGTTCGCTCGTTTGGCCCGAGGCGAGCGCAACGTAGCGCCTGCGCCACAGGCCGTGCTCGCGCAGATGCGCGACCCGACGGCGCGCTTCCCTCGTCACGCTGAGGGTCACGACGCCACTCACGCCGACATCCAAGCGCGAATGCGCGTGGAGTCGATCTAGCCGGAGCCCGAGCAGAGTCGCCGCCTGCGCGAGCACGCTATCGTCATGCTGAGCGTCCGGTTCGGTTGGAACGCCGACCGGCTTGTCGACGAACACGAGGCCGTCACGCTCCGCGAGAAGGCGCGCTTGCGGCCCCGCCCCGCCGGCTGCCATCAACCCGATTTGACCGACAAGCCTGCGGTCGTTCGCTGCACGAGCTCGACCAGCACCGGATCGGTCTCCAACTGATCACGCAAGGACTGCTTGACGAAGTCGAGCTCGGCAGGCGCTAGCTTGCTCGTCAGGTGACCAACGGCGAGATCGACCCGTTGCGACAGATATTGATCGAGCGACAGCTCTCCACGCCGCAGGGCCTCGAGCCCAGCACTCACCGAGGAAGAAGCAGTCGGCGCGACGGGTTCACCTATCGCAAACGATTCGGTCTTTCGGCCTTGCACGCCCGCCGCGCTGGACGGATCCGCGGGCGGTACGGGGGGAGGTTTACCGATGCCGTCGATTGACATGAGATTCGAGATGCCCGGAGATTATGCCTGCTCCACGTTGAATCGCAATCGTGCGTCCCGTTCAGCGAATGTTGCCGATCGCGTTTTTCATCGTGTCGTGGCGGGTCTTGAGCACGTTCGACATCGCCGAATAGGTCCTGCTCTCGGCGCTCATGCGCTCCTGAAGCTCGAGGAAATACATGTTCTGATCCGCGTTTTGCGAAAGCATCTGCTCGATCCCGCCCGAGCCCGAGGCGTCGCTCGTTCCTGGCGTGGCCGCACCAAGGCCCGCAGGCCCCTCTGGACGGATAGACCCGGTGGCGACTGCTGCTCCTGCGGCAGGTGCACTCGCGGTAGGTCGAACGGCGGCCGCCAAGATGGGACCTCCGGGTAGCTTCGAGACGGCGGCCTCCGCGCTGCTCACGACAGCCAGCGAGCTCGCCTGCACGACCTGCTGAAATGGCCGCGCCGGTGTGGGCGTCACCCGCGCGGTCGTACCCGTAGTCGAAACGCCCGTGGACGGGCCACCTGTTGCTATTCGTGTCGTCATCCGAGGTTCCTTTCGAGAAATGGCTGCTCAGCCACTGCTCGCATCGGTCGCCCGGCAAGCCGGTTGCGTGATGGACTCAAAAACTGCCGAACAGGTCGAGACCGAGACCGCCGGCCCTGGCAGTCGGCGCGAGCCCCACCTTGAGCTGGTCATTTCGGACCAGCTCGTCGTGACCCGAACCGAGGCCGATGAAGAACAGCACTGCGCCGGTGGTTTGCACTACCGCATCGGCGGATAGCAACGCCATCGTGCGCACCTCATGGGACGCCTTGTTCACACAAGCCTGGGCCTCTAGTGGATCGTTTGCGCAACTGAACTTCCGCGAAGCCATGGCCGCCCAGGGACCGATCACCGGCAACGCAAGCCAACCCAGGCCATTGCCTTGCCCGCCCCCCTCAATCAGACCGACGCCGTATGCAATGCCGACGGTGGCCATGCCCCCGAAGATCAAGCCGTTCGCGTAGCGGTGTTCGGCGTGATACCCGGGCGGCACCGTCATGCCTGGCTCGAACGGCAGCACCGGTGGGTACAGGGCCTGCGAGGCGTCGCCTCCGAGAACGCGCGCTGGCGTGCTGCCCTGCGGCAGCACCGGATAGCGATTATCGAGCGCGTTGGGCGCTGCGGGAGCCGCGCGGAGCGGTGGCACTGCGACGGGCGCGGTCATAGGAGTTGGGCTGGGCGTGGCAGGCGCTCTCGGTGGGCTCGGCGCGACCGACGGCGGCGCGGTAGGCGATGACGGACGCACCGCAGCTGGCGGCGGCGAAGGCGGCGGAAAGCTCGCGGTGGATTGAGCGCTTACGGGCCGAGCCAATACGACGAGAACCAGCGCAGACGCGAGCCCCGCTGTGCGGACCACCCAAACACCAACCATCGTTCAATGGTTAGCAGGCGCGCTGTCGGCGCGCCAGCGGATCAGAGACCGAACCAGGGCGCAGGATCGACCGCCCCTTTGCGGGTTCTGAGCTCGAAGTACAATTGCGCGCTGCCGCTTTGATCGCCAACCGTTCCGACGCGAGCGCCCGCACTCACTTCGTCACCAACCGCCACGTCGATCGTATCAAGGT
>DASXKQ010000084.1:0-9806 GCA_036496745.1 Polyangiaceae bacterium
GTCGGGTGCAGTCCCCCAAACATAGCTGCGCCCCGTCTGAGAATCGACAAGAAGCGCGCGACTCTTACACTCCGCCGGATGCGCGAGAGCATCGCTAGCCTTGGTGCTTTCAAGCGACGCGGCAACGACGCTGGTGACTACGTCAGCCATTCGCGCACACGGTCACCTCCTCTCGAGCGCGCGAACGTTCGTCGCGACTCGCCGGCTCACGCGAGCAATACCGCAATGCTCGCCGGCACTCGACGGATCACCCCACCCAGGGCAACTCGCCCCAGGCGGGCTAGGCACTGCGAGAGGTTGCGACTATGTTGGCTAGTACGTGGCGACGGCGAAGCAAGTACAGCCTGGAGACGCCGGATTTGCAGTACTTCCTACGCAGCCTGGCGCAGGAAATGTCGGCAGATTTCTCAACCAAGAGGCGCTGCGCAGGCTTGGACTCGCGTACGACGCGGGTTGGAGCTACGCTCTGCTGGTGGACTTGTACGACAACTTCCGTCTGCAGATACAGCGCGCCAATCCTGGCTGGGTAGCAGACCGCGGTGCATGTAGCGACGGATCGACGGTTTTTGTCGGTGCACTTCCTACGATTTCCAATCGCGTTCTAGCGATTCTACCCGACCGATCGTTGTGGTTGGGAACGCTTGGAGCGACTCCTGCAGATGGCCTTCTCTCGTACGTGGGAATGACTATCGCGAGTAGTGGGGTCGTTCAATTCCCGCCCCCGAATTGCTCTGCTCCGGGCGCGACGAGGTTGCGGTGATAGAGCGGGCATTCGCAGTAGAACAGGCCTTCCGTGACCTGGAACAGGAATCGGCTCCAATACAGGCACTATTGCGTCCAGTTTTGATGCGAGCTCTGCAGGAGCCTTCGTTGATGCGCCAATTGGCGAGCACTGCATTGTCGCAACACCTTTTTGTTGTTGGCAGGCTTCTAACTAGCTTGCCAACCGAAGGGATAGGTCCGCCGATCCCTCCGCTGAAGACGTTCGAACATCTTACAATCGGCGAGGACGTTGAGGATGCGGAGGAAGCGTATGACTACCTGCGCAGCCTTGACGCGCCAATTCGGGCGCGAGTCGAGGGATCACTTACACGCGTATTGCACAGTCACGCAATGCGCTCGGGTGAAGGCACCATCAATCTTCTCGCCGTGGCTCGCTTGCTCGCAATTGCTTTCTCCAACATGCCGACTGTCGCCCACGTTCTCGACGGAGGGACACTCGAACCGTTCTTGCCGCAGAGGGCCAGCAAGCCACCGCGCATTGAAGCAACCCAACGCAAATCTCCCGCGAACGCGTCGCCGCAGCTTGCCAGCTTTCTCGGCGCGTTCGTTGAGATTATCTCCATCGTAAACGAGTCCAACGACGAGCGTCGGGCAGGGCACATGTTTGTAACGATTGGACGTGTAGCAGAAATATCGCCGGCGCATGTGCTGCTCGAAACCCTTCGCGGACACGACTCATCGAGCACGCGAACGCAGAAAGTCCTTCTAGGCATGGCGAGTGTGGTTGTTCTCCGAATGCTCTCTGCCGATGATTCCTAGCGATTGTCATAGAGAGCACCATCGGGCAACGCGACAGCGTCCCTCCACGCCGCGCGCAGCGGCCGCTGCGGCCGCGAGCACGGCGTTTGGGGGAGGCAGGAAGCGCGCAGGCGGCTCGCCGCCGAGCACTGCACGGTGCGGGGCATCAATCCCACTCTCTCCGCCCGAAGCGCGGCGCCTGCCGTCAGTCGCCCACCACGTTCTCGAACCTGTGATCCGCGACCGCCAGTAGGCATCCTTAGCTCGGCTCCGTGGGTGTGCTCGGCCCCGGAGGAGCCTGCGCGACGCGCGCACGACCGCGGCTGGCGAGGTGCTCGGGCTCTTGTTCGCGCTCTGCGCAGCGTCTGTGCTCGGCCTACCTGCTATAGTGAGCGCACACCTGGGGATAGCATCATGAAGCAGCAGTTTCTCACTCCGCCCATGTGGCTCGCAGCTGCCTGCTTTCTGCTCAGCTTGTTCGTTCACCTGGCCTCGATCGCGGGAGTCGTGGTGCTGGGAAACTTGGGCTTCTTCGCGCTTCACGTCGGAATTTTCGTCGTTTGGATGCCGGCATTTTTGGCTACTCGCGAAGCGAAGCTTCCGTCGGACCAAACCTCTTCCTGGAACGGTTCGCGAGCGCGTGTTTGGAAGGAAATCTTCACGACAGCTCCAGCTTGGATGCGGTACGGCGTCCAGTTGGTCGCAGCCTACGCACTTTGCAATTTCTTGTTTTTCGTGATTCACGCGCTGAAGCACCCGAACCCGGCTGATTCGCTGACACCCAGCGTCGTCCGCGGTTTCTCCGGACACTGGCTGATCTTCTACAGCGCGGGATTCACCGTGCTCTACGGGGCGCTCCGTCGTCGCGCGCTCGACGACGGCAAGTGAAGATAGACTCTAAAGAAGCTCCGCGAATTCCTCCGGCGGGAGGCCAGCTGCCTTGAGCATTGCGCGGAGGGTTCCACGGTCTATCTCATCGTGCATTGGGACTGTCAGGGGCGCTCGGCCGGGCACTCGAGACGCACGTGACTGCCCCGCTGTCGTACTTTGACGTAGCCGAGCCGTGCAAACGCGGCGACGCACTGCTTCCCCGAGATGAGCGGCAGGACTGCCACTAGGTCACGCCGCTACTACGACATCGACGAGCTCACCCCGAGGCTCGTCGCCGGATTCTAGGCAGAGTGCGATTGCTTCACGAATGTTGGCGAGCGCGTCGTCCCGCGTTTTGCCTTGGGAGATGCAGCCTGGCAGCATTGAGCACTCGGCGACGATCCAACCGTCTTCACACGCGCTCGGCGCAGTGCTCGCTCCGCGCGCGTTTCCGGAGCTCGCGCTCCGCGTCGATGATTTTTTGACTTAGCAAACCTTCGTTGGCAAACCCTGAGTGTCCTGCTATCGCTTATGCGCGTGGCACACGCGTTCTCGGGTTTTCGGTGGCGCAGGGTGGCAGGCGCGTTCGCTATCTCGGTGACGGGCTGTCATCCGTCCACGCCGAGCGCGTCGCCGACCGCTGCAGCGCCCAGTGCGTCGATAGCCAGCGCAATGAGTCCGCCGACTGCAGCAGCGGCGAGTGAACCGCCCGCGCCTGCGCCGAGCGCTGCGCCGGCGGCGGTCGTAGAGCCGGCGCTGAGTCAGGACATTCCGAGCGAGTGCGCGGGAGCAGGCGAGGGCTGCGTGCCGCCCGTCGCTTTTGCGCAAGCGTTGTGCAAAGGCAAATTCCCGGATCTTGCGCTGCTGCTATTTGGCAAGCGCATGCCGTGGCAGCGCGTGTACGTGAAGGCCGAATGGATCGAGCCGGTGAACGTGTACGGCGGCGATCAAAGTGAGGCGTGGCTTCACTTCGGGGAAGAAGTGGTGGTCCTTCGCAAGCACGTGGTCGGCGACAAAGCCGGCGTGCGCGTGAGCGGCCCGAGCGATGTCGACATCTTGCGCTGGGACGGCACGTGCGCCACCGTGCGCCAAGAAATGCTCGTGACCTACGCTACCGGGCAGATCGACAGTCCGCGCATCATTTGGCGCTATCTGGATCCGCCGACCACGACCGCTCTCTTGCAAGACGCGCACGTGCAACAAGCCAGCGAGCACGAGCGCAAGATCTGCAAAGGCTCCTCCGCCAAGCACCCTGAGGAGCCTTGCGACAAGGCGATGAAGACGCTCACCGCCGCCATCATGACCGCGGTCCGCGCGGGCATCAGCTTGCCCGACCCGGAAAAACGCCCGCAGTGGGCGAAGTAGCGCGCCGAGACGCCTGATCGTTCGAGCGTGCGGAGACTATTTCCCGCAGGTGACCGTGCGCATGATTCTCATGCGTTCGGATTTTTCTACGGGAGGTAGCGATGGCACAGCTCGCATTTGCAATTCCAGAGCCAATTCCGAGCGATCCCGAGACGGTGGTGACCGCGCTGGAGACGGCCGCCGTGTTTGGCGCGAAAGGTGACGCCGGTGAAGCCATGCGCTGGGTTCGCCACGCGGCGACCTCCGCGGGGGAAACCGGGCGGGATTCGCGCGCGCTCGAGTTGGCGCGCGCGGCCTCCGAGATGGGAGCTCCAGTGTCTCAGAGACAGCGCTCCCCGAGTTCGCTCCCTCTGCCGCCGCCGCCGCCGCGCCCAATTTCGCAACGCCCGCCACCAGTGGCCGAGGTGAATCACACGCTCGCCTCGCGTCCTCCACCGCCTTCGGACAGGAGCCGCCCGAGCGCCTTCCGACCTTCTCAGCCGGCGAGTGTCGCGCGCGCGACGAACGCATCCTCACACGTCGACGACGCGGTGCCGACGCCACGCGCAGGCCGCGTCGAAGCGAGCGCGCCGCCGAGCGCCCGCACGAGCGCACCGCCGAGCGCGCGCTCGAGTGTCGCACCCGCCGCGACCGCGCCGCGCGCGCTACACGGTGCGCGCGTGAGCATCGCCGCGGGCTCGGAGCCCGGCGTGTTCGAGCTGCGCGTCTTGCCCCCGAGCGCTACACCCGAGCCACGCGCGCTCGAGGCCTTCATCGTGCTCGTGGACCCGCGCGCGGATCTATCGTCGCTCGACCGTGCGCGCCGTTAACACCACGCCAAGCGACGCGCTAAAATACGAACGGCACAAGCGCGCGGCGCGCCGCGGGATAGAGCTCGCGAGTGACACCGTCGAAGTCCTTTTTGTACGCCGCGTGCCGCGTGCGCGCCCAAAACGCCAAAATCCCAGCCCCGAGCAGCGCAAAGCAGAGTGCCGCCCAAGTTTGGACCGCCATGGCGAAACCCAGCCAACTCAAGATCTCGAACAGGTAGTGCGGACACGACACCCATTCGAACAAAAACCCGCGCGGCATCGCGCGCGCCTGTGAGTCGCTCGCGCGAAGCTCACGCAACATGACGTGACACATGGCGTTGCCGAGCTCCGCCAAGGCGAAGACCAGCACGCCGGGCCATACCAAGAGCGACCAACGCGGCTGATAATCAGACGAAAAGAGCGAGAGCGCGTTCCACACGGCGAAGCCCCAATAGTAGACATACTCAATCGCCACGTCCGCGATCGGAATAGCGGGCCTCGCGTAGCGGTGCACGAACGCAGATTCAAACGTGCGTCGCGCAAAGTGCACGCACCACATCGCGGCACCCAAGAAAGCAAACTGCGTCGCACCCGAAGCCCGCCCGCTGCACAAGCCAGCCACGCCGGCGAAAACCAACGCCGCGACCGAATAGCTGACGATGTTGTGGAGCCGGGGAGGCATGGGGCTAGGGTACTAGGGTGCCTCCTCCGCTGAAAGCCGCCGCGCGAAGGCCGCTAGACGGCGGCCGCTGAGCAGCGCTTCTTTGGCGGAGCGCGGGAGGCGTTTCACGTGGAGCTCGAGGCGGAGCGCGTCGCCGTGCGTGGGACAGCGGCGCGTGGCGCACACGGTGAGCGGTCCTCTGCCGCGCGTGTAGCGCGCGCCGCGGCCGCGATTGTGCGCAGCGATGCGCAGCGCGACGTCCCGCGCCACACCCGTATAGAGCGAGCCGTCCGCGCAGCGCGCGATGTACACGAACCAGTGCGCTGAAGTGGCTGCCCGCTTCACTCGGCGGGTCGCGACCTTCTTGCGCGTAAACACTTTCGGCAAGCGGGCATTCTAAGCCGCGCTTGAGCCCCGGGACCAGGTTCAAGCGCGCTCGGCGCTTGGTGTTGGGGCGCGCCGGCCCTATGCGTTCGAGATGGACACGTCAACAACGCGACGTACCTGCAAATTCTCGAATAAGCGCGCGATCGGTATGGCGAGCCCGACGCCAGATTGAGATCATCTGGCTCAAGCCCCTCGACGGCTCATTGTCGACGCAGACCGCGTAGCCGTCGCGCTGTTCACGCGCCCACGTAGCGCGACTGCGGCCGGATCAGCCGTCCCGTGCGGCGTTGCTCCTCCACGTGCGCGAGCCAACCCGCGCTGCGCCCGACCGCGAACACGGCGCTGAAGAGCTCGCGGGGAATACCGACCGCTTCGAGCAAAATGGCGGTGTAAAATTCGACGTTCGCGCGCAGCTTGCGTTCGGGGTGGCGTTCCGCAAGCAGCGCCTCCGCCGCGCGCTCCATGTTGCGCGCTTGCCCCAAACGCAAGCGCGTGCGCTCCGCGTCGTGTCCCCCGTTCGCGGCGAGCTCGCTATCAAGTCGCTCCACGGCGCGCTCGAGCACGGCCGCGCGCGGATCGCGCACGCGATACACGCGGTGCCCCATGCCCATGATGCGCCGCCCAGCCGCGAGCTCGGCCTCGAGCCACGCGCGCGGACTCGCGGCACGCGCCGCGCCGTCGAGCATGTCGAGCACGGGACCCGGCGCGCCGCCATGGAGCGGCCCTTTCAGCGCGCCGACGGCCGCAACCAAGCTCGACACCGTATCGGAAGCCGTGGACGCGACGACGCGCGCCGTAAACGTGGAGGCATTGAGCCCGTGATCACAGACGGTGACCAGATACGCGTCGAGCGCCCGCGCGCGCGGCCCACTGTCGGCGATGCCGAGCATGCTCAAGAAGTCCGCGGCGTGCCCGAGCTCCGCATGCGGCGCGATCGCCGACAAACCGGCGTGGGCGCGCGCATGCGCCGCCACCAACACCGGCATGGCGCCGAGCACGCCTACGACGTCGAGCGCGTCTCCGAACCCAGCGAGCAGCGCCATCAACGCGCTCATGGGGTTGATGGCGGCAACGCCGAGCGCGCGATCCGCCAGCCGCACGAAGGCCGCGACGCGCGCGCGCCCGAGCAATGTCGACAAAGGACCGTCGAGCGGATAGCGCGCCTCACCGAGCAGCTTGGCCGCCACCGCTTCGAAGCTCGCGTGGCCGGCCAAATCGTCCACGCGCGAGCCGGCGATGACGAGCTCCCCGCGCTCGCCGTCCACTTGGCTGAGCCGCGTATCGGCGACCACCACGCCCTCGAGCCCGCTGCTCTTGGCTGCGCTCGGGCCGGATTGAACGACCAATTCATTCACTTGCATCGAGGTGCTCCTAGTGATCGCGCGGCGCGCGCCAAGCGGGGACTGGAGTCCCCGGCGCCGAATTGCTTGTAACAAATGCTACGACCGGCCAAACATTGATCAACCTTGATTCAGCAATCAATATCAGGATTTGCGGAGCCTTCTGCCGACGCGGCCAGCTTTGCCGCCGCCCGAACCTTGTAACGGATGTACGGATGTTACAAGCAATTGGAGCGCGTAATCCCCCGGCGCGCTTCGGGCCCGATCGCGGGCCGCACCCGCGCGGTGTCGCGCCCGCTTTGTCAGAGGCAGCTCGTTCAACCCCAAAAATCAAAGACCCCATGGCCGAAGCCAAACGCAAATCTCGCGCAACGCCGACAGCTGCTGCTTGGCTCAGCGCGCGCTCGGCCATCGAACGCCTCGGTATCAAACGCGAGACGCTGTACGCTTACGTGAGCCGCGGCCTCGTGCACAGCGTCGCGAGCGAAGGCGGACGCGGGCGCCTGTACGACGCGGAAGACATCGCGCGTCTGCGCGCGCGCCACGACGCGCGCAGCGGACACGCCGCGGTGGCCGGCGCCGCCCTTCGCTTCGGCGAACCCGTGCTCGAAACAGCCATCTCCGATGTCGCCCCCGACGGCCCGCGCTACCGCGGCCACTCGGCGCTCGCACTTGCCGCGCGCGGCGTCTCCTTCGAGCGCGTCGCCGAGCTCTTGTGGACCGGCGCGCTCCCCGAGCATGCGACTTGGACCGCCGAGCGCGCCCTACCAACGCGCGGCCTCGCGCCGTACCTGTGCGACCCCTCGCCACTCGCGCGCATGTCCCTCGTCGTCGCCGCGCTCGCGCTCGCCGATCCCGATCGCCAGGGCGCCTCCGATTCCGCGGAACACGAACGCGCGCGCGCCGTCATTCGCTGGCTACCCCGCGCGGTCGCGCCAACCCTCGCCGTCCAAGACGAAAGCCCGATCGCCGACGCGCTCCTCGGCGCTTGGCAACTCCGAAGCAGCGCCGGCCCGCGCACGCTCGTCAACGAAGCCCTCGTTCTGTGCGCCGATCACGAACTCAACGCCTCCACCTTCGCCGCCCGCGTTACGGCCTCCGCCGGCGGCGATCTCTACGCCTGTCTCGCGTCCGCACTCGCCACGCTCAGCGGCAGCGATCACGGCGGCGTCTGCGATCGCATCGAAGCCCTGCTCACCGAAATCGCGCGCCCCGAACGCGCCTCCGCCGTCATCCGCGAACGCCTACGCCGCGGCGACGCCATTCCCGGCTTCGGTCACCCTCTATACCCCAACGGTGATCCTCGCGGCTCGCACCTGATCGCGCGCGCCCGCGCCCACGACCCACGCAACCTCCCCGTGCGCACCGCGCTCGCGCTGATCGACGCCATGCAACGCGCCGGCCATCCACCGCCCACACTCGACGCCGGCCTCGTCTGCCTCAGCCGCGCCCTCGCCCTGCCCACCGCCGCCGCCCCCACCCTCTTCGCCATCGGCCGCTCCGCAGGTTGGGTCGCCCACGCCCTCGAACAACGCGCCGCCCACTACGTCCTCCGCCCCCGTGCGCGCTATGTCGGGCCGTTGACAGCCCCTCCTCCCCCTGCAACATTCCCCCCGCTTCGCCCGAAACCCACCCCGGAGAGGTGACCGAGCGGCCGAAGGTGCATGACTGGAAATCATGTGTACGGGTAACCGTACCGAGGGTTCGAATCCCTCCCTCTCCGCAAGTTTTCCCGAACCGTTCTCGCTACTTCAAACCGCGACCGCGTCACCGTTGCCCACCGGTTGCCCAAAATCGAGCAAACCGATCGCCTCACGCAGAGCGCTCGGCGCCAGGTGCATGTACCTGAGTGTCATCGTGAGCGTCGAGTGCCCCACGAGCTCCTGAATCGCCTTCGGCGCCGCGCCCCGCATAGCGAGGTGCGAGCAGAAGGTGTGCCTGAGCACGTGCGAGCCGATGACTCGGAGCCCGGCTCGCTTGCACGCGAACCGGAGCGCCGCCTCGACGCTGGATTGAGTGAATGGCTTGCCCTCCGAGCTGACAAAGACCAGCTCGGATCTGAGGTGCCGGTGCGCCTTGAGCGCGGCTTTGAGCCGCGCCGTGAGCGGCACCTTGCGCTCGCGCCCGCTCTTTGGCGTGCCGACCACCCCCTTCCAGGACGATCGCCTCACCGTGAGCGTGCCAGCCACGAAATCGATGTCGCCCCATTCGAGCGCCATCGTCTCGCCCTGCCTGAGACCCGCTTCCGCGCCCAATAGAAAGAGCGCGGTCCGCTCGGCATCGCCCTTCACCACGTCGAGCAAGCGAGACAGCTCCTCGAATGTGAGAAAGTCGAACTTCTGCTGCGGGATCTTGAGCGACTTCAGCTTCGGCACGCTCTCGATCAATTCGATCTCGTGCGCGTAGCGAAGCATTTTGCCGAGGCATGCCAGAATGTTGTTCACCCGCTTCCGACTGAGCCCCTTGGCGAGCAAGCTCGCCTTGAAGGTCTCGATCGGATGCATCTTGATCGCATCGAGTCGCATCGGGCCGAACACCGGAAGCAAATGATGCTTCAGAATGCAGGCTTTCATCGACTGCTCGGACGGCTTGTTGTTTGCGAGAACGTACGTTTTCATGAATTCGTCCGCGTACACCGCGAACGTCGGCACCTCCTTGGTTGTGCGCGTCGGCAACAAAAGCTCCGTCCGTAGCCGGCGTTCGAACTCCTCGGCGCCTGCTTTGGACTGAACCGGCGAGCGTTTTCGAAAACGCTCCACCCTGCCGTCCGCGTGTTGAAATCGAAAATCGACGAACCATGTCCCTTGGATCTTACGTGTCGCCACTGGTTGCTCCCAGCTGCGGCACGCGACCTTGCTCGGCCAAGCCTAG
>DASXKQ010000085.1:0-19511 GCA_036496745.1 Polyangiaceae bacterium
CGTCCCCGAGTTGCTTGGTGGCGGCCAGGTTCGCGAGCTCACCGCCGATGTTGCCTGCGCCGATCAATCCGATTTTCTTGCGTGCCATATTGCAAATCCTTAGGTCTGAAAAATTTGCCGCGCCGAGCGCGGGATACTCACATATGCGAAATAACGGCTTTGCCGAACTCCGAGCACTTCACTTCCTTGGCGCCCTCCATCAAGCGCGCAAAGTCGTAGGTGACGGTCTTGGCGCCGATCGCGCCGTCGATGCCCTTGATCACGAGATCCGCGGCTTCGGTCCAGCCGAGGTGGCGCAGCATCATCTCGCCGCTCAGCGTGACGGAGCCGGGGTTCACGCGGTCGAGGCCTGCGTACTTGGGCGCGGTGCCGTGCGTGGCTTCGAACACGGCGTGGCCCGTGTCGTAGTTGATGTTGCCGCCCGGCGCGATGCCGATGCCACCGACCTGCGCCGCGAGCGCGTCGCTCAGGTAGTCGCCGTTCAGGTTCAGAGTCGCGATCACGTCGAACTCCTTCGGGCGCGTCAGCACCTGCTGTAGCGTAATGTCCGCGATTGAATCACGGATCTTGAGCAGCTTTTTCCACTTACCGGCGCCGTGCGTCGGCAAGAGCTTGCGGGCGCTTTCGACTTCCGCGTCGAGCTCGGCGCGCGCTTCGGCGGGCGCCATCTCGTAACCGGGCTCCACCAGGCGCGCGTTTTGCTCGTTCGTGAGGTTCGGGTTCTCCGCGAAATTGCCGAGGATCCAGGTCTCCCGTTCGGTCACGACTTGAGCTCTGAATTCACGGACGGCGAGCGCGTAGCCCCAATCCCGGAAGCCACCCTCGGTGAACTTCATGATGTTGCCCTTGTGCACGAGCGTCACGCTCGCCTTCTTGGTCCCGAGCGCGTAGTTGATGGCCGCGCGCACCAGGCGCTCGGTGCCCTCACGCGACACGGGCTTGATGCCGATGCCCGAGCTGTTCGGGAAGCGGATCTTTTTGACGCCCATCTCCTTTTGCAAGAACTCGATCACCTTCTTGGCGTCGGCGGTCTCGGCGGCCCACTCGATACCCGCGTAGATGTCTTCGGTGTTCTCGCGAAAAATCACCATGTCGACGTCGCCGGGGCGTTTGACCGGACTCGGCACGTTCGTGAACCAGCGCACCGGGCGCAAGCAGACGTACAGGTCGAGCTGTTGCCGCAGCGCGACGTTCAACGAACGAATGCCCTTGCCGACCGGCGTGGTGAGCGGGCCTTTGATGCCGACCAGGTACTTGCGGTAGGCGTCGACGGTTTCGTCCGGCAGCCAGCTGTCGAACTGCTTCTTCGCCTTCTCGCCCGCGTAGACTTCGTACCAAGCGAGCTTGCGCTTGCCGCCGTAGGCCTTGGCCACTGCGGCGTCGAGCATGGCGCTCGACGCGCGCCAAATATCGGGACCGGTGCCGTCGCCTTCGATATACGGAATGATTGGAGAGTCGGGGACTTCGAGCTTGCCCGAAGACATCCGGATCGCTTCGCCGGACTTCGGACCTTCAAACACTGCCATGCTGCGTGACCTTGTCGTCGGCGGGAGGATGGGCGCCGACGTTCCGGCGTAGATCAGAGGCGATCCCGGGGCAACCGCACACGCCCACCGCCCGTGGAATGGCCCTCCCGTAGTCGGGACCCTCCGGTGTATGGTCACCGCTCATGAAGGCTCGCTTTTTGCCGATCCTGCTCGCGGTGGCCAGCGCTCTGGGTTGCGGCAGTCCGCCCGAGCCGAAGCCGGTCGAGGCCGCCGCGCCGCCCGCACTGGGTCACCGTGATCCGAATGCGCCCGACGACTGCGCCGAAGTGCCGGGTCAGGCGCCGCCGCGCCCGCTCGACCGGACGTACGAGGGCTTGGCTAAGAAGGCTCGCTGTCAGCGCGAGGTCTATTCGATCATGGGCGGGGTCACGCATTTTCTGGGAGTGCAATGCAGCTACTGCCACCTCGTGCCGGACTATCCGGCGATGACGCACAGAAAAGAGATCGCGAACTGGATGGCGGCCGAGCTCGTCCCGTCGCTCGAAAAGAAATCGGGCGGTGAGGTTTGGTGCGCGGACTGTCACGTGCGCGAGGGCCAGGCGCTCCCGAAAATTCTGGGTGATCCGCGCTCGCAGGCGTGGTCCGTGGAGTGGATGACCACGCACCTCGTCGAAGACTTCACGACCAAGAAAGGCGCGCCTCTGCGCTGCAAGAGCTGTCATCAAGGGAACCTCGGCAGCGCCGAGTTCCAGACGAAAATCATACTGACCAAGAACCTGCCGAAGAATTGAGCGCGTCGCGAGCGATGAGCCTGATTCGTCTGTTCGTATATGGCTCGCTGCGACGCGACCGCGAGCATCACGCCGAACTCGGCGCGCGTTTCATCGCCGTCGCGCGCACGACCGCGGAGTACGCGCTCAGGGAGCTCGACGGCTATCCGCTGCTCACGGCGGGTTCGCAAGCGATCGACGGGGAATTGTACGAGCTCGACGCGCAGGAGCTCGCGAGGCTCGACGCGTTCGAGGGCCGGAACTACGCGCGCGGCGCGGTGCGCCTCGCCAACGGCGAGCAAGCGATTGCGTACCTCGCCTCGGAAAGTGCGCACGGTGCTCCATCTTCGTCGCCGAGCAGCTCGCGTTGGCGCGTTTTTCTTTGACTCTACGGCGCCCTAGCGGTTGCACGTCGCGCGCCGCTCCAAGGGATTCTCACAACTCCCGGGCGCCGGGGCAGCCAGAGCATTGGCCACATCTCAAAGCTCAACCAGCAGCATTCCTGGGGTGCAGGGGCGAATGCCCCGCAAGTCGACCCGGCAGTCTTGGCAAAGGCAGATCGCGATCGGCAACCGAGACCAAGACCCACGTAAGTCCGGCAAACCCGGCGCCGGCTGACTTCTGGTCGCGAGCATTGCGAGGCGACTTGCGAAGGAACTCCGCAAGAACAAAAAATCCAGCTCTCTAGCGCGACTCGTACACGTTCATCGCGGGCAGCTCGAGCGCGGTCAAGAAGCCGCCGTTGCCGCAGCCCGTGTCGATGCCCACGACGTTCTCACCAGCCCAGAGATCCGTGGGATCCTCAGGGGTGTAGCCAGAGAGCTCTGGCGGCAGGTACTCCGTGCGCGTGTGGCCGAATACCACCAGCTTGCCGCGATAGTTTCGGAAAAAGTGATCGTCGCGTAACCACAAGAGCACGATCGGATCCGGTACCGCGCTCGGGTGAATGAAGCCATCGCCGTCGCGAGGCAAGCCCGCGTGCACGTAGATCGCGTGATCGTCTTCGTACCAGTACGGCAGGGCACGCAGCCACGTCACGACCTCTTCCGGGAAGAACTCACCGGATTGCACGAGCATGGCTTCGCTCGGTTTGGGCAATTCGCCTTCTTTGGGCACGGTGCCGCCGACGAACGAGCGATAGGCGGCCAGGCAGCCGTTGCCGGGTGGGCTCACGAATTCATCCCAGCCGCGCTCAATCACGCGCAGCCAAGCGTCCTCGTGGTTGCCACGCAGGGCGACCACTTTGGCCTTGGTGCGCGTGGGCAGCGTGCGCACGAACTCGATCACTTGCGCTGATTCGGGCCCGCGATCCAGGTAATCGCCGAGAAACACGAGTGTGTCGCCCGCGTCCAGCTCGGGTAGGCAAGACATCAGCTTGAAGAGATGTTTGGTCTCTCCGTGGATGTCTCCCACTGCGAAAGTACGATCGGCCATCGAGCAAACGAACATAGACTAGCACTCGCGATGCGTCACCTCGCTTCGAAGCACCGCGGTCTCGGCGGCCCGCGAACACGCCGTTTGTCGAGCGGCCGGGTGACGCGTCGCGCAGTCCTAGTGCCCCTGTTGCTTGGACTATGCGCCATTGAATGCCGAGATGCGCTGCAATCGGCAGAGCCACCGGGCCGACTGCCGGCGGCTGCGACCAACGCGCGGAACGGTGTCAGCAGCCTGACACCCACGACTCTGCCGAGCGCTGCCGAGCGCGCCGATGCGCCGTCGCCGTCGCTGGCGAACGGCAGTCCGCAGGGAACGCCGGCGCAATTGGATCCAGACGGTGATGATCAGACAGCCCCTCAAGGCGACGATAGGCGGCCGCTCCGCCCCGGGCATTTCACACGGGTCGGCAAGCCGCCGCTCGCGCTCACGCGCATCTGTGATTTGACTCCATTTGGCGGCGCCCTATACGCGGCGCACGCCAATCGGCCGCTCGGGACGGACGGCGCGACCGTCAGTCGCTATCGCCCAAACGACGACAAACCCTTCAGCGTCGCGTTCGACTGGAATCGTCCGGGCGAGCCTAGCCAGGGCGGTGGCGCAGGCCAGGGTTTCTTACGCGTGCACGCAGTTGCGGGCCGCTTGCTCGTGCCGGATGCGGACCCCCCGTACAATGGCTTTGGCATCTCCGAACCGGGGACGGAAGGCTTCGTCTTTTTTTCGGACTCACAAGGGAAGTTCGAACCCGCGCGCATGCCGGGGCATCGTCCCCCGCGCACGCCCGAGCCGGATGGGCGTGGCGGCGCAGCCGTGTTGCCGCGGGCTTACCACGTGCTCGACGTGATCGCGTTTCGTGGGCATCTGTACGCGGCGACCGGCGCGGTTCCACCGGGCGAACGCGCGTGGCATGGCGCGTCGCCCGGGGCGTTGCACGTCGCCAACGCCGCGCTGACACGCTTCGAATATGCAGTCGACTATCCACACCCCTGGCAAGACGGCGTCTGGCGGCTCACGTTTTTGGTGCGCTTCCGCGATCGGTTGTACGCCGGCATTCAGGACTACGACGGGCGCGAACCGAACGACTATTTGTATTTCGATCCGCCGCGCAGTGCAGAGCTGATCAGTCAACATGATCTGCATGCCGTGCGCGTGACGCCGAGCGGCGGCGCGCAGACCGTGCGCTGGTATGCCGACGGCGGTAAGCTCTATTGGATCGCCTGGACACGCGGCGGCGTTGGCCTGTGGGTCACGGACGACGGCGATCACTGGCGGCTCGTGTCGTTGCCGGCCGACGTCGGTGTGCCGACTGACGTCACGCGCTTTCACGGCGAGCTCGTGGTACTTACCGAGCGGGTGCTCGTCCGACTCAACGGCACGGAGGCGACGCTCTTAGCGCAGATCGGTGACAAGAAATCGCCATTCGTGATGGATGACGTCTTGTGCGCGGCGCCGCTCGCTGTTTTCGCGGGGCAGCTCTATTTGGGCGGACAGCGCGATGGATCGCTCTATCGATTCGATGAGGAACCTTGAGTCGCCGCCGAGCTCGCCAAGCGCGAAACCGGGCTCAGGCGCGGCCGTATTTCTGAGAGCGCCTTTCGGTGCCAAACTGGAGGTTCGTGCCGAGTCCCTCACTTCGCTCTTGGAAATCAGTGCCGCTAGTCGCTGCCGGCGTTGCGGGCGCCACGGTGGTCGCGCTCGACCTGATGCTGAGTCGGCCCGGCTCGACCGCGGATTTCGTGCGCTTCCTCGGGCGGTTCCACCCCTTGGTGGTCCATTTGCCGATCGGGTTCTTGCTGCTCATCGCGTTTGCGGAAGCGCTGAGCTTCGCGCCCCGGTTTCGGACACGCGTCGATCCGGCGCTCGGCGTGCTGTGGCCCGCGCTCGTCGCTTCTGGCGTGCTCGCGTTCGGTCTCGGTCTGTTGCTTGCGCACGACGGCGGCTATCCGCTCAAACTCGTGACGTGGCACCGCCGACTCACGCTGCTGGCGGTGTTGGCGATCGCGGCTTGTTATCCACTATGGACCCGCGTCGAGCGCGGAGTCGTTCCGCGCGTCGCCTATCGCGCCTGGCTCGGGGCCACCGTAGGGGTGATCAGTGTGGGCGCGCATTTCGGCGGCTCCCTGTCGCGCGGCGAAAACTATCTGTTCCAGTTTGCACCGGCCTTCGTGCAGCGGCTCGCCGGCATCGCGCCCGCCGAGCCGGCCGCGGCGAGTAGCGCAGCGGCGAGCACTGCGCCCGCGACGGCCGAGCCGCTCGTGTTCCGAGACGTCGTGCAACCGATCTTGAAGGCGCACTGCGTCGAGTGTCACGGCCCCGACAAGACCAAGGGCGGCCTGCGCCTCGATTCGTTCGCGGCCCTCTCGAAGGGCGGCGAGCATAGCCCCGAGTTCGTGGCCGGCGACGCCGCACACAGTCACCTCGTTCAGCGCATGTTGCTGCCGAAGAGTGACGACGATCACATGCCGCCGGAAGGGAAATCGGAGCCGACCGCGGCCGACGTCGAGCTCATCCGCTGGTGGATCGATCGGGGAGCTACGGAAACTCTGCGCGTGCGCGACACGCTCGTGCCGGACGGCGCTCGCGCGCTCTTGATTCACTCGACGACGCTCGGTCCGTCGTTGGCCGCGCTGCCGCCGGTCGACGATTCGTCGTTCGACAAAGCGAGCGAGAAGGTGCCCGTCACCGCCCCCGCGGCGGCTCCGCTCAACCAGGACGCTTCCGCGGGCGTGAAGTCGACGGGCTCGCTCTTCGCCTCGGCGATCGCTCCGCTCTTTCGCGATCACTGCGGGCAATGCCACGGTGCTCAAAAACAAAAGGGGCACCTGCGGACGGACTCGCTCAGCGCGTTGCTGCAAGGCGGCAAGGGCGGAGCGGGCATCGTCGCCGGCGCGGGCGCTCGCGGCACGGTTCTCGAGCGGATCCGATTGGCGAACAGCGACGACAAGCACATGCCGCCGAGCGACCAGCCGCAACTCACCTCGAATCAGATCGCGCTGATCTCCTGGTGGGCCGAGGCCGGCGCGACGACTGACGTGCTGGCAAGCGCAGCACCGCCGGCGTTGGTTGCGGCTGCGCGTGTTCGCCGAGCTGCGCCGAGCGCGGTCGCGATGAACGCGGCGCGTGCGCCCGACGCTGCGAACAACACGGCGAATGCTGCAGAGGCGAACGACGCGCTGCCGGCCGTCGAACTTCCGGCGCATATCGCGCTCTACCGAGACGTGGTCGCGCCGATCCTCGCATCGCGCTGCGGCGGTTGTCACGGTGGCGCCGATCCGGACGGCGACATGCGGATCGACGACCATCAAAAGCTGATCGCCTCCGGCGCGATCGTTGCCGGCAATCCGGGCAAGAGCGAGATCATGGCGCGCTTGCGCACGCCGGCTGGCAAATCCGGTCACATGCCGCCGGCGCATTCGCCGCAGCCGGAGGCAGGTGAGGTAGACGCCATCGAGCTTTGGATCGCTCGGGGCGCGGCCGTGGACGGCGAGCTAGAATCTGCGTCGCTTTCGGGTCCAGTCGCCGGCCTGGCCGCTCGGATGCTCGCGAAGAACACGAGTCCTGTGCCGTCGAGCACGACGAGCGCACCGGGCGTCGCGAGTACGCCCGAGCCGGCCGCCGCGGCGCGCATGCCCGCCAACGCGCCCGTGCACGCCGGTTGCGCATCTTGCGGCGTCGGCAGCCAGAAGCCCCGAACACCCCTCACATGGCTCGCGCTTGGATTTGGTTTGTTAGCGGTGGCACGCAGGGCGCTCGGGCCGCGTGCTTAGTGTTGCATACGTCTCCACAGGTCGCGAAAGTCGCGGGAGTTTTCGGGTCGGAATTTCCCAACAAAAAATACCACAAAACCCTAACGCATCGTCACGAGCTCTTCAGCCGCCGTCGGGTGAATCGCGACGGTGCGATCGAGGTCCGCCTTGGTGGCGCCCATTTTGAGTGCGACTGCGAAGCCCTGGATCATTTCGTCTGCACCTTGGCCGATTACGTGGATGCCGAGCACGCGCTCTTCCGCGCCGCCGCAGACGAGCTTCATCAAGGTTTGCGCCTTGCGCTCGGTGACGCCGTGATAGAGATTCACGAAGCGGCGCGTGTAGACCTTGACGGCATCGCCGAGTCGCGCGCGCGCCGTTTGTTCGGTCGCGCCGACGCTGCCAATCGGGGGATGCGAAAAGACGACGCTCGGAATGTTCGTGTAGTCGAGCTTGGATTCGGGCTTTCCGCCGAACAACCGCTCGGCCAGCGCTCGGCCGGCGGCGATCGCGACCGGCGTGAGCATGGCGCGTCCCGTAACGTCGCCGATCGCGTAGACGCCGCGGGCGTGCGTGTTCTGCCACTCATCGACGATGACGCGACCGTCGCGTTCGCAGCGCACCGATGTTTTGCCGAGGCCGAGCCCGGCGCTGCTCGGCGTGCGACCGATCGCCCAGATCAGTTGATCGTACGGCTCGAGGCGTCGGCCATCGGCGAGCACGAGCGCGACGTCGCCCATATTCGTCCGCTCGACGTGTGCCGCGCGCGCGTTCTTTACGATCTCGATACCGCGCTCGCTGAGGGCCTCGCTGAGCGCTTCGCCCAGCATGGGGTCGAACGAACGCAGCGGATGCTCGTGGCGCAGCGCCAACGTGACGCGGCTACCGAGCGCCGCGAGCACTCCGCACAGTTCGACCGCGACGTAGCCGCCGCCGACGATCAGCACGCGCCCTGGTCGCGACTTGAGCTCGAAGAAGCCGTCGGACGTGATGCCGAGCTTGACGCCGGGTACATCCGGAAGCTTGGGCGTGCTGCCCGTGGCGATCAACACGTGTTCGGCTTCGATGCGGCGAGTGCCGACCACGACTTCGTGATTGGTGCTGAAACCCGCGCGGCCCGGGATGAGCTCGACCCCGTCCGCCGCTAGGTTGCGCGCGTAAATCTCGTTCAAGCGTTCGATGTACGCATCGCGGCGCGTGACCAGCTTCGACCAGTCGTGGCCGCGCGACTCGAGGTCGAAGCCGTAGTCCGCAGCGTCCGTCAACTGCTCGGCGAGCTGCGCGGCGTTCCACATGACCTTCTTCGGGACACAACCGACGTTGACGCAGGTACCACCGAGGCGCGCGGACTCGATGAGTCCCACGTGCGCGCCTCGCTGCGCCGCTCGCCGGGCCGATGCAATGCCTCCGCTACCTCCCCCGACCACCAGGAAATCGAAGCCGTCCATAATTTGTCCTAGTCATCGAGCGACTCGCGCGCGATTGCAAGCGGCTTTTTGGGACAATGCGCGCGCGATCAGTGTCACGAGAATCGCGCTGGTCACGATCGCGCGCCGCGCGCTCGTTTGTTTTTTGACCCTTTCGGCTCGCAACGAAGCCCGGTAAAACTCGGAGCAAACATGGTAAGGAGCGACACCATTCGGGTGGGCGTGATCGGCGCGGGCCACATGGGCAGCACGCATGCTCGCAACCTGCGCGACGGCAAGGTTTCCGGCGCGACGCTCGCCGCGGTCAGTGATCCGGGAACCGAAGCGCTGCTCTCGTTTTCAGACGTTGCGCGTTTTGCGTCTTCGAGTGAGTTGATTCGCAGCGGCGCGGTGGACGCCGTATTGATTGCGACGCCCCATTACGATCACACGCCGCTCACGATCGAGGCGCTCGAGCAAGGACTGCACGTCCTCGTGGAAAAGCCGCTCGCCGTGCACAAGGCCGACTGCGAAGCGATGCTGAGCGCGTATGCTCGCCGTCCGAGTCGCGGCCAGGTGTTCGCGGAGATGTTCAATCAGCGCACCGATCCCCGATTCTGCAAGCTGCGCGCGCTGATCCAGGCCGGCGAGCTCGGCGCGCTGCGGCGCGTGAATTGGATCATCACCGATTGGTTCCGTAGCGAGGCGTACTACAAGGGCAGCAGCTGGCGCGCGACGTGGGCCGGCGAGGGCGGCGGAGTTTTGCTCAACCAAGCGCCGCACAACCTCGACTTATGGCAGTGGCTGTTCGGGATGCCCGCGCGCATTCACGCATTTTGCGGGTTCGGTCGCTTTCACGAGATCGAGGTCGAGGATCAGGTCACGGCGTATTTCGAGTATGCGTCGGGCGCAACCGGCGTGTTCGTAACCACGACCGGCGAAGCCCCGGGCACCAACCGTCTCGAAGTGGCTGGGGACATGGGCAAGATCGTGCTGGACTCGGAGGGGCTGGCATTCACGCGCAATGAAGTGTCCGCGGCCGAGTTCATCAAGACGAGCCTGGCGAGTTTTTCGCCGCCGGCGGTCTGGCACGTGCGCGTTCCGGTTGCGGCGGGCGGCGCCAATCAGCACGTTGCCATCATGCAGAACTTCGCGAACGCCATTTTGCACGACGAGCCGTTGATCGCGCCCGCCGTTGAAGGCGTGCACAGCGTGGAGCTCGCCAATGCCATGATCTACTCGAGCCTGACCGCAAAGACGGTGGAGCTGCCGCTCGATTCTGCAGCCTATGCCAATGAACTCGCGCGCTTGCGTGCTGCCTCACGTGCGCGCTGAGCTTATCTCGCGGGCACTTCGGCCGTTTCTGATACGGCGACATCACACTGATGGGTTTGCCCTCTTCTCCTCCGGTCTTCAGCCGCGCTCCGCTTTCTTTGGTAGCGCCGGATTTTGCACGCGACGAGCCGGACAGCAGCGTGTTCGCGGCGTCCGAGCAGAGCGTGCTGTTGCTCTGTCGACCTGGCGACGATCTGCGCCGAGCGTTGCAGGTACTGCAAAATGACGGCTTCAACGTGGCGCCCGTTTCGGATGCTTCGCGCGTCGCAGGTTTGGGGTTCGTGCCGCGCTATGCGTTGGTCGATGCTGGTTTCCCAGGAGCGCTCGAGCTCCTCGCGCGCGTGAACCAAGCCGCGTCCGTCATTTCCGCGGTCGCGTTGCTCGAGCCCGACGAGCCGGAAGGGCCGGCTCTCGCCGCGGGTGCAACGCTCACCCTGCGGCGGCCGGTACTCGCGGAGGACGTGCTCGGTTGCTTGCGGCGCTTCCGAGACAACAAGCAAGCCGTCGTCCTTGCGCGGGGCGTGTTCGACGCAAACCAGGACCTGCCGTCGGCGCTCCTCGAATCGGTGCTCGCGACGATTGGCCACGAAATCAGAAATCCGCTGGCGGCCGCGCTCGCCAGCATGGAGTGCCTGTGCGACGCCGAAGCGCGCGCACGACTCGGCGAAATCGAGCAAAACGCCGCCATCGAAGATACCGCCCTTGCGTTGCGGCGCATCCAGGACGTGATGTCGGCCGTGTCGTCGCTCGTGAAGGGCGCACCGCCAACGCTCGAACGTGTCCAGCTATGGGAGGTTGCAGAGCGCTCGATTGATGCGGTGGAGGCCGGCGGCGTGAGCGTCGAACTCGCTGGCGCGCGCGACGTCACGGGTTGGGCGAGCGTATCCTTGCTCGAGCAGGTGGTGGTCAACCTGTTACAAAACGCCGTCGACGCTGCAGCTAACAATCTGAGGCCGAAGGTGCTGGTGCGCGTGTATGCCGTGGAAAACGAGGCGCGCATCTCCGTGCGCGACAACGGGCCCGGCGTGCCGGCGGCGTTGCGCGAGCGTATTTTCGAGCCGTTTTTTACGACCAAAGGTGAACGCGGTACGGGGCTCGGTCTGGTGTTGGCGCGCCACGCTCTCTTGCGCATGGGCGGCTCGCTCAGTTTGGGACCGGCGGACCGCGGCGCCGTGTTTCGCGTACGCGTGCGGAGCGTGTAGCGCGTAGCTCAAGAGCGACCTGGTTGAATCCGGAAACGCTTGCCGGCAGGCCCGCGCAGCGCGCTGAAATGCTTTTGGTCTAGCGTGAGGATGTCCGCGACGCCGTGGCGCTCGGCGAGCACGACGAGCGAGGCGTCGGCCAGGCCGATCTCAAGCTTGGCGTAGCGCTCGACGACGCGGCGAGCTTTGCCCACGTCACTCGTCGAGAACGGCTCGAGTTGATACGCGCCGGCCTCGACCTGCGCGAGCAGGAGCAGCTCCTCCCGCTGCCCCACGCGCGTTGCCAGCAGGTAGTCGAGCTCGGCGAGTACGAACGGGGAGAGAAGAAACGGGGGACGAGCGGCGCGCAGGCTCGCCAGACACGCGGCGTGCGTTTTCTGGCTCGCGTCGATGGCCGAGAGCAACCCGCTCGTGTCGAGCAAGATCATCGCTCGCCGAATCCGCGCAGGGCCTCGTCCACGTGCTCGGCGAGCCCTGGCTGCCCGCTGGCGAAGAGCGGCAGCTGCGGCTCGAGCGGCTTGAGCTTTGCGAGGTGTCGGCCAAGCGCCTCACGGATCAAATCCGCCTCGCTCCGCGCGAGCCGCTTCGCGGCTTGAGCCAGTTCGGCGCGCAGGTCATCGGGCAAGTAGAGCGTAGTCCGATGCATGCCATACATTGTGCCATACATCGCTTGATCGTTCAAATGTCGGCTCTCTATGGCAAATCTCAGATATTTTCCTAACCCTCGTGCTTGGCGATCGCGTGCAGGAAGCGCTCACCGTAGTGCTCGAGCTTGACCGGGCCGACGCCGGAGATGGTCATCAGGCTCGCGGCCGTGCTCGGCTTTCGCTCTGCCATTTGCAAGAGCGTGGCGTCCGAGAACACGACGTAGGGCGGTACGTGGCGCTCGCGCGCGATTTCGCGGCGGAGCGCGCGGAGCGCTGCGAATAGCGAGCCTTCCGCCGTGGCCGCGCTCGAGTCAGTGCGCTCCTTGCTGCGCGGCGCGCTCGAACGCTCGGGCGCGCGTAGCTTGGCGCGTGCGCGGTCGAGCAGGTCGAAGGAGTGGCACACGTCGCACGACGAGGCGCAGGGCGTCAGCTGTTCCCCGAAGTAGGCGGCGAGCTGGGCGTGGCGGCAACTGCGCGCCTCGGCCATGCGCATGACCTCGCGCGCTTGTACGCGCAAGCGCTCACCCGCCGTCGCGTCCTCGCTCGCGTCGGCAAAGCGATCGTAGGCGAGCACGTCGGACCAGGAATAGAAGAGCACGCAATCGGCGTCGAGCCCGTCTCGGCCAGCGCGGCCGAGCTCTTGGTAGTAGCCCTCGATTGAACGCGGCATATCCTGATGGATCACGAAGCGCACGTTGGATTTGTCGATACCCATGCCGAAGGCGATCGTCGCGACCACGACCTCTAGCTCGTCGTTTTGGAATGCGTCTTGGGTGCGCGCGCGCGCGTCGGGTTCCATGCCGGCGTGGTAGTGCGCGGCGCGAATGCCTTGGCTATTGAGGAATTCGGCGGTTTTTTCGACTGTCTTGCGCGACAAACAATACACGATGCCGCTTTGACCGCGTCGCTCACGCGCGATGCCGAGCACTGCCTTGCGTGTCGGAATGCCGAGCGAGTCTCCCTTGGCGAATGCGTGGAGATGCAAGTTGTGTCGGAAGAACGAACCGCGAAAGCGCGCGGGTGCGCGCATGCCGAGCTGTTCGACGATATCGGTCGTGACTTCAGGCGTGGCCGTCGCGGTCAATGCCAGAATCGGCACGCGCGGGAAACGCTGCTTGAGCCCGGACAGATTGCGGTACGCCGGACGAAAATCGTGTCCCCATTGGCTGATGCAGTGAGCCTCGTCCACGGCTACCAGCTTCAAGTCGAGCTCGCCGAGCGCGCGGCCGACGCTCGCTTCGAGTCCCTCGGGCGCGCAGTACAGGAGCTCGTAGCGTCCGGCGCGCAGCGCGAGCACGCGTTCACGGCGCTCGTCTGGCGAAAGCGTCGAATTCAGGAAGGTGGCGCGTACGCCGGCCTCCGTCATCGCGTCGACCTGGTCTTTCATCAGCGCGATCAGCGGTGAGACGACGAGCGTGAGGCCGCCCAGGAGCCGCGCCGGAATCTGATACGTCAGCGATTTGCCCGCGCCCGTCGGCATGACCCCGATGCAATCGCGGCCGCTCAGCACGGTATCGATGATCTCCCGCTGTCCGGGGCGAAAGCTGTCGTAGCCGAACGCGGCCTTGAGCACGTCGAGCGGATCGGTCAGCGCGGTCGTGCCCTTGGCGAGCGTGCGGGCGATGCCCTTCAGCATGTCGAGCACGTCGGTCGAGAAGGAGCCCGGGTTGCGCGTCCAAAGCAACCTGAGCTCCGAAAGCTCCGCTTCGCACGCTCGCAGTTCGTCCAGGCTGAGCGGCTCGCTCCGTGCTCTCTGTTCGAGCGCTGCTGCTCGCTCCGTTACCGACTCGGGCGACATGCCTGGGAACGGCTTCTACCATCCCGGGCGAGGTCGCCCAGGGTGTTTTCAAACACCCTGCTAGCCCTTACGAACGCGTAGTCGCGTGCCAAACTCGATCGAAAGCCGGATTTCCTCCGCCGCGATGTCATCCGGGAAAAAAGCGCCGGATACTTTCGCCGAAGCAAAGCTCGCCCCTTCCAGAGAGGCTCCACGAAAATCGACGCCGCGCAGATCCGCGTCGCGAAAATAGGCGTCGCGAAAATCCAGGTTTCGTGCATCGACGCCGCGCAGATCCGAGCCGCGGAACGTGCAGCCGCGGAAAGAATGTGGCACGTCGTGCTTTCTCTTTTGGTTGAAACCCGCGACGTCATCGTTCCGAAGCAGGAGATAGAGAGGATCGGTGCTGCCTTTCGGGTCTGCCATGAGAAGGACTCTATTCGCAGCAACGGGCGGGCGACGCGGAAGTTAAGAAGGCAGGCCCTGTAAGATCGGGCGGGCGCGCGCGTTTGGGAGCGGATGGCAGAACTTTTGGCGCCAACCGGCGTCTGAAGGTTCGAGTCGCCGGTTTTTGGAGGTTCGCGATGCCCGTGGGTACCCGTTTGTCCATTTTGCGTTCTAGCTCGTGCTTGATCTCAACCCTTGGCAGCGTCGGCTTCGCCGTCATGCTCGCCGGAGCAGGTTGCTCGCACGCGAGTAAACCGATCGACAGTGCCAAACCCGCGCTCGATAGCCCAGATACCAGCGCGGCTAGCGGCACGCGCGCCCGGAGCGAAGAGAGTCGTACTGCGAGCCAGGCGCGGGGCGAAGACCTTTCGCCGCAAGCCAGCGCGGCACCCCCAGCCCCACAGCTGGAGCGCGCGCCGGAGCCAAGCGCGGCCGTGGACGCAAAAGGGGCGGCGCGTCCGGCCGCGACCAGCGTGAACAAAGCTCCCGCACAGCGCGGCGCGGCAATCGGAGAGGCGTACGGCGCGGGCGGCCTTGGTCTCAGCGGCATCGGGGAAGGCGGCGGGGGTCGCGCGGACGGACGCGGCTTCGGTTCGGGTCATGGGCGCCTGAGCGGGGCGCACGCAACGGTGGCGCCAAAAATAGTTGCGCAAGGCAGACCGCAAATCGTCGCGCAAGCGCCTCTGCCTCCGGCCGAGTTCAACACCGAAGCGTATTCGCACATCAACGAAAATCCGTTCCTGGCCGTCGCCGACCAACCGCTCTCTACATTTTCGATCGACGTGGACACGGCGTCGTACAGCAACGCGCGGCGCTTCTTGAACGACGGCCAAGCGCCACCCAAGGACGCGATCCGCGTCGAAGAGTGGATCAACTACTTTGCCTATGACTATCCCGATCCAGCTCAAAATGAGCCGTTTTCCGTGACAAGCGAGGTGTCGAGCTGTCCGTGGAACGCGGCGCATCGTCTGGTGCGCATCGGGCTCAAGAGCAAGGCCATTTCACAAGAAGCGACGCCGGCGCGGAACCTGGTATTTTTGATCGACGTGTCCGGTTCGATGATGCCGGAAAATCGTTTGCCGCTCTTGAAGCGCGGACTCGCCATGCTCGCGCGCAACTTGCGCAAACAAGATACGCTGACGATGGTCGTCTACGCGGGCGCGTCGGGGCTCGCGCTGCCTGCCACTTCAGGTGTGCAGCAAGCGCGTATTTTGGACGCGCTCGGGCGGCTCGAAGCGGGCGGTTCCACCAACGGCGGCGACGGTATCCGGCTCGCGTACAAGGCGGCGCGCGACCACTTCATTCAAGGCGGCATCAACCGCGTGATCTTGGCCACCGATGGCGACTTCAACGTCGGAACGACGAGCCAAGGCGAGCTCGAGCGGCTGATCGAAGAGGAGCGCAAATCGGGCGTGTTCTTGACCGTACTGGGCTTCGGCGAAGGCAATCTGAAGGACGCCACGATGGAGGGCTTGGCCGACAAGGGCAACGGCAATTACGCCTACATCGACTCGCTTTCGGAGGCGCGCAAAGTGCTCGTGCGCGAGGCGGGCTCGACGCTCATCACGATCGCCAAGGACGTCAAGCTGCAGGTCGAGTTCAACCCGACGCGCGTCGCGAGCTACAAGCTCGTCGGCTACGAAGATCGACTGCTCGCCAAGGAAGACTTCAACAACGACAAAAAAGACGCGGGCGACATCGGCGCGGGACACAACGTGACCGCTCTGTACGAGCTCATTCCCCAAGGCGTGCCCGCTGCGGCTCCCCAGAGCGACGCGCTCAAGTATCAAGCCGCAGGTGCGCTCGCGCCGGCCGCGAGCAGCAATGAGCTGATGACCGTGAACGTCCGCTACAAGCCGCCGCACAGCGACACCAGCACCAAATTCACGCGCGTGGTGGTCGACAACGCGACGCCGCTCGACAAAAGCTCGAATGATTTTCGCTTCGGCGCGGCGGTCGCCGAGGCCGCCCTCGTGCTGCGCGGCGCGCCCGACATGCACGGCGCCTCACTCGACAGCGCGCGGGCGATGGCCGCTTCGGCGCTGGGCAGCGACGTGTCCGGCGATCGCCACGAATTCGTGTCGCTGCTCGCCAAGGCGAAGGCGATTGTTCACTGAAATAAGTGCCGAGCGCGCGCCCGGCGCACGCGCAGTCACTTGAACATGAACTGTCGGTAGTGCATTAGCTCCGCAATCGAATTGCGAATGTCGACCAGCGCGTCGTGTTCCCCGAGCGCGGGCTTGCTGAAGACCGCGGCGTCGCCGTACCAGAGTTTGGCGAGCAGCTTGAGTGAAGTGACGTCGATCGTGCGGTAACTCAAATAGCCGGCGAGTCCCGGCATCCAGCGCTCGATGAAACGCTTGTCTTGGCCGATGGTGTTGCCGCACAAGACTGCCGGATACGCGCACCAGCCGGTGACGCGCTCGAGCAGCTTGCGCTCTGCGGCGCCCACGTCGATATGCGACTCCCGCACGCGCGCGATGAGCCCGTTCTGCTCGTGCATATTGCGTACGAAAGGCGTCATCTTGGCGAGCGCGTCGTCGGGCTGCCAGATGTCGCACACGACTTCCTCGAGCGGCTCGAGCGCGCTGTCCGTGATGATCAAGGCGGCTTGCAAGATGACGTCGCTCTGCGGATCGAGGCCCGTCATTTCGAGATCGAGCCAGGCGAGGTTCCCGTCTCGTTGTGCGCGTGTGATGCGTGGTTGCATGCTTAGTCCCCTTGCGCGGCCTTGCTCGCTTTCGGCAGCGAGATAGTGGGATCTTTTTTTCTGCGCCGATAGACGATCAACGTCTTACCGATGATTTGAGCGACGACGGAGTTCGTGCGCGCCTCGATCCGCCGCGCGATCTCGTCGGTTTCCGGCGCTTCACCGGCGACCCGCACCTTGATCAGTTCGTGCGTCTCGAGCGCGCCGTCGATTGCGCTCAGCACCGGGGCCGTGAGGCCCGCGTGACCGACCTGGACCACGGGTTTGAGCGGATGCGCGAGTGCCCGCAAATGCCGGCGCTGTTTGCCGGTGAGCGGGGGCGGGGTGGAAGTGGCCGAGCTGCGCGTTGTCACCAGATCGTCTTACTCCAGGGCATATGCCGCTGCCAGGCTTAGTAGGCGGCGCGTCTTCTGTGGCATGCTCGGCCCCGCCCCATGCGCATTCTGTACGGTGTCGTTGGTGAAGGAATGGGTCATGCCACGCGCAGCCGCGTCGTGATCGAGCATTTGCTACAGAATGGCCACGAAGTGCGGATCGTCGTGTCGGGGCGTGCGCATCGTTTTCTTGGCGAAAGGTTAGCCAGCTACGCCGGGCTCAGCATCGAGGAGATTCACGGTCTGACCCTGAGCTACTTCGGCAATTCACTGGATCGTTCCAAGAGCGTCTTCGAAAATTTGCGGAAAGCACCCAAAGGCATTCGCAAGAACATCAAGGTCTACCGCAAGGTGGCCGAGAGCGGCTTCGAGCCGCAAATCGTATTCAGCGACTTCGAGTCATGGGCTGCGTTGTACGGCCTTCGCTATCAGCTGCCGGTGATCAGCATCGACAACATGCAGATCATCAACCGCTGCCTCCACGAAGAGGCCGTGATCTCGGGCAAGGGCTACGATTTCGAGCTGGCACGCCTGGCCGTGAAGCTCAAGATGCCGAAGGCCCATCACTATCTAGTGACCAGCTACTTTTTCCCCGTGGTGAGGAAGAAGTTCACCACGCTCATCCCGCCGATCTTGCGGCCGGAAGTGATCGCGGCCAAGCGGGAGCCCGGCAGCCACGTGCTCGTGTATCAAACGTCGCCCACGAACCACAACCTGGTGCCGACGTTGAAGAAGCTGCCGTTTCGGTTTCGCGTGTACGGCATGGGACGTGAAGGCCAAGAGGGCAACGTCACGCTCTGTCCGTTTTCAGAGACCACCTTTTTGGATGACCTGCGCACGGCTCGCGCGGCAGTTGCCGGCGGCGGTTTCAGCTTGCTCAGCGAGGCGGTGAGCTTGCGCGTACCGCTGTTGTCGGTGCCCGTTGCCCATCAATACGAGCAAGAGCTCAACGCGCGCTACCTCGAGCAACTCGGCTACGGTGCTTGGGCGCGTCGTCTCGACATCGAGACGTTGAGTGATTTCCTGGCGCGCACCGATCGCTTTCAAAACGCGCTGCAAGGCTACTTGCCGCGCGACAACGGCATGTTGTTCGCCTGTGTGGACGAGCTCGTGGCGCGCGTCGCGCGCGGCGAGGAGCGACCGGTGCGCCTCGATGCCGAGGCCATGGGCAAACTGCGCAAGGAAAATCAGTGAAGTACTATTTCGTGAAATTGCTCCCGCCGCGCCCGACGTTTGCTCAAGACATGACGGAGGTAGAGCGGGCTCTGATGCACGAGCACATCGTCTATTGGCAGGCGCGCATGGCGGAGGGCTCGGTCGTCGCGTACGGTCCAGTTGCCGATCCTAAGGGTGGTTACGGTCTCGGCATCCTCAAGCTCGCGGACGACGCTGACGTGAGTCACTTCTGCGCGGGCGATCCAACCGTGCTGGCGAACGTGGGCTTTGCGTACGAAGTGTTCGTCATGCCGCGGTTGGTCACGCCGAGCTGAGCCTCACCATGGCCAGGGAGCGCTACGAGGGTGGCTGCCATTGCGAGCGCGTGCGCTTCGTAGTCCACGGAGACCTCGCGACGGTGAGCGCCTGCAATTGCTCGATTTGCACTAAAAAGGGCTTCATCCACCTGATCGTGCCGCGCGAGGATTTCGAGCTGTTCGCGCGCGACGCGGACGTGGCGAGCTACGAGTTCAACACCAAAACGGCAAAGCACCGTTTTTGCCGAGTGTGCGGCATTCATTCGTTCTACGTGCCACGCTCGGACCCCGACAAGATCGACGTCAATGTGCGCTGCCTCGAGAACGTGGATCTGACGAAGCTCGCGCCGTCGCACTTCGACGGGCGGAACTGGGAGCAAGCGATCCATGGCGACTTGTCTTGGCGTTGAAGCCTGGCGGAGCGATCGTGGGCCGGCTGCGCCGGGCAGTCGTGTCAACCAGCGTGCGCCTGCTCGAGCGTCGCGATCTCGAGTTTTTGCATTTTGAGCAGCGCTTTCATTACGCGCGCCGCCTTGGTTGGGTCGCCGTCGGTCATCCAATCGGCCATTTGTTCGGGAACGATCTGCCAGCAGAGTCCGAATTTGTCTCTGAGCCAGCCGCACTGCTGGGCTTTCGGATCCCCGCCTACGCTGAGTTTGCGCCACAGCCGATCGATTTCGTCCTGAGTCTTGCACAGGACCTGT
>DASXKQ010000086.1:0-12003 GCA_036496745.1 Polyangiaceae bacterium
CCCGGCCGGTCGCGATAACCCAGCTGTTCGGGATCGATCCCGGTGATCCCACGCTCAACCCAACGCTAATCGGGGACTTCGATTGCGTTGGAAGCAGTGGGCTCGATCTGGCCATGACGGACATCGCCGTCGATGCGACTGGCACCGTTTGGGGCATCAGCGCCGAGTACGTCCATCAAATCGCGATAAAAGGGTCGGTCGCGCACTGCACGTCAATGCCGGCACTTCCTTCAACGCCAATGGGCCTAGCAGGATTGTCGTTCGTTCCGGTCGGCGCAATCGACGCCACCGCGGAAGTGCTTGTCGCGACTGGCGCCAGCGGGGAACTGTGGGCAATCGACTCGGGCGGTCAAGCGACCCAGCATGGGTCTTTTGGCACGATTCCAAATGACGATATCCGGCGAAGCTTGCCAAGGGTACCCAAAACGTGGTGAGCGCGGTGCGTGGCCAGATCGTAACTGCGCCTGGCTGCGCTGACGCCAGCTCGGCAGGGTACGGCTCTCTCGTCGGACTTGCGATTGCAGGTCCGGACCTGATTGGGTTTGCCCGCACCGGCCAAATCGTGCGCATCAATCCTCAAGACGGTACGGGCTGTCTCGTTACGAATGCTTCACCGCTGACGTGGAATGGCGCTGCAGTGAGTATACTCTCGTCCCCTTCGCGTCCCCGTGACATCGAACCGCGCACGCGAAACACGGCGAGCGCCGCGTAGACCGGCGTCTGCAGCGTGCAGACTTGGCGCAACTTGCTCGACGTGGCGCAAGTTGGACGGCGCTGGCGCAGGTTGAGCCACCGAGCGAGACGCGTGCGCGAGGACTATCGCGGGCAAACCTCAAAAGCGGTGGTGGCACGAATCTGGCTGGGGCGCAGGCGCCGTCGCGCAGCCACGCGCGCGAGCACGAGGTCTAATCTTGGACAGCACCGCATCCCCGCGTCCGCTCGCAACCGCCGCGCCGCCTGCTGAAGTGTGCGCGCGCGCCAGTGAAAAGCTCAAGCGCTTCGCGGGCGTCGGCGGTGTCTTGGCCAACAAGTACCGAGTCGAACGCGTTCTGGGATCGGGAGGGATGGGGTTCGTGGTGGCGGCGCGCCCGCTCCATTCGAGGCGCGAAGTCGCCATCAAGTTTCCCTTACCGATGGTGAGCCGAGACGAGCAGCGCCTCGCTTGGTTTCGTCGTGAGGCGCGCGCCGCTCGCACGATCGCCAGTTCGCACGTCGTGCGCGTCCTGGACGTGGACGTACGCGATGACGGCGTTCCTTATTTCGTGATGGAGCTGCTCGAGGGTGAGACGCTCGCTAGCTTCATCCGCAAGCGCGGCAGACTGCGAGTCGCCGACGCCGTGGACTACTTGCTCGAGGTCTCGGCCGCGGTCGCCGCGGCGCACGCCACCGGCATCGTGCATCGGGATTTGAAGCCGACCAACGTTTTCCTCGCGCATGACAGCGAGCACGAGCAAACGGTAAAGCTGCTGGATTTCGGCATTTCGAAGGGTGTCGCGGACGATCCCTCGGCAAGTGCCGGCGACGACATGTGGTGCGGCTCGCCTCCGTACATGTCGCCGGAGCAGCTGACAGCGCCGCAGAACGTCGATCGTCGCACGGATATCTGGGGGCTCGGCACGATACTATACGAGTGCTTGACCGGTACGTCCCCGTTCCTCTTGGGTAGGCCGGAGCAGCTGTTCGTGCGAATACTGCAAGAACCGGCGGCACCGATCGCGACGTTTAGGACGGACGTACCCGATGCGCTCGAGCAAGTCGTACGTCACTGCTTGGCCAAGGCCAAGCAGCATCGTTTCGCGACAATCGCCGATTTCGCGCACGCGCTCGCGCCGCTCAGCTCGAGTCGTGCGCGGCGCCCACTCTGGCTGATCGACACCAGCTTTCAGCACGTACGGCTGCCCGAGACTGCTCCGCAAGAACCGCGACCCGCCGTCCGGAGCACAGCGCCATTCGCTCTTCCCACACGAGTGGAGGCGACTCTCAGCGTTGCGACTTCGCGCTGCGCAGCATGCGGTAGGCCTTCGCGCGTGTGATGCCCAAGTCGCCGGCGGCCTTGGTCAGGTTGCCGCGATTGCGCTCGAGAGCAGCATTCAGCGCCAGAATCTCCGTGTGCGAGTAGGTCAATACCTGCCGGCGCGGCGCGGCGCGCGACGCTCCACGACTAGCGGAGTCTAGGCGACCCGTCAGTTCCAGAAAGTGACGGAGCTTCAGCTCGGATTCGCTCGAGTAGCGCGCCGCCAGGCGGTAAGCCACGTCGTCGAGTTCGAGCACGTTCATCGGCCAAGCCAGCAGACACAGGTGCTCGAGCAGCTCTGCCTCGAGCGTGACATCGGCGTTCTGGGAATGGCGGGCGAGCAGCCGCACGAAAAGTGGAACGATGTCGGAGCGACGCTGCCGTAACGGTGGAACGGCAATGATTGCTGCTTCCAGGCGAGCGCGCAGCTCGGGATCGAAAAAGCGCGGCCCCCTTTCACCCAACGGTTCTCGATTCGTGCCGATCAGCCGAAAGTCGGAGTCACCATGCCTCGCACCGTGTGCACTCGCCCCACGCGAGACGGCGAGCCGCTTCTGTAGGTCGAGCGGTAGGGCCGTCACCTCTTCGAGCACGAGCGTTCCGGCGCGCGCGACCTGCAGCCGCCCCACGCTCGCGGACGCGCCGTCGTCGCTCGCGGCCGGGCCGAATAGTTCGTGGGCGAGCGCGTCCGCTGGCAGGGCGCGAGCATCGACCACGACGCACGACCCCGAGCGACCGCTCAGTCGATGAATGGCCCGAGCCAGCGTTTTTTTGCCTGTCCCGGTCTCGCCGAGCAAGATCAGATCGAGCGGCTGCGGCGCCAGCTCGTTTGCCCGCCGTAGCACGCGTCGCAGCGCCGGGCCGCCGAAAAAGCCGTATCCGAGATCGCGAAACCCGGGAAGCTCGGGCGGACTAATCGCCTCGACGACGGCAATGAAATCGCCGACCCGCAGCACGTCGCCCACTCGCAGCAGCGCTTTCTTGACGCGCGTCGCATTGACGAACACGCCGTTCTTACTGTCGAGGTCACGAACGAGGTAGCCGTCGGCGTTACGCCTCACGTCGGCGTGCTTGCGGGAAACGCGCGCCGACGCGAGCTGAGTCGTACAGTCGGGATCGCGCCCAATCACGACGGTGCGATCGGACAGCGCCGTGGGTTGCTCGCAGTCGGGGCAGACCCAACGCAATATCGTCAGCGGGGGCTCTTCCTGCAGGTCAGACGCCGTCGCAGTACTGAGCTCTGCATCATCCGAAGCGTCGGACATCGAACGATGCGCTTAGCACGGCGAGGTGGTCGGCACCCAGCGCTGGCTAGCGCCATCGAAAAACTCTGGGCTCGCGGCAATCTCTCGCGCGGCGATGCCCCTTCGAATCAGTGGGCGCAAAGTGCTCCACCTGTTGCTCCGTCCAAGCGACAGTTCAAGCCGCAACCGCATGGCTCTAGCGCGAGCATGCCGCCTGCGCAGCGCGCGGGCATGCCTTGAAAGCACGCGCCGTTCGAGTCAACGCCGTGGCAAGGGTCTACGTTGGGCGCGACGCACCGAAATCCAGATTGCACCGCGTCCCAGCCGCAAGCCGTACCGCCGCTGCACGTCGCCGTGTGCAGAGTACCGCCCGCGCACCACATGGGCATCCCGTTGAAGCAACGCCCCGCGCCGTCGATGCTGCCGCAGTCGTCGCCAGCCGGCTCGGGAGGTCCGAGGGTTTGCGTGAGCCACGCCTGTAGCGCGTCGAGTCGGACGTATTCGTCATCGTTCCGACAGCTCGAGGACCCGAGAGACAGCGTTCCGAGCAGCACGACGTGTCCGCTCGTGTCACGCGCAAGCAGCGGTCCGCCCGAATCACCGTCACACGCTCCGCTCGCGCCCGAGCCGTCGACCGTAATGCTCGTAGCAGTCAGGGCCGATGTGGGCTCGACTAGAAAGCGAAGCTCGCGCACGGTCCCGGATTCCGTGAGCCCATAGCCTGCCATTTCTAGGAGCTGCCCGGCTACGAGCGGCGGATCGTTCGGCGTAGCAACCGCGAGCGGCTCGATATCGGGCAAAGACGGAACGCTCGAGACGTCGACTTTCAACAAAGCGACATCCTGGTCCGAGTTGCTGATCGCAGTCACGACCGGCAAGGCGAACGTCGTAGCGTCGGGCCCGGCGACGAGCACCTGCGCCGACTCGATTTGTAGGCAATGCGCCGCTGTCGCGATCCAGTCGCTCTTCACGAATACACCGCTGCACAATGCCCCGTCCGGTTGATTTCGATCTTGAACGCGCGCCACCGCGCGTTGCTGCGCCGGGGCGAGACCCAGATAGCTCTCCGTATCGCTCCCATTCACGATCGATTCCGTGCTGGTGTTGGTGCACTCGGCCTGCGCGGGATCCCTGCCTGCGCAAGCCACGAGCACGAGCCATACCGCACAGAGTATTGCGCGCGGACCATCGCGCGTACGCCGCGTGTCGATCTCTTCTTCCAAACTCTCAACGGCAGCTGCTAGGCTCGTCGACATGACGATGCGGTCCTGGGCGGCACATGGCAGCGCTATCTCGATGGCTTGGGTGCTCTTCGTCGCGTGCGCGCGTGAGCCCAGCCGAGAGACGTCGGGCGATCAGACGCAGGCCGTGGCGGCCTCGGCGTCCGTCGCGGCCTCGGTGTCCGCCGTGAGCCCGAGTAGAGCGACGTTCCTCAAAGCGCTTGCGCGCGACTGCGAAGGCATCTGTGCTCACTCGTTCGAGCTCAAATGCTCGCACGCGGTCGACTGCAAGTTGAACTGCATTGCGATGGGTTCGATCGCCGCCTGCCAGCCAGAGTTTTCCGCGTTTTACCGCTGTTTGCTGGCCCAACCGGCCGATCATTTCAGCTGCGACGCGGACGACGGCGTCGCCGCGATCAACGAGGGTTTCTGCGATCAAGAGCAACAAGCCTCTCTCCACTGCATGGAGCAGAACGTGCATCCGTGAGTGCGTCCCAATCATGGGCCGCACTCTAGAGTGCGGCCTTGGCGCGATCGCGAATCCTGGGCTCGGCATCTGCCTGCGCTACCTTCGCCAGTGTCGGACGCAGATCGGAACGCTGCGGCAGCCATTGGATGAGCAGTTCGAGCGCGCCGTAGCGCACATGCGGATCGCTCGCTCCGCTGACCGTGCTGACCAACGCCGACGCGACCACGTCGCTCGGGTCGCGAATGTGCGCCGATTCGATCGCGGAGATCCGAACCGAGCTGGAGGAGTCCGCCTGCATGCGCGTCGCGAGCAGGCGGTCGACGTTGGGATCGTGCATGGACTGCAACGCGCGCACCGCAGCGACTCGCACCTGCTCGCGTGGGTCGCTGAGCAACGGGGTGACTGGCTCTAGGGCCCGCGCGTAGCCGGAATTGGCGATCCCGCGCAGGACGGTGGCGAGCGACGCGGCATCCTTGGCGCGCTTGAGTTGCGCGAGCAACACGTCGCCCAGCTCGGCTGCGCGGCGCGTATCGCCTGCGTCGCGCAAGTGTCGCGACTGGGTTCCGAGCCCGTACAGCGCGCCGCGATTGAAGGGCTCGTCCACGAGAATCGCTTTGAGCGCCGCGCTCGCTTCACGCGTCGGCTTGGGCGTTCGAGCTAGCCCGGCCACGGCCCTGCTCCTCAGCTTGGGATCGATGCCCTGCGCGCGCGCCAGCGTGACGAGCGCGTCCTGAGCGTCGGAGTTGGCTGCCGAGCTAAGAGCATCGAGCAGCACCGGGGCCGCGGGCGAGCCGGCCTGGATCTTGGCGATGGCTTGCGCGATCGTCGCGGGCTGCTTGCGAAAGAGCGCGCCGAGCGCGAGGAACAAGCGCGAGCTCTGCTTGGTCTTGCTGTCCTGCTCGGCTTGATCTTCGGGCGGAGCCGCGTCGTTGCTGCCGGCGGCTACCTGCTCCTGAGCGGTCCTCTCCAGGCTTGCGAGGATCGTATCGAAGTCGAGCCCGCTGATGCGGGCGTCGTCGAGTGAGTCACTGGCGACCGGCGCGCCGATTGGCTCACCCGCCCCGATCCGCTTGTAAGTCGTGAACAGCGCGAGCAAGTTGGGCTGCGGCTTGCGTGAGACCTCGTCGAGGGTCGACTTCAAATCGACGCGTACCGACGAGAGGATGGCGGCCTGCGCTTTCACGCTAGCGCGATCGAGGAGCAGAATCGTCTCCGGCCGCCCGCTCGCCGCGAGCTTCACTTCGCCCTGCGACGCGACGACTTGCGGCAAAAGCTGCACGTTCGCTTGCTTCGGCATCGCTTCGACGCCCAAGATACCGAGGTAGCGCTGCTTGCTTTTCTGCCACGTGCCGGTAGCAGGCAAAAACTCGTACTGTGCGAGGTATTGTCCCGTCGTGTCGTACTCTTGGGCCGTGTAGCGCTGCGAGCCGTTCAGGGCGCGCGCGAATTGCAAGGCGGCAGCGACTTGCCGGTACGTGCTGCTCGCCAGCGCACTCTGCTTTACCGGAACCGCGAATTCGCTCAGCCGGCCGCCGGCCAGCGTGAAGAACGCACCTCCGGCGCGGATCTCGGCCGCCGAACGGTCGAGCTCTGCTTGGCCGCCCGGGATACGACTCGTGATCTTCGCGTCCGAGATACTCGCGTGAAGAGTCGTTTTGTCGGGCGTCTGTTTGATCGGAACGAGCTCGAGTTGCCCGCCCAGGTCGAAGTCGAACGCGCCCGCGCCGAACGATACCTGGGTCGTGAAACCGAGCTGGTAGACGTAGCGGTGCCCGAGCTCCCAACCCGGCGTGTGCGGGTCGAGCGCCGTCGCTTCGGCCACCGCTGACGCTGCAGGAGCAGTCGACGGAGCCGCGGCCGGAGCTGCCGCGGAGAGCACCGGCTCAGCGGCGCCGGGCTCTTGCTCTGCCACGGATCGTTCGGTCCGCGCGCAACCGAACGATCCGAGACCGAGCGCGCACGCTAGTGCCAGCGGGCGACGATGCGAACGAATGCTCATTGGATCACCTGGACGCAAGTGTGCAACGGCCCGCACTCGATGTGATCGGCCGGCACGTCGAAGTTGCAGCAGTCGCTGTTTTGCGTGCACGGCGCGCCGCCGTTCACGCCGAGGTTGCTGTTGCCACACTTCACGCAGGTATTTTGCGGACCGCACGTCACGGTGAACTGGTCCTGGGGGCAGCAATCGCTGTTTGCCGTGCAGGCGGCCCCTTGGTCTTTGCATAGCAGCCTGCAGGCTGTCCCTTGATCCGCGTCGATCCCACACGTGAGACCGGGGCAGCACGGCACGCGGCCGTCGTCGCTCGGCGCTTCGCTGGGCCCGAGACACTTTTGCCCGACGCGCGCGCAGCACTCTTGGTCGTACAGCACGCTTTCCACTTCCGTCGGGTTGAAGGGCATCGGGGTATTGGCCGGTTGTGAGTCGGGCACGGGCAAGGAGGCGAGCGCGGCCAGCTGCGTCGGGGCTTCGTCCTGACCGGTGTTGGTCGTGCCCTCGACCGTGTTCGTGCTCGTACTCGCCCCGTTTGGTTGATCGACGGCCTCCGTCTTCATGCCCACGCTCGGATCCGTACCGAGCTTGCCGCTCAACAGATCGAAGCTACGGCTAAAGCCATTGAACTTGATCACGCGCTTTTTCCAGGTGCGGCTGAAGAAGAAGAACTTGATCTTGAGCCGAGCGTTCACTTCTCCCTTCAGCACGTCGCTGATCTGGAGGCCGGCGCCGTAGTCGTACCAAACGAAGAATTTGAACGACCTCGGGATGCCGATGTTCGCGCTCAGCCCGAGCTGGTCCGTGAGTACGCCGATGGGTGGCTGCAAGTCGGTGGGGATCGGCCGAATGTCTTGCAGGATCTCCGCGCCCACGCCGGCGCCGGCAAAGATCGGCGCCTTCACGTTGCCGAGCGTCAGCGCGCCTTCGATGCCGAGCGTGGCCGAGAAACCGCCGAGGCCGCCGCCGGCTCCGACGAACGCGGACAGACCGGCCGCGGCGTGCGGCAACACGCCCGCCTTGACGTGCGCGATCTCGTCGCGCTCGCCTACTGTAGTGTCCAGCGGATCGAACGGGAACTTGAGCGCGACTTCGAAGAAGCCGGCGACGCCGTAGCTGTAGAAGGCGTCGATCTGAAAGACCATCGGGATCGGCCCGATCGCGAACGGCACGCTCAAGATCGTCTGCGATTGCTCGTTGCCGATATCCGCGAATGGGATCTGATCGCTCCAGCTCAAGGCCTGCTGCAGCTGCTTGGTCGTGGCCAGCAGGTTGGCGACACCCTGCTTCAGCTGAGTGATCTGACCGAAGCCCGGCGCTTGATAGTAGTCGAGGAAGCGGTTGATCGTGATTTCCGCCGGCTCATTCGCCGGACAATCGAGGCCGCCCGGGAAGAACGGAATGTCGGTGTCGCTGCCGAAGCTGCCGATCAGCTGCTGGCACAGGTCCTCGAAATGCCCAAGGTTGCCGCTCTTCAGCGCCTGGTATTGCTTGAGCAGGTTCTGCGCGTCGCGGAACGCCTTCTTGGCGCGGTTCGCCAGCGTGATGAACTCTCCCACCGCATTGTTGCAAGCGACGGTTGCGTCGTGAAACTCGCTGTCGGCAGCGGACGTGTTGAAGATCGGAACACCGGAATCCTCGATGAAATCGATATCGAACACCTCGAACTTCGAGTCGTCGTCGCGCAGCGTGCAGCGCTCCGCTTTGATGTCTGCGACCGCCTTCAGAATCGGCACCGTGAAGTTCTTGTGCGAGCCGAGGAAGTCGTTGAGCGTCGCCGTCGTCACGAGCTGCGCCGCGGCGTGAACCTTCAGATCCGTCTCGCCGAGCGACAGCGGATTGGTGGAAGAATCGAAGGTCAGATCGGGTTGGAAGGCGAAGCTGATCGGCGAGGAGCTGCCGCTCTGTCCGCCGGTATCCTTCTTTGATTGCGTCGCATCCGGCACAGGATTCTGCGGTCCCAGCTTGCACCAGCTGTGATCCTTGCCGGTGCCGGTTGGCGGATCCGAATACACGCCGGCCGAGCCCGCATCCGGCGCGACCCCGCCGTCAAACATGCCGCCTGGATCGAAGGGCGCCGGCGTCAGGTTCGCGCCCAAGTCGAGCCCGGCATCGAACTCGGAGTTCGGGTTGCACACTTGGATGGTGTCGCAAGGCGTCGTCGGTTGGTTGGACGGGCAGTTGAGCGTCCCGCAACGCGAATGACCGATGCAGCTGCCGCCGCCGCCGTCGAGCGGCGCGCTCGCGTCGAGCGGCACGCAGTTGGGGTCGTCCTTTATCTGCCGGCATACGACGTTGGCGCCGAACCTGTTGCAGTCCGCGTCCGCGAAGCATTGGAAGTTCGGATCGCTCGCCGTGAAGCTGCAGCCCGCGCCCGAAGCGACGTCGCCGATCCCGTTCGTGAGCGGATCGTCCGCTGGACACGATTCGTTCGCGCTGGGTGGGTTCGCCGCTGCGCCTTGGAACACGCCGGCATCCGCGGCTTTCAGATCGTTCAAGAGGTCGGTGCCGCTATCCGTCAAACCGGCGGCGGTCTCGGAGATGCAGGGCGCATCAGCGGGCGGATCCTGCGGGCGGCCCGGTGGCGAGTCCGGCGGCGGTGCCACGACGGGCGCGTCGAACTCGCAGATGTAGCCGAGCGCCTCACTGCAATCGACGTCGAGCCAGCGCCCGCTCCCTGGTTCAACGACCGCGCAACGCTGCGAAGCGGGCGCACCCGTCGCCCAGTATGAAAATAGGCTGTTGCGCTGCGCGCCGTTCGCTGCGCCTTGCCAAAACTGATCACCGTTGTTGGAGGTCGCGGTGGTCCAGCGCCACACGCCGCTGGCTGTGATCGAGTTCGCGCCGATCCAGACGGGCGCAGTGACCAGCGAGCGCACGAACTGATCTTCGAGGAAGCCGTCGATGCGCACGAGCCCCATCTGCTTGGCACGGCAGGCCTGCGCCGCCGCGCTCTGCGTTACCGGACCTGGACACACCCAATACGAGGCCCGATCGTGGTTTACGAACGTGCAGGCCGGCGCGGGCGCGCACGCCGAACGATTGCCGCACACGCCGTTGGCGCTGCAGGTCGCGTTGCTTTGCGGGCAACCGGTGTCCGTGCACTTGGTGCCGGCGGGCTTGAGACCCGGTAGCTCGGGGCGCAAACCACTGCAACCGCACTGGCCGGAGCTCGTGTTGTTCGGGTCAGCCGGGCAGCGATCCAAACAGTCCGGCACGTGATCGCCGTCGGAGTCCGTGTCGGGGATGCCGCAATTGCACAAGCCGGGCGCGGTCTTGTGCGGATCCGCAGGACACCCATCCGCGCAATCCTCGACGCCGTCGCGATCCGTGTCCGAGTGATCCTGGCACTTGCAATAGTGGTTGATGCTCTTATCCGGGACTTGCCCGGCCAAGAGAGTGAGGCAGGTAGCGCCCGGCGGATTGGCGGCGCCCACCACCGCAAGCGGGCGGCGGTACTGCACGCGCGCGTGGGCATCGAGGATCATGTCCTTGGCGTAAAAGAAGCCCGTGTGGATGAGCGAGTTGAGCGAGCGCAGCGTGATGGATGTGGCCGGCGCGAGCAGGGCGCCGTTGAAGAGGGACTCCACGATCACCGGCGTGGTGCCGAGCTGGGTGATCAGCAGATCCGGAACCGTTCCAGAGAGTGGAGTGAACGAACCGCGCAGCGTGACGCTGCTCGTCGTGTAGATGATCACGGGGCCGTCGGCTTGGTCGAGCTTCACCACCGCCGCGGATTGGTGGCTGAACGCCGTGAGGAAATACGTGCCCGTTTTGAGGGTGAGCACGCCCTGCGAGTTGATGGTGATCGTGCCGTACTTGCCGGGAGCGAGCGAGGTCGAGGTGCCGGAGTTGACGGTGACGTCGTTGGCCGGACCGGTCGGGTAGTTGACGTTCCAGCTCAGCGTAGCCGGCGGGTCGAACGCGGGCGCTTGATCGAGCGTCGTGATCGTCGCGCTCGAGGACGAGGTGTGCGTTTTCGCGTGCAGCGTGCCGCGCACCTTGACGCGATCATTCAAGACGGCCGTGCCGCGGCTCCACGTCTCGTTGAGCAGCGCGTCGGGTTGCGTTTGAAGTCCGCTGCCCATGGCAACGCCGACGCCGGTCACGATCTCCGCGCCCGCACCGAGCTGCAGCGAGTTCGAGCCGGTCGCCACGGGGTTGAGGGGCGACACCGGATTCGGCGTGGCGATCGTGATGCTGACCGGGAAGGTCAGCACGTTGCTAATCGTGCCGGTCTTCTCGGGCGCGCCCGAGCAGCCGAACAGACAAACGATCGCGAGCAGGCACAAAAGGACCTGCAGGCAAGATCTCGTCGCTTTGGTTTCGCGTCGCATGTGCGCCCTCCATGAGATGGCTAGTGCAGACACCGCTCCGGTTCCTCGTCGCAATTACTACTCAGCTACTCGATTAGCGCAATACAAATCTTTCGCGATGCCGAGTTGCGACATTCTGCAACATCGACTTTCAGGGAACATTCTTGTCTGCACAAGATTCGAGTGTTCGCGAACGTTTACGGACGCCGATCGCGGACGAATCAACGAAATGCGCGGAATAATGACGGCCATCCACGTATTCGCTCGCGCTCGAGTGCGGACACTCATGCTGCCGCCGAACGTTCGCGAACACTCATGAACGCTCGCGAACACTCATGATAATTCGAGATCATCGCGAACTTAAACTGTAAGTCTCAATAGACGATTAACTTGCGATCGCCGCTTGCACAAAGACTCACCCCGTGATGAACTGACCTGGGCTCGCAGTTCGCGGAGGATGTCGCCATGCATGACTCGACGATCGCCGTAATGACTTTTGACGCAACCGACGCGACCATTCGTGCTCCCGGCAGCCGACGCCGACGCGCGTTGGCTCTACTGCTCGCGCTGGGCTCGCTTGCCAGTGCAGGCTGCGCTTCGGAATCCAGCAACACGCAGAGCGCCGGAGCTGCGCCCATTCCGCCGCTGACCGTGCACAACGCCGCGGTCTGCGGTGTGGATGCCAACGGTGGCTACGAGGTCTACCGCTTTACAGCAATGAATCGCAAGCTCGCCGTGTATCCTGATTTT